>NZ_JAENMQ010000012.1:0-156759 GCF_016771845.1 Lelliottia jeotgali | reverse complement strand
CCGTAGCGCCGATGGTAGTGTGGGGTCTCCCCATGTGAGAGTAGGGAACTGCCAGGCATCAATTAAGTGAAGAGGTCATCCGGAAGGATGGCCTTTTTGCGTTTTTGTCCTTTCTCAAAAATCCTCCGTGAAACTTTCTCACCTTCCTCTTCCAGACTCGACATTCGCGCGAATCCTGGTTATTGTCAGCTATCTGGATGTCTAAACGTTTATACGTATGCTGTGAGGATATAAGGTTATGCCGATTAGGGTGCAGGACGAGCTACCAGCCGTCAATTTCTTGCGTGAAGAAAACGTCTTCGTGATGAAGGCCTCGCGCGCGACAGGTCAGGAAATTCGCCCTCTGAAGGTTCTTATCCTCAATCTGATGCCTAAGAAGATCGAAACGGAAAATCAGTTTCTCCGTTTGCTCTCTAACTCGCCGCTACAAGTGGACATTCAGCTGCTGCGTATCGATGCCCGTGAATCGCGCAACACCCCGTCCGAACATTTGAATAATTTCTACTGTAACTTCGAAGATATCCGTAATGATAATTACGATGGCCTGATCGTCACAGGCGCGCCGCTTGGCCTGGTGGAATTCAACGATGTGGCCTATTGGCCGCAGATCAAACAGGTTCTCGAATGGGCCAAAGATCACGTCACCTCAACACTCTTTGTCTGTTGGGCGGTACAAGCGGCACTGAATATTCTCTACGGCATCCCTAAACAAACCCGCGCAGATAAGCTTTCTGGTGTCTATGAACATCATATTCTTCATCCCCATGCGCTGCTGACACGCGGTTTTGACGACTCTTTCCTCGCCCCTCACTCGCGCTATGCGGATTTCCCGGCAGCACTGATTCGTGATTACACCGATTTGGAGATCCTGGCCGAGACGGAGGATGGTGACGCCTATCTGTTCGCCAGCAAAGACAAACGTATCGCCTTTGTCACCGGTCATCCCGAGTACGACGCCCACACCCTCGCGAGCGAATTTTTCCGCGATTTAGACGCGGGATTAACCCCGGAAATTCCCTACAACTATTTCCCTAAAAACGATCCACAGAACACACCCAGAGCGTCCTGGCGCAGTCACGGGAATTTGCTCTTTACCAACTGGCTCAACTATTACGTCTACCAGATCACGCCATACGATCTGCGCCACATGAATCCAACGCTAGAGTAATGTTCTACTCTAAGCGATCCTAAAGCGTTTCAGCATTCCAGAACAGGCACCTTCGGGTGCCTTTTTTATTTCCGAAACCAAACTCATCAATTGATCTATTTTTAATCTCAATACAATCAATAACATATTTGTATTTTATAATTAAAATGGAAATTGTTTTTGATTTCGAAATGATAATGGTTAATCTTAATTCTGCTGAGCGAAAACTACGCAACGATCTTTCGCTCGCGATGGGGGACTCTTTTTTGGATCTTTGGTGAGGAGCAGAGAGATGAATCAACAGGCAACGACCGCCGATGAACTGGCGTTTAACCAACCTTATGGTGAGCAGGAACAGCAGGTTTTAACGCCAGATGCCGTCGAGTTTCTGACTGAGCTGGTGACGCGCTTCGCACCAAAGCGCAATAAATTGCTGGCCGCTCGTATCCAGCAACAGCAGGAAATCGACAACGGCAAGCTGCCAGGATTCATTTCGGAAACCGCTTCCATTCGTGAATCAGAGTGGAATATTCGTGGAATCCCGCAGGATTTACAAGATCGTCGCGTCGAAATCACCGGCCCGGTCGAGCGCAAAATGGTGATTAACGCCATGAATGCCAACGTAAAAGTCTTTATGGCCGACTTCGAAGATTCGCTGGCGCCGGACTGGCGTAAAGTGATCGAGGGGCAAATCAACCTGCGCGATGCGGTGAATGGAACTATCAGCTATACCAACGAAGCCGGAAAAATCTATCAACTCAAACCCAATCCGGCGGTCCTGATTTGCCGCGTGCGCGGCCTGCATCTGCCGGAAAAACACGTCACATGGCGCAACGAAGCCATTCCCGGCAGCCTGTTTGATTTCGCCCTCTACTTCTTCCATAACCACAAAAGCCTGCTGGCTAAAGGCAGCGGTCCTTATTTCTACCTGCCAAAAACGCAGTCATGGCAGGAAGCGGCGTGGTGGAGCGAAGTCTTTAGCTATACGGAAGATCGGTTCAATCTGCCGCGTGGCACCATCAAAGCCACCCTGCTGATCGAAACACTGCCGGCCGTGTTCCAGATGGACGAAATCCTGCACGCTCTGCGCGACCACATCGTCGGCCTGAACTGCGGACGCTGGGATTACATTTTCAGCTACATCAAAACCCTGAAAAATCACCCGGACCGCGTACTACCTGACCGTCAGGCGGTCACTATGGACAAACCGTTCCTCAGCGCCTATTCGCGGCTGCTGATCAAGACCTGCCACAAGCGCGGTGCGTTCGCGATGGGCGGTATGGCGGCGTTTATTCCGAGTAAAGATGCCGAGCGCAACAATCAGGTCCTGACCAAAGTGAAGGCGGATAAAGAGCTGGAAGCCCGCAATGGTCACGATGGCACCTGGGTTGCCCATCCTGGCCTGGCAGACACGGCGATGGAGGTCTTCAACAGCGTGCTGGGTGATAACAAAAATCAGCTGTTCGTTACCCGAGAAGACGATGCGCCGATTACGGCTGAACAGCTGCTGGCGCCCTGCGAGGGGGAACGCACCGAAGCCGGTATGCGCGCCAATATTCGCGTAGCGGTTCAGTACATCGAGGCCTGGATCTCGGGCAATGGCTGCGTCCCGATTTACGGCCTGATGGAAGACGCCGCCACGGCGGAGATCTCCCGCACCTCCATCTGGCAGTGGATCCACCACCAGAAAGCGCTCAACAACGGTAAACCAGTGACCAAATCTCTGTTCCGCCAGATGCTCGCCGAAGAGATGCTGGTGATTCAGGACGAGCTGGGCGAACACCGCTTCAGCAGCGGCCGTTTTGACGATGCCGCACGTCTGATGGAGCAAATCACCACTTCCGACGAACTGATTGATTTCTTAACTCTGCCCGGCTACCGCCTGCTGGCCTGAACCCACCACATAACAATATGGAGCATCTGCACATGAAAACCCGTACCCAACAAATCGAAGAATTACAAAAAGAGTGGACTCAACCGCGCTGGGAAGGCATCAACCGCCCGTACAGCGCAGAGGAAGTGGTGAAACTGCGTGGTTCGGTCAATCCGGAATGCACGCTGGCGCAGCTTGGTGCGGCGAAAATGTGGCGTCTGCTGCATGGTGAATCGAAAAAAGGATACATCAACAGCCTCGGTGCCTTGACCGGTGGTCAGGCGTTGCAGCAGGCGAAAGCAGGTATCGAAGCGGTTTATCTGTCCGGCTGGCAGGTGGCGGCTGACGCCAACCTGGCGTCCAGTATGTATCCGGACCAGTCGCTTTATCCGGCTAACTCGGTGCCGTCGGTGGTGGATCGGATCAACAACACCTTCCGCCGTGCGGATCAGATCCAGTGGGCGTCCGGAATCGAACCGAACGATCCGCGCTTCGTGGATTATTTCCTGCCGATCGTGGCCGATGCCGAAGCGGGCTTTGGCGGCGTGCTGAATGCCTTTGAGTTGATGAAATCCATGATTGAAGCCGGTGCAGCGGCAGTTCACTTTGAAGATCAGCTGGCGTCCGTGAAGAAATGCGGTCATATGGGCGGTAAAGTGCTGGTCCCGACGCAGGAAGCGATCCAGAAGCTGGTTGCCGCGCGTCTGGCGGCGGATGTGCTGGGTGTGCCGACGCTGGTTATCGCCCGTACTGATGCGGATGCGGCGGATCTGATTACCTCTGATTGCGATCCGTATGATAGCGAATTCATCACTGGCGAGCGCACCAGCGAAGGGTTCTATCGTACCCATGCGGGGATTGAGCAGGCCATCAGCCGTGGTCTGGCTTATGCGCCGTACGCCGACCTGGTGTGGTGTGAAACTTCCACGCCGGACCTGGCGCTGGCAAAACGCTTTGCCGATGCGATTCATGCCAAATATCCGGGCAAACTGCTGGCTTACAACTGCTCGCCGTCCTTCAACTGGCAGAAGAATCTGGACGATAAAACTATCGCCAGCTTCCAGCAGCAACTGTCAGAGATGGGCTACAAATACCAGTTCATCACCCTCGCGGGCATCCACAGCATGTGGTTCAACATGTTCGACCTGGCGCACGCCTATGCGCAGGGCGAGGGCATGAAGCACTATGTGGAAAAAGTACAGCAGCCGGAATTTGTGGCCAGCAAAGAGGGCTACACCTTCGCCTCTCACCAGCAGGAAGTGGGCACGGGCTACTTCGACAAAGTGACCACCATCATTCAGGGCGGTGCGTCCTCGGTGACTGCGCTGACCGGTTCGACGGAAGAGTCACAATTCTGAATCTGATTGCCCGGCGGCGCTCTGCTTGCCGGGCCTACAGGGGTCCGTAGGCCGGATAAGCGAATGCGCCATCCGGCGATACCCGCATGATGATGGGGGAAATGCATGTCGCGAGGCCTGGAGTTACTGATTGCACAAACCATCCTGCAGGGCTTTGACGCGCAGTATGGCCGTTTTCTGGAAGTGACCTCCGGCGCGCAGCAGCGCTTTGAACATGCCGACTGGCACGCCGTTCAGCAGGCGATGAAGCAGCGTATTCATCTTTACGACCATCACGTCGGTCTGGTGGTGGAACAGCTGCGCTGCATCACCGACGGTAAAAGCCCCGACGCCGATTTTCTGCTGCGCGTGAAAGAACACTACACCCATCTGTTGCCGGATTACCCGCGCTTCGAAATTGCGGAGAGCTTTTTCAACTCCGTCTATTGTCGGTTATTTGACCACCGCTCGCTGTCTCCTGAGCGGTTATTTATTTTCAGCTCTCAGCCCGAGCGCCGATTTCGCACAATTCCTCGTCCGTTGGCGAAGGATTTCTTTCCGGAGCACGGCTGGGAAAGCCTGTTAAGCAAAATGCTCTCAGATTTACCCCTGCGTCTGCCGTGGCAAAACAAGGTGCGCGATGTGGGTTACATCGTCGCTCATCTGACGGAAACCTTCGGCGCAGAAGTGCTCCAGCGCAGCCATTTGCAGGTGGCTAACGAGCTGTTTTTCCGTAATAAAGCGGCCTGGTTGGTCGGGAAACTGATCACGCCCACGCCCACGGCTACGATCCCCTTTCTGCTACCGATTCATCGCACGGATGACGGCGAGCTTTTCGTCGACGCCTGCCTGACGACCAGCGCTGAGGCGAGCATTGTTTTCGGCTTCGCCCGCTCCTATTTTATGGTCTATGCCCCGCATCCCGCCGCGCTGGTTGAGTGGCTGCGCGAGCTACTGCCCGTCAAAACCACTGCCGAACTGTATATGGCGATTGGCTGTCAGAAACACGCGAAAACGGAAAGCTATCGTGAATACCTACGCTACATCACCAGCACCGACGAGCAGTTCATCGAGGCTCCCGGTATTCGCGGGATGGTGATGCTGGTGTTTACGCTGCCGGGTTTTGATCGCGTTTTTAAGGTCATCAAAGATAAATTCGCCCCGCAGAAAGAGATGACGGCAGCCCACGTCCGCGCCTGCTATCAGCTGGTTAAAGAGCACGATCGCGTCGGACGTATGGCGGACACTCAGGAGTTTGAAAATTTTGTACTGGAGAAACGCCAGATCGCTCCGGCACTGATGGCATTACTGCTACAGGAGGCACCGGGCAAAATCACCGATATGGGCGATAAAATTGCCATCAGCCATTTATATATTGAACGACGGATGGTGCCGCTCAATATCTGGCTGGAGCAGGTGGACGGGCAGGCGTTGCGTGATGCAATTGAAGAGTACGGAAACGCTATACGTCAGCTCGCGGCGGCCAATATTTTCCCCGGCGATATGTTGTTTAAAAACTTCGGTGTAACCCGTCACGGGCGCGTGGTGTTCTACGATTACGATGAAATTTGCTACATGACCGAGGTGAATTTCCGCGATATCCCAGCCGCTCGTTATCCGGAGGATGAACTGGCCAGCGAGCCGTGGTACAGCGTTTCTCCGGGCGATGTTTTCCCCGAAGAGTTTCGCCACTGGCTGTGCGCCGACCCGCGCATCGGGCCGTTGTTTGAAGAGATGCATGACGACCTGTTCCGTGCCGACTACTGGCGCAGCCTACAAACCCGTATTAAAAATGGCTATGTTGAAGATGTATACGCTTACCGCAGGCGGCAGCGTTTTAGCATTCGATACGCGATGTAATGCCGGTTGGCGGCAACACCTAACCCGGCCTACGTTCAGGTTTTGTAGGCCCGGTAAGCGCAGCGCCACCGGGCAACTCCGGAACCGGTGCCGATAAAAAGCCGGGTGGCGGCTACGCCTTACCCGGCCTACTCGTCTTTTCCAGGCCCGTGCAAGCGAAGCGCCGCCGGGCAAAACATCTTAACGAATCCCACCATACGCCAGCGTCACTTCCTTCGCCGCTTTGATCACCAGCGCACCCAGCTCGGTCACACGGTCATCAGTGATGCGGGAAATAGGTCCGGAAATGGAGATCGCCGCGAACGGTTCGCGATGCTCATCAAAAATGCAGGCCGCAATGCAGCGCAGTCCCAGGGCGTGTTCTTCATCATCAAACGAATAGCCGCGCTTGCGTGTCTGCGCTAAATCTTCCTTCAGATGCAGGGGCGAAACCAGCGTCGCGTGGGTATAGGCGTGCAGCCCTTTGCGATGCAGCAGGCCAGTGACTTGCTCCTCGCTGAGCTGCGACAGAAACGCCTTTCCCGCGCCGGAGGCATGCATTGGCAGCTTCCCACCAATCGGCGCAGACATGCGCATTAGCTGTGTACACTGCACCTGGTCAATGATAATCGCCTGATGGTCGCTCTGGTCGAGCACCGCCATATTGACCGTCTCGCCAGAATCTTCCATCAGTTTGCGCAGAATAGGGTGAACAATCGCGAGCAGATTTCGGCTTTGCAAAAAGCTGCTGCCGACGATAAATGCATGTGCGCCAACCGACCAGTGGCCCAGGTCGCCCACCTGGCGGACAAAACCGAGCTGCTGCATGGTGCTCAACAGGCGATGCGTCGTGGAGTTCGGCAAACCAGCCTGCTGCGCCAGCTCGGTCAGAGCTACGCTGCTGTGGGATTCCGCAATCCATTCCAGCAGCTTTAATCCGCGCGTCAGCGACTGAACTTGTCCGCCTGGCGGCGCGGTGGTGGCAGCAGGTTTTCTGCCGCGTTTTGCGGGAACGGTGGCGACCATGACGGATTCCTTTTTCTGTATCGTGGAAATCATTTTCGTTTTATTTGGTGAATTTGCAACCGTTATCCTGACTGATCGGAGGAGTGATAGTGAACATGTCTCATGTTAACGCTGCGTGACTTCTCCCCCCTGCGAGATTATGCCAGTATGGACCGCAGCCTTTTGGCCTTGTTGAGTGTTGTCGGGAGCGAGTGTGAGCAGCAAAGTAGATCAACTGCGTGCGCAGTTAAATGAACGAATTCTGGTGCTGGACGGCGGCATGGGCACCATGATCCAGAGCTATCGTCTCAGTGAAGAGGATTTCCGCGGCGAGCGTTTCGCCGACTGGCCCTGCGACCTGAAAGGCAACAATGACCTGCTGGTGCTGAGTAAACCGGATGTCATCGCGGCGATTCATAACGCCTATTTCGAGGCGGGCGCGGACATCGTTGAAACCAACACCTTCAACTCGACCACCATCGCTATGGCGGATTACCTGATGGAATCCCTGTCGGCGGAAATCAACTTCGAGGCCGCCCGACTGGCGCGTGCTTGCGCCGATGCATGGACTGCCCGCACACCGGAAAAACCGCGCTACGTCGCCGGGGTGCTTGGCCCGACTAACCGTACCGCCTCAATTTCACCTGACGTCAACGACCCGGCCTACCGCAACGTCACCTTTGACCAGCTGGTTGCCGCCTATCGTGAATCGACCAAAGCGCTGGTGGAAGGCGGTTCCGATCTGATCATGATTGAAACAGTTTTCGATACCCTTAACGCTAAAGCAGCGATCTTTGCGGTGAAAGAAGAGATGGAAGCGCTGGGCGTCGATTTGCCGATCATGATCTCCGGCACCATCACTGACGCCTCCGGGCGTACCCTTTCGGGGCAGACGACGGAAGCGTTTTACAACTCCCTGCGTCACGCCGATGCGCTCACCTTCGGCCTGAACTGTGCGCTCGGCCCGGACGAACTGCGCCAGTATGTACAGGAACTTTCCCGCATCGCTGAGTGCTATGTGACCGCGCACCCGAACGCCGGATTGCCAAACGCCTTTGGCGAATACGATCTTGATGCGACGACTATGGCCGCGCAGATCCGCGAGTGGGCCGAGTCGGGCTTTCTGAACATCGTCGGGGGCTGCTGTGGCACCACGCCGGAACACATCGCTGCCATGAGCAACGCAGTGGCAGGTTTACCGCCGCGCCAGTTGCCCAAGCTTCCCGTTGCCTGCCGTCTGGCCGGTCTGGAGCCGCTCACGATTGCCGATGACAGCCTGTTTGTGAACGTCGGTGAACGTACTAACGTCACCGGTTCCGCGAAGTTCAAGCGTCTGATCAAAGAAGAGAAATACAGCGAAGCGCTGGACGTCGCCCGCCAGCAGGTGGAAAGCGGCGCGCAGATCATCGACATCAACATGGACGAAGGGATGCTCGACGCCGAAGCGGCGATGGTGCGATTCCTGAACCTGATTGCCGGTGAGCCGGACATCGCCCGCGTGCCGATCATGATTGACTCCTCCAAATGGGAGGTCATCGAAAAAGGGCTGAAGTGCATTCAGGGCAAGGGCATCGTCAACTCGATCTCAATGAAAGAGGGTGTCGAGCCATTCATCCACCACGCCAAACTGGTGCGCCGTTATGGTGCCGCTGTGGTGGTGATGGCCTTTGACGAAGTCGGCCAGGCCGACACCCGCGAACGCAAGATTGAAATTTGCCGTCGGGCGTACAAGATCCTGACCGAAGAGGTCGGTTTCCCGCCAGAAGACATCATTTTCGACCCCAATATCTTCGCCGTCGCGACCGGGATCGAAGAGCACAACAACTACGCGCAGGACTTTATCGGCGCGTGCGAAGACATTAAACGCGAACTGCCGCACGCCCTGATTTCCGGCGGCGTCTCCAACGTGTCGTTCTCGTTCCGTGGCAACGACCCGGTGCGTGAAGCGATCCACGCCGTATTCCTGTACTACGCCATTCGCAACGGCATGGACATGGGGATCGTCAACGCCGGACAGCTGGCGATTTACGACGACCTGCCCGCCGAACTGCGTGACGCGGTGGAAGATGTGATCCTCAACCGCCGCGACGACTCCACCGAGCGGATGCTGGATCTGGCGGAGAAATATCGCGGCAGTAAAAGCGATGAAAGCGTGAAAGTCCAGCAGGCTGAGTGGCGCGCCTGGGACGTGAAAAAGCGTCTGGAATATTCGCTGGTCAAAGGCATTACCGAGTTTATCGAGCTGGATACGGAAGAGGCGCGTCAGCTCTCCACACGCCCGATTGAGGTGATCGAAGGCCCGCTGATGGACGGTATGAACGTGGTCGGCGACCTGTTCGGCGAGGGCAAAATGTTCCTGCCGCAGGTGGTGAAATCCGCGCGCGTGATGAAGCAGGCGGTGGCCTATCTTGAGCCGTACATTGAGGCCAGCAAAGAGAAAGGTTCCACCAACGGCAAGATGGTGATCGCGACCGTCAAAGGCGACGTGCACGACATCGGCAAAAATATCGTCGGCGTGGTGCTGCAGTGTAATAACTACGAAATCATCGATTTGGGCGTGATGGTTCCGGCGGACAAAATCCTCAAAACCGCGCGCGAGGTGAACGCGGATCTGATCGGCCTCTCCGGGCTGATCACCCCGTCGCTGGACGAAATGGTCAACGTGGCGAAAGAGATGGAGCGCCAGGGCTTTACCATTCCGCTGCTGATTGGCGGCGCGACCACTTCGAAAGCGCATACGGCGGTAAAAATCGAGCAGAACTACAGTGGGCCGACGGTCTACGTGCAGAACGCTTCGCGTACCGTGGGCGTGGTGTCAGCTCTACTTTCTGCGACGCAGCGCGACGATTTTGTCGCCCGAACCCGCAAAGAGTACGACACCGTTCGTATCCAGCACGCCCGCAAAAAACCGCGCACCCCGCCGGTAACGTTGGCTGCTGCACGCGAAAACGATCTGGCGTTCGACTGGTCAAGCTACACGCCACCGGTGGCGCACCGTCTGGGCGTGCAGGAAGTCACCGCCAGTATTGAAACGCTGCGCAATTACATCGACTGGACGCCGTTCTTCATGACCTGGTCGCTGGCCGGAAAATACCCGCGCATTCTGGAAGATGAGGTGGTCGGTGAAGAGGCGCAGCGCCTGTTTAAAGACGCCAACGATTTGCTCGACCAGTTAAGTGCTGAAAAGAGCCTCAATCCACGCGGCGTTGTGGGCCTGTTCCCGGCGAACCGTATCGGGGATGACATCGAAATTTATCGCGATGAAACCCGCACCAACGTGCTGGCGGTGAGCCGTCATTTGCGTCAGCAAACCGAGAAAGTCGGTTTTGCCAACTACTGTCTGGCCGATTTCGTGGCGCCAAAACTCAGTGGCAAAGCGGACTACATCGGCGCGTTTGCTGTCACCGGTGGGCTGGAGGAGGACGCGCTCGCTGACGCGTACGAGGCGCAGCACGATGATTACAACAAAATCATGCTGAAAGCCCTCGCCGATCGCCTGGCAGAAGCGTTCGCGGAATACCTGCATGAGCGGGTACGTAAAGTGCACTGGGGTTATGCTGCGAATGAGAACCTCAGCAACGAAGAGCTGATCCGTGAAAACTACCAGGGCATTCGCCCGGCACCGGGTTATCCGGCGTGCCCGGAACACACGGAAAAGGGCACCATCTGGCAACTTCTGGATGTCGAAACTCACACCGGTATGAAACTGACCGAATCCTACGCCATGTGGCCGGGAGCGTCCGTTTCAGGCTGGTATTTCAGCCATCCTGACAGCAAATACTACGCGGTGGCGCAAATCCAGCGCGATCAGGTGGAAGACTATGCGCTGCGTAAGGGGATGAGCGTCTCCGAAGTGGAACGCTGGTTGGCCCCAAATCTGGGCTACGACGCCGACTGATTTCACTTTTCCTTACAACAAACAGGGCGCTCATCGGGCGCCCTGTCTCTTTCTGTCGCAATAACTCTTATACTTAAAAAACTCAGCCCGGTGGCGCTTCGCTTACTGGGCCTACAAAAGACCGTAGGCTGGGCAAACGCAGTACCGCCCGGCAAAGAAGCCAAAGGATAACCGACAACAATAAGGAGAACCCACTTCCGTGCTGACACTGTTACACCTGCTATCGGCCGTCGCTCTGCTGGTCTGGGGCACGCACATTGTCCGTACCGGCGTGATGCGCGTATTTGGCGCACGCTTACGCACCGTCCTCAGCCGCAGCGTTGAGAAAAAACCGCTCGCCTTCTGTGCGGGCATCGGCGTCACCGCCCTTGTGCAAAGCAGTAACGCCACCACCATGCTCGTCACCTCGTTTGTGGCGCAGGATCTGGTGGCGCTCACTCCGGCGTTAGTTATCGTGCTGGGCGCAGACGTCGGGACCGCGCTAATGGCGCGAATCCTGACCTTCGATCTCTCCTGGCTTTCGCCGCTGCTGATTTTCATCGGCGTGATCTTCTTCCTCGGACGCAAACAGACGCGTGAAGGGCAGTTGGGCCGCGTGGGAATTGGCCTCGGGCTGATCCTGCTGGCGCTGGAACTTATCGTTCAGGCGGTCACGCCGATCACCCAGGCCAACGGCGTGCAGGTGATTTTCGCCTCGCTGACGGGCGACATTATGCTCGATGCGCTGATTGGCGCGGTGTTCGCCATTATCAGCTACTCCAGCCTCGCGGCAGTGCTGCTCACCGCGACGCTAACCACCGCCGGGGCGATCTCCTTCCCGGTCGCGCTGTGCCTGGTGATCGGCGCGAACCTTGGCTCTGGTCTGCTGGCGATGCTCAACAACAGCGGTGCGAACGCCGCTGCCCGCCGCGTGGCGCTTGGGAGTTTGCTGTTCAAGCTGGTGGGCAGCCTGGTAATCCTGCCGTTTGTCCATCCGCTGGCGAATCTGATGGATAACCTGCCGCTGCCGAAGGCCGAGCTGGTTATCTACTTCCATGTCTTCTACAACCTGGTGCGCTGTCTGGCGATGGTGCCGTTCGCCGGGCCGATGGCGCGATTCTGTAAGCGCATGATTCGTGATGAACCCGAGCTGGACGCCCGTCTGAAACCGAAGCATCTCGACACCTCGGCGCTGGATACCCCGGCGCTGGCGCTGGCGAATGCCGCCCGTGAAACCCTGCGCATGGGCGATGCGATGGAGACCATGCTGGATGGCCTGAAAAAAGTCATGCACGGTGAACCGCGCGAAGAGAAAGAGCTGCGCAAGCTGGCTGACGACATCAACGTGCTTTACACCGCCATCAAACTCTATCTGGCCCGGATGCCGCAGGATGAACTGGCAGAAGAGGAGTCCCGCCGTTGGGCGGAGATTATCGAGATGTCGTTCAACCTTGAGCAGGCATCGGATATTGTCGAACGCATGGGCAGCGAAATTGCCGATAAATCACTGGCTGCCCGTCGGGCGTTCTCCCTGGAAGGCGTCGTGGAGCTGGACACGCTGCAGGATCAGCTGCTCAGCAACCTGCAGCTGGCAATGTCGGTCTTCTTCTCTGGTGATGTGCCAAGCGCTCGCCGTTTGCGCCGCAACAAGCATCGCTTCCGCATCCTCAACCGTCGTTACTCCCACGCGCACGTTGATCGCCTGCATCAGCAGAACGTGCAAAGTATCGAAACCAGCTCCCTTCACTTGGGGCTGCTTGGCGATATGAAACGTCTTAACTCATTGTTCTGCTCAGTAGCCTACAGCGTCATGGAACAGCCGGACGAAGATGACGAGAGGGATGAGTATTAGTTTTTTGCGCTTCTGAGCGTTAATCCGAGACCCAGCGCTTTCATGACCGCCAACGTGGTTTTGAGCGTTGGGTTTCCTTTTTCACTAAAAGAGCGGTAGAGCTGTTCCCGGGATAAACCCGTCTGTTCGGCGATTTGGCCCATACCTTTTGCCCGGGCAATAACGCCTAGAGCTTTTGCAATATAGGCAGCATCACCCGTTTCAAGTGCATCGGCCATAAACACAGCCACTTCATCATCATCGACCAGTGCATCGGCGGGATCGTAAGACGTCAATTTATTCATGGTCTATCAACTCCTTGAGGTCGAGTGTTTTGGCGAGCGTCTTCGCCAGATAGATATCTTGAGCCTGGCTGCTTTTGTCACCACCGCTTAGCAGGATGAGAAGAACATTCCCATGCTGTTTGAAATAGATTCGAAAGCCCGGGCCATAATGAACCCGCAACTCACAGATGCCTTCGCCGACAGATTTCACATCGCCTGGCAAGCCATTCGCTAATCGAAACAGCCGGGTCGCTATCAGCGTCTTCGCTCGTTTATCTTTTAGGTTCCGCTCCCATCGTTGGAAACTCTCAGTCTGGATAATTTCCTTCATACTACTCCATGTGGTTTTTAAACTACATTCAGAACGAACTATTGGCGAGAAAAATAGAAGAAGATTGCCATGTGATAAATGAGCAGAACGCAGATTCTGAAGCCGCCTCGCAAGCTGTAATAGCGAAAGTCAGTTTTTACTGGCTAATCTTTTTACCAGCCCAAACCTAAGGTATATTTCGCCCATTAAGGAGAAATTATGCTGCCCACCCAATCAACCCGATTAAACAAATACATTAGCGAGAGCGGAATTTGCTCGCGTCGTGAGGCTGACCGTTACATCGAGCAAGGCAACGTCTTCCTCAATGGCAAACGCGCCACCATTGGCGATCAGGTGGTGCCCGGCGACGTGGTGAAAGTGAATGGCCAGCTCATTGAGCCAAGAGACGAAGAAGATCTGGTGTTTATCGCGTTGAACAAGCCGGTCGGCATTGTCAGCACCACGGAAGATGGCGAGCGGGATAACATCGTCGATTTCGTCAACCACAGCAGTCGTATCTTCCCGATTGGGCGTCTGGACAAAGACTCGCAGGGGTTAATTTTCCTCACCAACCACGGCGATCTGGTGAACAAAATCCTGCGTGCCGGTAACGATCATGAGAAAGAGTATCTGGTGACGGTCAACAAGCCTGTCACGGATGATTTTATTCGCGGTATGGGCGCGGGCGTGCCGATTTTGGGCACCGTCACCAAGAAGTGCAAAGTTAAAAAAGAGGCGCCGTTCACCTTCCGCATTACCCTGGTGCAGGGCTTAAACCGTCAAATCCGCCGTATGTGCGAGCATTTTGGTTTTGAGGTCACGAAGCTTGAGCGTACGCGCATCATGAACGTCAGCGTTTCCGGTATCCCGCAGGGAGAATGGCGCGATCTGACCGGGGATGAGCTGATTGAGCTGTTTAAGCTGATTGAAGGGTCGTCTTCCGAGGCTAAGCCGAAAGCCAAATCGAAACCGAAAACCCAGGGGATAAAACGGCCTGTGGTCAGCGCGCCGAAATCTGCAGAAAAAGAGCGCAACAAACCTGCCGGGAAACGCTTCGTACAGCCAGGCCGTAAAAAGAAAGGGCGCTAAATTAGCGCCTTCCACGGGGTGAAGTATTGGCAGTCCACGAGAACGTGGATTCCTTATCCGGCTTATAAGCCTGCGCTTTTTTGAGTTTGCGGGCTTTCTTCGCTTCGACTTCACGCTCGGCCATCAGCTTGTCGATGTACTCTTTTTTCACCTGATTGGTTTCAGCGTTTGTCAGAGCACGACCATGTGCAATCCGTGCGCGATCGAGCAGGGTTTTCAGCTCGCGCTGCTCGCCTTCCGTCATGTCTTTCTGGGTCAATCTCGGTGTGGACATACCTGAAGCCTCTTGAGAGTAGAGGCTTCAGTGTAAAGCAAGCCGGGGTTTGCGCGAAGAGAATTAGTTTTCTTTGATCACTTCTTTTTTCGGCTGCGCTTCAATCGGTTTTCCTGACCAGTAACCCGCCAGCAGCGAGCCGGACAGGTTATGCCACACCGAGAACAGTGCGCCAGGCAGCGCCGCGAGAGGGGAGAAGTAGATCTTACCGAGCGCTGCCGCAAGGCCTGAGTTCTGCATCCCCACTTCAATCGCCAGCGTACGGCAGGTCGATTCATCAAAGCCAAACAGCTTCCCACCCCAGTAACCGCCCAGTAGCCCGATAGTGTTATGCAGAATCACCGCGATGATCACCACAAAACCAACGGACGCAATGTGCGAGGCAGAACCGGCCACCACGGCGCTGATGATCGCCAGAATGCAGACCATCGAAAAAGCAGGCAAATAGTGTTCCACGGCCTTCACGACGCGCGGGAACAGGTGATGGATAACCAGACCAAGCGCAATGGGAATCACCACGATTTGCAGGATCGACAGCAGCATCCCCATCACGTCCACCTGAATATGCGCATCCACGTACAGACGTGTCAGCAGCGGCGTGGCAATCACCCCCACCAGCGTTGAGACCGACGAGATGGTGACTGACAGCGCCACGTCGCCTTTGGCCAGGTAGATCATCACATTCGACGCCGTCCCGCTGGCAACGCTGCCCACCAGCACCATTCCGGCAGATAAATCCGGCGGCATTTTAAAGGCCATTGCCAGCAGCCAGGCGGCGAGGGGCATCACCAGATAGTGCAGGAAAATCCCCGCCGCGACCGGCGCCGGGCGCGACAGCACGCGTTTAAAATCGTCGATTTTCAGATGCACGCCCATGCCTAACATGATCAGCATCAGCAGCGTCGTGACCCACGGGCCAACTGGGGTAAAAGTCGAGGGCGTGTAATAAGCGAGAACAGAGAGCAGCAGCGCCCAGAGCGGGAACAGCCGCGTGATTGCGGATAACATAGTGAATTCCTTGCGATATTGTCGTTGTGTTATTTAGTTATAAAAAAGCCGGGTTCGAGCCCGGCTATAGGTATTGTTTATCGTGCTAAGGAATTTTATTCAAACAAATTATGGTGAAGTTTCTGCACGACCTGCTCGGCTTCGTGGCCCGGGACCAGGAAGCACAGGTTGTAGCTGGATGCACCGTAGCAAATCATGCGGATATTGAACGGGTCCAGCACGCCAAAGACCTCTTTGCCCACGCCGCAGGCGCGTGACAGCTGGTTGCCGATAATCGCCACCAGGGCCAGATTCTCTTCAACTTCCACGCGGCACAGAGCGGAAAGTTCCATCAGCAGGGATTGCGTCAGCAGGGTATCGCCCGTCGACGTAGAGCCAGTGGTGTCCAGCGTCAGCGCAATGCTTACCTCTGAGGTGGTGATCAAATCCACGGAGATATTATGGCGCGCCAGAATCCCGAACACTTCCGCCAGGAAACCGCGGGAGTGCAGCATATTCAGGCTGTGCAGCGTAACCAGCGTCTGCTTGCGACGCAGCGCCAGCGCGCGGAACAGCGGTGGATTTTCGGTGTTTTTACAGACCAGTGTTCCGCCCGCTTTAGGATCTTTGCTCGAGCCGACAAACACCGGAATATCGCTGCGAACCGCAGGCAGTAAAGTGGCTGGATGTAACACTTTCGCGCCAAATGTCGCCATTTCGGCGGCCTCTTCAAAGGCGATCACATCAATACGTTTTGCGGTAGGTACCACGCGCGGATCGGTGGTATAGATGCCAGGGACATCGGTCCAGATATCCACGCGGGTAGCGTACAGCGCTTCACCCAGCAGCGCAGCCGTGTAGTCACTGCCGCCACGGCCAAGCGTGGTGGTGCGGCCTTTAGCTTCGCTGCCGATAAAGCCCTGAGTAATGACAATTCCTTCGGCCAGGCGCGGCGCCAGCTGTTGTTTCGACAATTCGGAAAGGGTCGCCACGTCCGGTTCTGCGCGGCCAAAGCGGTCGCTGGTGCGCATGACTTTACGCACGTCAAACCACTGCGCCAGCACGTCGCGTTCACGCAGAATTTCAACGAACAGCAGCGTCGACATCAGCTCGCCGTGGCTCACCAGTTCGTCGGTCAGTGCGGTCGAGGTCGCCAGAGAAGCGGCTTCTGCCAGGGTGGTGATATTTTCCAGCAGGCGTTCGACTTCCTCACGAATCACCTGCGGGTTCTTCATACGCTCGAGGATATCGAACTGAATTTTGCGCAGCGCGTCGAGCTTCACAAAGCGCTCGGTCGCTTCCAGTCCTTCTGACAGGGCCACCAGCAGATTGGTCACGCCAGCCGAGGCAGAAAGCACTACCAGGCGGGTCGTCGGATCGGCCAGCACCACGTCGGCGCTGCGGTTCATGGCGTCGTAATCGGCCACACTGGTACCGCCAAATTTGGCGACAACAAAACTCGTCATAACATCCTCGTGTCAGGGAAAGAATAAAGCGACCTTGGCACAAGAACGAAACGATGACAGGTGCAGGCGCAAATACCGCCCTATAAATAAAATGCGGGGGGAGTCCTGTCAACGCTGGGATTATGCGGATTTTTCATGGGGGGGTACCCCTCAGTAACAGGACTAATAACAAGCCATTATTTTATCCCTCGTTTTACGGCGATCCGAAGGACATTCCACCGCGATGGGGCTGGCTGTAGCGGCTATACTTTTGGGACTTTTCACGCCCGTTTGATGCAGACCAGGGCAATGGCATAAAAACCATCACAATTTCTGTTTACAGGCGCTACAATCGACGGCAGTCACAATTCTCAAATCACAAGAGTATTGCTAATGAAAAACATCAATCCAACGCAGACCACTGCCTGGCAGGCACTACAAAAACACTTCGACGAAATGAAAGACGTCACCATCGCGGACCTGTTCGCGAAAGACGGCGACCGTTTCAGCAAATTCTCCGCTACCTTCGACGATCAGATGCTGGTGGACTTCTCCAAAAACCGCATCACCGAAGAGACGCTGGCAAAACTGCAGGATTTGGCGAAAGAGACCGATCTGGCCGGTGCCATCAAGTCCATGTTCTCCGGCGAGAAGATCAACCGCACCGAAGACCGCGCTGTGCTGCATGTCGCGCTGCGTAACCGTAGCAATACTCCGATTATCGTCGACGGCAAAGATGTGATGCCGGAAGTGAACGCCGTACTCGAGAAGATGAAAACCTTCTCCGAAGCCATTATCTCCGGTAGCTGGAAAGGCTACACCGGCAAAGCGATCACCGACGTGGTAAACATCGGTATCGGCGGCTCTGACCTCGGCCCGTTCATGGTGACCGAAGCGCTGCGTCCGTACAAAAATCATCTGAACATGCACTTCGTTTCCAACGTCGATGGCACTCACATCGCTGAAGTGCTGAAAAAAGTGAACCCGGAAACCACCCTGTTCCTGGTCGCCTCTAAAACCTTCACCACGCAAGAGACCATGACCAACGCTCACAGCGCGCGCGACTGGTTCCTGGCAACGGCGGACGATAACAAACACGTCGCCAAACACTTCGCAGCGCTCTCCACCAACGGCAAAGCCGTGGGCGAGTTCGGCATCGATACCGCGAACATGTTTGAGTTCTGGGACTGGGTCGGCGGTCGTTACTCCCTGTGGTCAGCGATTGGTCTGTCGATCATCCTGTCCGTAGGTTACGACAACTTCGTTGAGCTGCTCTCTGGCGCGCACGCGATGGACAAGCACTTCTCCACCACTCCGGCTGAGAAAAACCTGCCGGTGCTGCTGGCGCTGATCGGTATCTGGTACAACAACTTCTTCGGCGCAGAAACCGAAGCGATCCTGCCGTACGACCAGTACATGCACCGTTTCGCGGCGTACTTCCAGCAGGGCAACATGGAATCCAATGGCAAATACGTTGACCGTAACGGCAACGCCGTGGATTACCAGACCGGCCCAATCATCTGGGGCGAGCCGGGAACCAACGGTCAGCACGCGTTCTATCAGCTGATTCACCAGGGCACCAAAATGGTCCCATGTGATTTCATCGCGCCAGCGCAGACCCACAACGCGCTGTCCGACCATCACCAGAAACTGCTGTCTAACTTCTTCGCGCAGACCGAAGCGCTGGCGTTTGGTAAAGCCCGCGACGTGGTTGAGCAGGAATATCGTGACCAGGGTAAAGATCCGGCCACGCTGGACCACGTGGTGCCGTTCAAAGTCTTCGAAGGCAACCGCCCAACCAACTCCATCCTGCTGCGCGAAATCACGCCGTTCAGCCTGGGTGCGTTGATTGCCCTGTATGAGCACAAAATTTTCACTCAGGGCGCGATCCTGAATATCTTCACCTTCGATCAGTGGGGCGTAGAGCTGGGCAAACAGCTGGCGAACCGCATTCTGCCAGAGCTGGGTGACGATAAAGATATTAACAGCCATGACAGTTCAACGAATGGCCTGATTAATCGCTATAAATCCTGGCGTGGATAATTAATATTCCCTGAACAATGCCGGCGAAATGCCGGCATTTTTTTATCGGATAATTCCGGTTGTCCGTTACCTGGCGCAAATTTCTATTCTGAGTTTAATCCGAAAAGGCCGATTACCCGGTTAATGACTAAGGGTTATTTTAGGAAAATACGGAGACTTGCTGATATTTTATTATATTATAACTAGTTGAATTTATACGCCTTGATTAATGTTTTTTATCCGCTGACATTTCGTTTCATCCATTTATCCTAAAACCGTCTCGCTATTTCCCTGTACGGCAATCCGCCTGCTTTAGTTGTGTATACTCGAATCCGCCTGAATTTCTTTTTGGGCAAATCTCCATTCATTCATTGAAGGGAAATTGTTATGAAAAAAGTACTGTATGGCATTTTTGCCATATCTGCGCTTGCGGCGACGTCTGTCTATGCGGCTCCGGTTCAGGTCGGAGAAGCAGCAGGCTCGGCAGCAACGTCTGCGTCAGCGGGAAGTTCTACCGCGACCGCGACCAGCACCGTAGGCTCGGCCGTGGGTGTCGCTCTGGCGGCAACCGGTGGCGGTGATGGCTCCAATACCGGAACCACGACCACCACGACAACAAGCACTCAGTAATCACGGGTGTATTACCTTAACCACACTTCGGTGTGGTTATTTCACCCCCTTCGGAGAAGAGTCGTGAAGCGACCTGCAATCATTCTGATTTGCCTGCTGTTGCAGGCGTGCTCAGCCACCACCAAAGGGCTGGGAAACTCACTGTGGGACAGCGTATTCGGCACGCCCGGCGTGCATCTTACGGATGACGATATCCAGAATATGCCCTACGCCAGCCAGTACATGCAGTTAAACGATGGGCCGCAGCTGTTTGTGGTGCTCGCTTTCACCGAAAACGGGCAGCAGAAATGGGTGACGCAGGATCAGGCCACCATCGTGACGCAGCACGGGCGCATCGTGAAAACCCTGCTTGGCGGCGACAACCTACTTGAAGTGAACAACCTCGCTGCAGACCCGCTGATCAAACCGAATCAAATCGTCGACGGCACAAGCTGGACGCGCACGATGGGTTGGACGGAACACAAGCAGGTGCGCTACGCCACGGCGCGGTCCGTTTTCCGCTGGGATGGCACCGACATTGTCACCGTCGGCAGCGACGAAACGCAGGTGCGTATCCTCGACGAAGAAGTCACAACCGACCAGACGAGCTGGCATAACCGCTTCTGGGTCGATGACGAAGGGCAGATTCGTCAGTCCCTGCAATACCTTGGCGCGAACTTCTTCCCGGTGAAAGCCACCCTGATCAAGGCGGCGAAATCATGAAAATCATCATTTCTGCTGCGCTGTTCCTGACGCTTGTCACGCCGATGGCCTGGTCAGCGGGGACCGTGAAGGTCTACACCTCTGAGAGCAAGGAACCAAAAACCTTATCCAACGCCGAACACTTGATCGATCTGGTCGGGCAACCCCGACTGGCAAACAGCTGGTGGCCGGGGGCGGTGATTAGCGAGCGCCAGGCCAGCGTCGTGGCCGAACAGAAACACAAGGCGCTGCTGGCCCGGTTGACGGGGCTGGCAGGGCAAGAAACCGGCGACACGGCGGCGGCTATCAACGCCGTGCGCCAACAGCTTCAGGCGATAGACGTCACGGGCCGCCAGCTGGTGAATCTCGATCCGGATAAAGTGCGCGTGGTTGAGAACGGTAATCCGACCCTGGAAGGGGAATACAGCCTGTGGATCGCGCCGCAGCCGACCACCGTCACGGTGATAGGCCTCGTCAGCAATCCTGGCGAAAAGCCGTTTACGCCGGGGCGTGATTTGGCGAGTTATCTTGATGACCAAAGCCTGCTGGCGGGCGCTGAACGCAGCTATGCGTGGGTCGTGTATCCCGATGGTCGCACGCAAAAGGCTCCGGTGGCGTACTGGAATAAACGCCATATTGAGCCGATGCCGGGCAGCGTGATTTTTGTCGGCTTTGCCGATCATTTCTGGACGAAGGCATATGACGGGCTGAACACCGACATCCTTCATTCCTTGACGCATCGGATACCGGAATAATGAAAAGAACTTATCTCTACAGCATGCTGGCGCTTTGCGTCAGCGCCGCCTGCCACGCCGAAACTTTTCCTGCACCCGTTGGGCCGTCGCAATCAGATTTCGGCGGCGTCGGGCTGATGCAAACTCCCACTGCACGCATGGCGCGCGAGGGGGAAATCAGCCTCAACTACCGCGATAACGATCAGTATCGCTACTATTCTGCGTCGGTGCAGCTATTCCCGTGGCTCGAAACCACCCTGCGCTACACCGATGTGCGCACCAAACAGTACAGCAGCGTCGAGGCGTTTTCAGGTAATCAGACTTACAAAGACAAAGCTTTCGACGTCAAACTGCGCCTGTGGGAAGAGAGTTACTGGATGCCGCAAGTCTCCGTCGGGGCGCGCGACATCGGCGGTACCGGCCTGTTCGATGCGGAATACATCGTCGCCAACAAAGCCTGGGGACCGTTCGACTTTTCTCTCGGCATGGGCTGGGGCTATCTTGGCACCAGCGGCAACGTGAAAAACCCGTTCTGCTCGTACAGCGACAAATATTGCTATCGCGATAACAGCTATCAGAAAGCCGGTTCGGTGAATGGCGACCAGATGTTCCACGGTCCGGCCTCGCTGTTTGGCGGCGTTGAATACCAGACGCCGTGGCAGCCGCTGCGCCTGAAGCTGGAATACGAAGGTAATAACTACACCGAAGATTTTGCGGGCAAGATCGAACAGAAGAGCAAGTTTAACGTCGGCGCCATTTACCGCGTCACCGATTGGGCCGACGTTAACCTCAGCTACGAGCGCGGCAACACCTTTATGTTTGGCGTCACGCTGCGCACCAACTTCAACGATATGCGTCCGTCGTATAATGACAATTCACGCCCGGCGTATCGACCGCAGCCGCAGGACGCGATCATTCAACACTCGGTGGTGGCAAATCAGCTGACGTTGCTGAAATACAACGCGGGCCTGGCCGATCCGAAAATCCAGACCAAAGGTGACACGCTTTACGTCACGGGCGAGCAGGTGAAATACCGCGATTCCCATGAAGGGATCGAACGGGCAAACCGGATCGTGATGAACGATCTGCCGGACGGGATCCGCACGATCCGCGTGACGGAGAATCGTCTGAACATGCCGCAGGTCACGACCGAAACGGATGTCGCCAGCCTGAAACGTCATCTTGAAGGTGAACCGCTGGGGCACGAAACGGAGCTGGTGCAAAAACGCATCGAACCGGTGGTGCCGGAAACCACCGAGCAGGGCTGGTATATCGACAAATCACGCTTCGATTTCCATATCGATCCGATCCTTAACCAGTCGGTCGGCGGGCCAGAAAACTTTTACATGTATCAACTGGGCGTGATGGCGACGGCGGATCTGTGGATGACGGATCACCTCCTGACCACCGGCAGCGTGTTTGGCAACATCGCCAATAACTACGACAAATTCAACTACACCAACCCGCCGAGCGACTCGAAGCTGCCGCGTGTGCGTACCCGCGTGCGTGAATATGTGCAGAACGATGTGTACGTGAACAATATGCAGGCCAACTACTTCCAGTACCTCGGCAACGGCTTCTACGGCCAGGTTTACGGCGGTTATCTGGAAACCATGTACGGCGGCGCAGGGGCGGAAGTGCTTTATCGCCCGGTTGATAGCAACTGGGCGTTCGGCCTGGATGCCAACTACGTGAAACAGCGCGACTGGCGCAGCGCGCAGGACATGATGAAGTTCACCGATTACAGCGTGAAAACCGGCCACCTGACCGCTTACTGGACGCCGTCATTTGCCCAGGACGTGCTGGTGAAAGCCAGCGTCGGGCAGTATCTGGCGGGCGATAAAGGCGGTACGCTGGAGGTAGCTAAACGCTTTGACAGCGGCGTGGTGGTGGGCGGTTACGCGACCATTACCAACGTCTCGCCGGACGAGTACGGGGAAGGGGATTTCACCAAAGGGGTGTACGTCTCGATTCCGCTGGATCTGTTCTCGTCAGGCCCGACCCGCAGCCGCGCGGCGATCGGCTGGACGCCGCTGACGCGCGACGGCGGGCAGCAGCTTGGACGTAAATTCCAGCTGTATGATATGACCAGCGATCGGTCGGTTAACTTCCGCTAAGGCTGTTTTGCCGGATGGCACTGCGCTTATCCGGCCTACAAAACCGGCATGTTCCCCTCACCCCGACCCTCTCCCCAAAGGGGGCGAGGGAGAAAGACCGCATCGTGCGACCTATAGCCTGCACCGAACGGTCCCCTCTCCCTTTGGGAGAAGGTTAGGGTGAGGGGAGATTCCTCTGGTTTGCATAAAACATAAACAAAAAATATAGATCTCCGTCACATTTTTGCGTTATACAGGAACTTCGCTCCAGAGAATGAGGTGCTGTATGACATCCCTGACTCGCCCGCGCGTTGAGTTTATCTCAATGGTTCTCCAGACCGTGCTAAGCCTCGGCCTGTTGAGCCTTGGCCTGATACTGGTCGTCTTTCTCGGCAAAGAGACGGTGCATCTGGCGGATGTGCTGTTCGCCCCTGAACAAACCAGCAAATATGAGCTGGTTGAAGGACTGGTGGTCTACTTTCTCTACTTCGAATTTATCGCCCTGATTGTGAAATACTTTCAATCCGGCTTTCATTTCCCGCTGCGTTACTTTGTCTATATTGGCATCACCGCGATTGTGCGGCTGATCATCGTCGATCATAAGTCTCCTCTCGACGTACTGATCTACTCGGCGGCGATCCTGCTGTTGGTCATTACCCTCTGGCTGTGCAACTCTAAACGGCTGAAACGCGAATAAAAAAATGGCGCTCCGGGGAGCGCCAAACAACAGTCACAAGTTAGGGTCAATACATTACGTCAAAGTTGAGGGTTGCAGTGGCATAACACGATGAAACTTAACCTTTCACACCGCCCGCCGTGAGGCCGTTGACCAGCCAGCGCTGAGCCAGCAGGAACACCACGGTGATCGGGATAGCAGAGAGTACAGCGGCTGCAGCAAAGTCGCCCCACAGGTAGTTTTGCGGGTTGAGATATTGCTGCATACCCACGGCCAGCGTGTAGCTATTCACATCACGCAACAGCAGCGACGCGACCGGGACTTCGGTAATAGCCGCGATGAACGACAGAATAAACACCACCGCCAGAATTGGCACCGACAGCGGCAATAGCACCAGGCGGAAGGCCTGCCACGGCGTTGCCCCATCCAGCGCCGCCGCTTCTTCAAGCGACCCGTCGATGGTTTCGAAATAGCCCTTAATCGTCCAGACGTGCAGCGCGATCCCGCCCATGTAGGCAAAAATCACCCCGCCGTGGGTGTTGAGACCGATAAACGGCACGTACTGGCCGAGACGGTCAAACAACGCGTACAACGCCACAAGCGACAGCACCGCCGGGAACATTTGGAAAATCAGCATGCTTTTCAGCAGTGTGGCTTTGCCAGGGAAGCGCATACGGGCAAAGGCGTACGCGCAGGTGGTGGAGAGCGCCACAATCCCGATAGCGGTAATTCCGGCCACTTTGATGGAGTTCCACAGCCACAACAGCACCGGGAACGGCGGCGGCGTCACGCGACCATCGGCGTGCTCGACGCTAAAGCCAAGCGCCAGCTTCCAGTGCTCCCAGGAGATTTGCTCCGGGATCAGGCTGCCGGTCGCAAAGTTACCTTCACGCAGGGAAATCGCGATCACCATCAGCAGCGGGAACATGATGGCGGCGATAAAAATCAGCAGCCCTAAGTGCGTCACCAGGAGGCGCAGTTTCTGAGATTTGGGTTGTACCATAGCCATAATGAGTGCCCTCCTTAGTCAAATTTCATTCGTGTGGCTTTCAGGTTCACAATCGCCAGCGCGCCGACCAGCAGGAAGATCAGGGTGGCAATTGCGGCCGCCAGCCCGAAGTCCTGCCCGCCGCCGCCTTCGAAGGCGATGCGGTAGGTGTAGCTCACTAACAGGTCGGTATAGCCGGCTGGCGTGGTAGTGCCGAGCCGGTCCGGGCTACCGTTGGTCAGCAGCTGAATCAGCACGAAGTTATTAAAGTTAAAGGCAAAGCTAGCGATCATCAGCGGCGTCAGCGGCTTGATCAGCAGCGGGAGCGTAATCTTAAAGAAGTTCTGCATCGGGCCTGCACCGTCCATCGCCGACGCTTCGTACAGATCGTCCGGAATCGCTTTCAGCAGGCCCATGCACAGGATCATCATGTACGGATACCCGAGCCAGGTATTGACGATGATAATCATACTGCGGGCGGTCGTTGGGTCGCTGAACCAGGCCGGTTTGATGCCAAACAGCGCGCCCAGCATCATGTTGATTTCACCGAAGCTCTGGTTGAACAGCCCTTTGAAAATCAGAATCGAGATAAACGACGGCACGGCGTACGGCAGAATCAGCAGCACGCGGTAAATGGCTTTGCCCTTCAGCGATTCCCACTGCACTACGCAGGCCAGAATCATGCCGACTGCCACGGTTAAAATCACCGTCAGCACCGAGAACACCACCGTCCAGACGAAGATCGCGAAGAACGGTTTCTGAATGCCTTCGTCGGTGAAGACGCGAGTAAAGTTGTCCCAGCCGATGGTGACCGTATAGCCTGGGCTGAGTTTGTCATCGCCCCATTTGCCGTCCGCGTTCACGGACTGGTAGAAACCGATCTCGTTGTTTGGACGGTATTTCACGCCGCTCTGATTGTTGGTGAGCGTGCCGTCATCGGCTTTGGTATAAAGCGGCTGCGTACCGGAGAACTGGCGCAGGGAGCTCATGATCACTTTGCTTTCGTCCGGCAGAACCGCGGTCAGCTGGGTCAGCGCCTGGCGGTTCTGGGTGATGATGCGCAGATTCGCGCGCTCGCCTTCCGGCAGGGCGCTTGCTTCTTTCAGGGTCAGCTTCTGCTCGCCGCCAAATTTAAAGGCGTCGGAGACATAATTTTTACCGGTCCCTTCGTCCGTCAGGGCCAGTTTCCACTCGTTGCCCGCCGGGTATAAGCCAAAGTTAAAGGTCTTTCCGGCCTGATAAGAACGGTCCATCAATACCTGTTCGGCGCGTTCCTGCGCGAGCTGATTGGTGCTGCTGTAGTTGGTGAAAGCGATAGCGATGGTACAAATTAGCGGGAACAGGACGAACAGCCCCATCCCGGCCACGCCCGGATAGACATAGCGCCAGGCATAGGCTTTACGATTAGCGAAAATATACAGGCCAACAGAGCTTAAAATCAGCGTCATGATGGCGAACAGGTACTCCCCCTGCACATACATTAAAACAACAAGGTATCCCACCAGTAAGCCCAGCAGACCAATCACTGACCATTTCAGCGTGTCGCTTTGCCACCAGTGTTTCTTTTTAATGATATCCATGGGGAATCTTCCTCAACAGCAATTAAACAACCCTCACCCCAACCCTCTCCCTGAGGGAGAGGGGGCGGTTTCTCCTTCTCCCTCAAGGGAGAAGGCCGGGATGAGGGGGTTACAACACGTCTTACTTAGTAATACGACCTTGCGCGTCTTTCAGCGCCGCATCGACAGTCTGACGACCGCTAGCCGCGTTGATCACCGCTGTACGAGTGGCATACCAGAACGCCGCCATTTGCGGGATGTTTGGCATGATTTCGCCTTTCTGGGCGTTATCCATAGTGGCGGCAATGCGTGGGTCTTTCGCCAGCGTATCCTGGAAGGATTTCAGCGCGACGGCACCCAGCGGTTTGTCCTTGTTCACTTCATCCAGACCCTGATCGGTCAGGAGGTAGTTTTCGAGGAACTCTTTCGCCAGCTCTTTGTTCGGGCTGGCGGCGTTGATGCCTGCGCTCAGCACGCCAACGAACGGTTTAGACGGCTTGCCTTTGAAGGTTGGCAGCAGCGTCACGCCGTAGTTGATTTTGCTCTTATCGATGTTAGACCAAGCCCACGGACCGTTGATGGTCATCGCGGTTTCGCCTTTGTTGAACGCCGCTTCCGCGATGGAGTAATCGGTATCCGCGTTCATGTGTTTGTTCTTGATGAGATCAACCAGGAAGCCCAGGCCGGCTTTCGCGCCCGCGCTGTCCACGCCCACGTCTTTCACGTCGTATTTGCCGTTTTCAAACTTGAAGGCATATCCGCCGTCAGCAGCAATCAGCGGCCAGGTGAAGTACGGTTCTTGCAGGTTGAACATCAGCGCGCTCTTACCTTTCGCCTTCAGCTCTTTATCCAGAGCCGGGATCTCTTCCCAGGATTTCGGCGGGTTCGGTACGAGGTCTTTGTTATAAATCAGGGACAGGGCTTCAACCGCGACCGGATACGCGATCAGCTTGCCGTTGTAACGCACCGCGTCCCAGGTGAACGGGAACAGTTTGTCCTGGAAAGCTTTATCAGGAGAGACTTCCGCCAGCAGGCCAGATTGTGCGTAGCCACCGAAACGGTCATGCGCCCAGAAGATGATGTCCGGGCCATCGCCCGTTGCCGCGACCTGAGGGAATTTCTCTTCCAGTTTGTCCGGGTGTTCAACGGTGACTTTGATGCCGGTGTCTTTTTCGAATTTCTTACCCACTTCGGCCAGGCCGTTATAGCCTTTATCGCCGTTAATCCAGATAACCAGCTTACCTTCTTCAATTTTGGCGAGAGCCGGTGCGGAAATCATCATTGCTGCCAGGGCGGACAATGCGAAAACGCGTGCGCCAGTCTTGATCTTCATATCTGCCATCCTTTTTGGTGATGTGCTCATGTATGACTTCGGTGGTTCAACGTGACTCAGTTTCCTTATATGACATCCTCTTTCCATCCTCCTTGGGTCTACGCCCCACCCCCGCGTTGTGTGATCTGCGTTACATAAATTTAAGTTATGAGTCATGGCGCACATAAAAACACGCTGAATATTGCAGCCTGCATCACGAATTTACCCAGACCCCGTCCGGCGCGGTGGCAGAACCGGTTCTCTCATCCTCCCGCCTCCTCCCCCATGAAAAAGGCAGGGGGTGGAGGATTTGCAGAAGTTATCGATACCCCATAGTGAACTTATGTTGAATGTTTCTGTCGGTGACAGGTTGTAACGAGGGAGAAGGGCATGGCGAGCGTACAGCTGCGGAATGTAACGAAAGCCTGGGGCGACGTAGTGGTGTCTAAAGACATCAATCTCGACATCCACGAAGGTGAATTCGTGGTGTTTGTGGGCCCATCAGGCTGCGGTAAATCAACACTGCTGCGTATGATTGCTGGACTTGAAACTATCACCAGTGGCGATCTGTTTATTGGTGAAACCCGCATGAACGATATCCCGCCCGCCGAACGCGGTGTCGGTATGGTCTTCCAGTCCTATGCGCTCTATCCCCATCTTAATGTTGCTGAAAACATGTCCTTTGGCCTGAAGCTGGCCGGAGCGAAAAAAGAGGTGATCAATCAGCGCGTCACTCAGGTGGCGGAAGTACTGCAGCTGGCACACCTGCTGGAACGTAAACCGAAAGCACTCTCCGGTGGACAGCGTCAGCGCGTGGCGATTGGCCGTACGCTGGTGGCGGAACCGCGCGTGTTCCTGCTCGATGAACCCCTTTCTAACCTGGATGCCGCCCTGCGCGTTCAGATGCGTATTGAAATCTCCCGTCTGCACAAACGCCTTGGCCGCACGATGGTCTACGTCACCCACGATCAGGTCGAAGCGATGACGCTGGCCGACAAAATCGTGGTGCTGGATGCCGGTCGCGTCGCGCAGGTGGGGAAACCGCTGGAGCTGTATCACTACCCGGCAGACCGTTTCGTTGCGGGCTTTATTGGCTCGCCGAAGATGAACTTCCTGCCGGTCAAAGTGACCGCAACGGCTATCGAACAGGTACAGGTGGAACTGCCGAACCGTCAGCAGATTTGGCTGCCAGTGGACAGCGCTAACGTACAGGTCGGGGCAAACATGTCCCTGGGTATTCGCCCTGAACATTTACTGCCAAGTCAGATCGCCGATGTGACGCTGGAAGGTGAAGTGCAGGTCGTCGAGCAACTTGGTCACGAAACACAGATTCATATCCAGATCCCCGCCATCCGTCAGAACCTGGTTTACCGCCAGAACGACGTGGTGTTGGTAGAAGAGGGTGCCACATTCGCTATCGGTTTGCCGCCAGAGCGTTGCCATCTGTTCCGAGAGGATGGCACTGCATGTCGTCGGCTGCATAAAGAGCCAGGCGTTTAAGCATTCCAACAAAACTACACAAACCATTCGAGCTGCATCGAAGAGGCAGTCCGAATGGTGAAGTGTAATAAGAAAAGCAATGATCTCAGGAGATAGAATAATGATTACTCTGCGCAAACTTCCACTGGCAATCGCCGTGACAGCAGGCATTTTGTCTGCTCACGCGGGTGCCGTCGACTTTAAAGGTTACGCCCGTTCGGGTATCGGCTGGACCGGTAGCGGCGGCGCGCAACAGTGCTTCCAGGCAACGGGTGCACAAAGTAAATATCGTCTTGGTAACGAATGTGAAACTTACGCTGAGCTGAAACTGGGCCAGGAAGTGTGGAAAGAAGGCGATAAGAGCTTCTACTTCGACACCAACGTCGCGTACTCCGTTGCACAGCAGAACGACTGGGAAGCCACTGACCCAGCCTTCCGTGAAGCCAACGTGCAGGGTAAAAACCTGATTGAATGGCTGCCAGGTTCCACCATGTGGGCCGGTAAGCGCTTCTATCAGCGTCATGACGTTCACATGATCGACTTCTACTACTGGGATATTTCCGGCCCGGGTGCAGGTCTGGAAAACGTGGATCTCGGCTTTGGTAAACTCTCCATGGCGGTGACCCGTTCGACTGAAGCGGGCGGTTCTTCTACCTTCGCCAGCAACAACGTTCGTGATTACACCACTGCGACTGCGAACGACGTCTTCGACGTGCGTTTAGCGCAGATGGAAATCAACCCAGGCGGCACGCTGGAACTGGGCGTTGATTACGGTCACACCAACGTGAACGACGATTACTACCTGCAGCCAAATGCTTCTAAAGATGGCTGGATGTTCACTGCAGAACACACCCAGAGCATGCTGAAAGGCTTTAACAAATTTGTGGTTCAGTACGCAACTGACTCCATGACCTCTCAGGGTAAAGGCCTGTCTCAGGGCGCGGGCATTGGTCTGGGTAATGACGACACCGATGGCAAACTGTATGCCTACGGCATCAACAACAACGGCCACCTGCTGCGCGTTCTCGACCACGGTGCAATTTCCCTGGGCGACAGCTGGGACCTGATGTACGTCGGTATGTACCAGGACATCGACTGGGATAACGGCAACGGCACCAAATGGTACACCGTGGGTGTGCGCCCAATGTACAAATGGACGCCAATCATGAGTACCTTGCTGGAAGTGGGCTACGACAACGTCAAATCCCAGAACACCGGCGACAAAAACAACCAGTACAAAATTACCCTGGCGCAACAATGGCAGGCGGGCGACAGCATCTGGTCCCGTCCGGCAATCCGCGTCTTCGCAACTTACGCGAAGTGGGATGAGAAATGGGGTTATGACACTTCTGGTAGCCCAATCTCTACCAGCGGTAACTACAACTCCAACTTCGGTATGCAGACTGCTGGCCTGGGTCGCGGCGATACCGACGAGTGGAGCTTCGGTGCCCAGATGGAAATCTGGTGGTAATCCGCAGTTAATCTCACGTAATGGCTAAACAAAGGAGGGGCGCAAGCCCCTCTGATTTAAGCGTTGCGCGCTATTGCCTGGCCACCGCACCGCTCGATATCTGAGGTGATAAAAATGAAAATGAACAAAAGTCTCGTCGCCCTCTGCCTTTCCGCTGGCCTGCTGGCAAGCGTACCGGCAGTCAGTTTTGCCGATGTCAATTTCGTACCGCAGAACACCACGGCGGCTCCCGCCATCCCGGCTTCTGCGCTGCAACAGCTGGTCTGGACCCCTGTCGACCAGTCTAAAACTCAAAGCACCGATCTTTCTGCCAGCGGCCAGCAGCTGAATGTCCCGGGTATTTCCGGCCCGGTCGCGGCCTGGAGCATTCCGGCGAACATTGGTGAGCTGAACCTGACGCTGACCAGTATCGTCGACAAACAAACGAACGTCTTCGCGCCGAACGTGCTGATTCTGGATCAGAACATGACGCCATCGGCGTTCTTCCCGAGCAGCTATTTCACCTATCAGGAACCGGGCGTGATGAGTGCCGACCGTCTTGAAGGGGTGATGCGCCTGACGCCTGCGCTAGGTCAGCAGAAAATTTATGTGCTGGTCTTCACCACGCCACAGGATCTCGCCCAGACCACCACACTGGTTGATCCGGCTAAAGCCTACGCCAAAGGCACGGGCAATGCGGTTCCGGACATTCCAGATCCAAAAGCACGTCACACCACCGACGGTACGCTGAAACTGAAAGTGAGCACATCTTCAGCGTCCAGCGTGCTGGTTGGCCCACTTTTTGGCTCGTCCGGCCCTGGCCCTGTGACCGTGGGTAACACCGCTGCACCGGCTCCGGTTTATGCAGCCCCTGTCGCCGCTGCACCAGCCGCTGCCGCTCCGGCACCAGCCCCAGCTCCGGCGAAGAAAGCAGAGCCGATGCTGAATGACACCGAAAGTTACTTCAATCGCGCCATCAAAGAGGCAGTTGATCGCGGCGATGTGGATAAAGCGCTGAAGCTACTTGATGAAGCTGAGCGTTTAGGTTCGACCACTGCCCGTTCCACCTTTATCAGCAGTGTAAAAGGCAAGGGGTGACCGTCTCCCCACAGTGCTGATTTTGTCTGTAGTTTAGTGCGCCTGAGTGGGCGCACTTTTTTTTGTGCTCTCTGGGCTGTTGCGCCCCTGTTGCGATAATGTTCGCTAAACCTCGTTTGAGCGCCCCCAATCTGCTTTTCTGCGATACAATAGCCAGACGTTATGTATCGGAGAGTCTGGCATGTCACACCCTGCGCTAACGCAACTGCGTGCGCTGCGTTATTTTGAACACATACCCGCGCTTGACCCGGAGCAACTGGACTGGTTGCTGCTGGAAGATTCCATGACGAAACGCTTTGAGCAGCAGGGTAAAAAAGTCACGGTAACGCTGATTCAGGAAGGATTTGTCTCGCCTGATGCAGTGGCCAGTGAGCTGTCGTTGCTGCCGAAAGAAGCGCGCTACTGGCTACGTGAAATTTTACTCTGCGCAGACGGTGAGCCCTGGCTTGCTGGTCGTACCGTGGTCCCTGAATCCACACTGTGTGGCCCGGAACTGGCGCTGCAAGAGCTGGGCACTGTCCCACTGGGACGTTATCTTTTTACGTCGTCAGAGCTGACCCGAGATTTTATTGAAATTGGTCGCGATGCAGACCTGTGGGGACGCCGTTCCCGCCTGCGCTTAAGCGGCAAGCCGCTCATGCTGACAGAACTCTTTTTGCCTGCATCGCCGTTGTACTAAGAGGATTTGAAAATGGAGTGGAGTCTGACGCAGGATAAGCTGCTGGCTTTTCACCGCTTGATGCGCACGGATAAACCCATCGGCACCTTTTTGTTGCTGTGGCCGACGCTGTGGGCGCTGTGGGTCGCCACGCCTGGATTACCGCCTTTATGGATACTGGCGGTATTCGTAGCCGGTGTTTGGTTGATGCGCGCGGCGGGGTGCGTGGTCAATGACTATGCCGACCGTAAGTTTGACGGCCATGTCAAACGCACCGCCAATCGCCCAATGCCAAGCGGTCAGGTATCGGAAAAAGAGGCCCGTACCCTGTTTGTGGTGCTGGTATTACTCGCTTTCCTGCTGGTCTTAACGCTTAACACCATGACGATTTTGCTCTCGGTGGCGGCACTGGCGCTGGCGTGGGTTTATCCGTTTATGAAACGCTACACCCATCTGCCGCAGGTGGTGCTGGGCGCGGCTTTTGGCTGGTCGATCCCGATGGCGTTCGCTGCCGTCAGTGAATCTGTGCCGTTAAGCTGCTGGCTGATGTTCCTCGCCAACATCCTGTGGGCTGTGGCATATGACACGCAGTATGCGATGGTTGACCGCGATGACGATCTGAAAATCGGCATCAAATCGACAGCAATCCTGTTTGGTCGTAACGACAAGCTGATCATCGGGATTTTGCAGGTCGCCGTGCTGGCGCTGATGGTGTTGATTGGCTATCTGAACGCGTTGAACTGGGAGTTTTACTGGTCAGTGCTGGTGGCGGGACTGTTGTTTGCGTATCAGCAAAAGCTAATTGCGAACCGCGATCGCGATGCCTGTTTCAAAGCGTTTTTGAATAATAACTACGTCGGCCTGGTGCTGTTTTTGGGGCTGGCGATGAGTTACTGGTCTTAATGACGGCGTAAAAAAAAGTCGGGTGGCGGCCTCGCCTTACCCGACCTACAATTTTTTATCCCTCTCCCTGTGGGAGAGGGCCGGGGTGAGGGCATCAGACCGCACCCGCATCGTCACTCGTCCTGCGTCGCACTCTCAATCGTCAAACGCACATCGGATGTAATCAACTCCGCCAGCATCTGGTAAACCTTCATCGTCTCTTCAGGTTCCGCATCGCCGGTATCGCTGATATAACCCTCATCACGTAGCGTCAGCACCAGTGAGCTAAACACCGCTTTATCGAAGAATTCTGGCGCGTTAATACCGTGCAGGACGGATAAACGCTGAGCCAGCGTGCGGCTCTCTTTTTCCAGGGTTCCACGGTTGATGGACGGGTTATTGCTCAACAGCCAGAAGGTGATCGCGTAGCGTTGCAACGTCTCGCGCGCCCCGGCTGCCAGCAGCTGCAGCGTACGGGAACGGGATGGATTGATATGCAGCTCATCGTCTTTCACCGCAATCAGACCCTGACGCAACAGCTCGGCGGTCAGTTTATCCAGCTCGACGGCCAGCTCCTCGTTGCTCCAGCTGAGGAACAGCTCGGCTTTCAGCATCGGATAGAGCGTCTCAACATGGCGCAGCAGTTCCTGACGGGAAATGCGGCGGTGCTGAGTAATAATCGCCGCCATCAGGGATGGCAGCATCAGCATATGGGCGATGTTGTTGCGATAGTAGGTCATCAGCACCGCCTGCTCGCGCGGCAGAATGATGATGTCGCCGATGGTGTCCTTCTCGACTTCGAACTTGTTCATCTGCAACGCGTGGTCAATCAGCTGACCGGCGGTCGCAGCCGGAACGGTGGAATCCGCCGAGTACGGGACATTACGCATAATATCCAGATAGCAATCAAGCTGTTCGGTCAGCTGTTCGCGCGTCAGTGAACGCTGACGTGAGGCCAGCAGCGCCGTGACGCACAGGTTCATGGCGTTAGCCGCACCGGCGTTGTTAATACGCACCATCAGGTCGGCGGCGATGTTATTGACCGTCGGCGTCAGCCAGGCTGGGCGAATCGCTTCAATCGGATCGATAGACTCGCGCCACTCGGGAACGTGCTGATTCAGGTAGGTCATTAACGGCAGCGGTTCGCCGAAGTTCACGTAGCCCTGACCGAGATTGCGCAGCTTGCTCAGGCCTTTCAGCATCTGAGGCAGACTCTCTTTCTCTTTGGTCGCACCACGCAATTCTTTCGCGTAAGTGCCTACTTCCATCACGTGCTCGTAACCGATGTAGATTGGTACCAGCGTAATCGGACGCGTACCGCCGCGCAGCATAGCCTGAATGGTCATCGAGAGGGTGCCGGTTTTCGGGTCAAGCAGACGACCCGTACGAGAACGACCACCCTCTACGAAATACTCAACGGAATAGCCACGGCTGAACAGCTCGCCCAGATACTCGCGGAATACTGTGGAATAGAGCTTATTGCCCTTGAAGGTACGACGAATAAAGAACGCACCCAGACGGCGGAAAATCGGGCCTGCTGGCCAGAAATTCAGGTTAATACCGGCCGCGATGTGCGGCGGCACCAGGCCCTGGTGATACAGGACGTATGACAGCAGCAGATAGTCCATGTGGCTGCGATGGCAGGGCACATAGACAATTTCGTGGCCGTCATGGGCTAGCTGACGTACGCGCTCGGCGTTGTTGACGTTAATCCCCTGATACAGACGGTTCCAGGTAAAACTCAGGATACGGTCAGAGAGGCGGATCATCTCGTAAGAGAAGTTCGCCGCAATCTCTTCCATCAGGGCGATAGCGTTCTGCTGGGCTTTCTCGTGAGAGATTTTCTTGCTGCGCGCTTCATCTTCGACGGCACGGGCAATGGCTTTGGAGGCCAGCAGTTTATTGAACAGATCCTGACGGGCAGGCAGACGTGGCCCAACGGCAGCCAGGCGCTGACGCGCGAAATGCATACGTGCGACGCGAGCCAGTTTCTGGGCGATAATTTTATCCGTGCCGTGCTCATCCGCCATGCGGCGCAGAGAGACGGAAGGGGAGAAACGCACAAAGCTGTCGCGCCCCAGCCATGACACGGCAAAGAATTTTTGAATGCCGTTCAGCATACGCAGCGGCGGGTTTTCTTCACCTTTCTGGCGGCCTGGACGACGACCAAACATCACCGACACTGGCACCATCTGGACATCCAGGTTGGGGTTGCTGCGGTGCAGATCGAGATAATCGTGGAACAGCTTGATGGACTCTTCTTTTGGCGTGTAATAGGTAAACACGCGCGGCCCGCCGTGAATAAACACGTAGCGCGGCAGCAGAGTACCGTCGACCTCAAGCGGTTCGAGCGGATCGGGTAAATCATGCGCCAGACATTGGGCGCGCAGCGTCAGTAAGTCTGCCTTCGAGTTATAAGGCAAAACGTACATAATAGGACGCGAGGTATCGAGCCCTAATTCCAGCGCAGGTTCCGCCGGGATAGACTTACTTTTTACCAGGACGCTTAATGGTAAATTAAGTATTTTGTAGTAAATTCGTGGCCAGCCGGACATAAACGATGTAAAGCCTCTGGTTAATAATGCAAATGCGGCGCAAGGATAACAGAAAGCGCGCAAAATTTCTGTTGTTACCGGTCATACTTCAGGCTGTATTGCTACGTGCGACAACCCTAGTTACTGACGCTAAATCTAAGAAAAGGTTCTTTTAATGGCCAATAATACCACCGGGTTCACCCGAATCATCAAAGCTGCCGGATATTCATGGAAAGGTTTCCGCGCGGCGTGGATCAATGAAGCCGCCTTCCGTCAGGAAGGGGTCGCTGCTGTCATCGCGGTCATCATCGCCTGTTTCCTCGACGTTGATCCTATCACTCGCGTTCTGCTCATTGGTTCGGTTCTTCTGGTGATGATAGTGGAAATTCTCAACAGCGCTATTGAAGCGGTGGTGGATCGTATCGGCTCTGATTTCCATGAGCTCTCGGGCCGCGCGAAAGACATGGGATCTGCCGCTGTGCTGCTTGCGATTATCATAGCGGCCATCACCTGGGTCACGCTTCTTTGGTCACATTTTCGATAAGCCTTCAGGAATGCAATAAGTCTCTGGTTTTTTGTGCAGTTTTTGGTTCCAAATTCACCTTTGACTGTATATACTCACAGCATAACTGTATATACACCCAGGGGGCGGAATGAAAGCGTTAACGGCCAGACAGCAAGAGGTGTTTGATCTTATTCGAGATCACATCAGCCAGACGGGAATGCCACCTACGCGTGCGGAAATCGCGCAGCGTCTGGGCTTCCGTTCTCCAAATGCCGCTGAAGAGCACCTCAAAGCACTGGCCCGTAAAGGCGTCCTTGAGATTGTCTCCGGTGCTTCACGCGGTATTCGCCTGCTGGTAGAGGAAGAAACAGGTCTGCCACTGGTGGGTCGCGTTGCGGCGGGTGAACCTCTGCTGGCTCAGCAACACATTGAAGGCCACTATCAGGTCGATCCGGGGATGTTTAAACCGAGTGCTGACTTCCTGCTGCGCGTTAGCGGGATGTCCATGAAAGATATCGGAATCCTGGACGGCGATCTGCTGGCGGTGCACAAAACGCAGGATGTGCGTAATGGACAAGTTGTTGTCGCGCGCATTGATGACGAAGTCACCGTTAAGCGACTGAAAAAACAGGGCAACACGGTTCAGCTGTTGCCGGAAAACAGCGAGTTCTCCCCAATTGTGGTGGATCTCCGCGAGCAGGCTTTCTCTATTGAAGGTCTGGCTGTGGGTGTCATCCGCAACGGTGAATGGCTGTAATATCTTTCTGACAGGCTGCGGTGCATCCGCAGTCTGACTGTCTCACTTCTTTCCCGGTAATTTCTCATGTCTCTGCTGACTCCCTCAGACAAGGCATTGTGGCGTCTTGCGCTGCCGATGATTTTCTCCAATATCACCGTTCCTTTGCTTGGGCTGGTCGATACGGCGGTGATTGGTCATCTGGATTCCCCTGTTTATCTTGGCGGTGTGGCGATTGGCGCGACGGCGACCAGTTTCCTCTTCATGCTGCTGCTCTTTTTACGCATGAGCACTACAGGTCTAACCGCGCAGGCGTTTGGCGCGAAAGATCCGTTTCGTCTGGCCCGCGCGCTGGTGCAGCCGCTGATTCTTGCGCTGGGCGCGGGGCTGCTGATTGTTTTGCTGCGTACACCGCTTATTGATTTGGCTTTGCACGTCGTTGGCGGCAGTGAAGCGGTGCTCGAACAGGCGCGGCGTTTCCTTGAAATCCGCTGGCTCAGCGCTCCGGCATCGCTGGCAAACCTTGTTCTGCTCGGCTGGCTACTGGGTGTGCAATATGCGCGTGCGCCAGTGATCCTGCTGGTGGTGGGGAATGTGCTCAATATCATCCTCGACCTCTGGCTGGTGATGGGTCTGCATATGAATGTTCAGGGCGCGGCGCTGGCAACCGTGGTCGCGGAATACGGCACGTTCTTCATCGGTCTATGGATGGTGAAGCGTGTGCTGGCGATGCGGGGAATATCACTCGCGATGCTGAAAACCGCGTGGCGCGGCAACATCCGCAAACTGCTGGCATTGAATCGCGACATCATGCTGCGTTCGCTGCTATTGCAACTCTGCTTTGGCGCATTAACGGTATTCGGCGCGCGGCTGGGGCCGGAGATTGTTGCGGTCAACGCCGTGCTCATGACACTGCTGACGTTCACTGCCTATGCGCTTGACGGGTTTGCCTATGCCGTGGAAGCCCACTCCGGGCAAGCCTACGGTGCGCGCCAAACGGGGCAGTTGCAGGAGGTGTGGCGTGCGGCCTGCCGCCAGTCTGGCCTGGTGGCGCTGGTCTTTGCGCTTATTTATGCCCTGTTCGGCAGCCAAATCGTCGCGCTATTAACCTCTTTGCCTGAGCTGCGCGAGCTGGCGAATCATTACATCCTGTGGCAGGTCGTTCTACCGGTGGTGGGCGTGTGGTGTTATTTGCTGGATGGTATGTTTATCGGTGCAACGCGAGGGGCAGAAATGCGTAACAGCATGGCGGTCGCGGCGGCTGGGTTTGCGTTAACTCTCTTCACTTTGCCGTGGTTGGGTAATCATGGATTGTGGCTGGCGCTGGCAGTGTTTCTCGCCCTGCGCGGCCTTTCTCTGGCGGTTATCTGGCGGCGTCACTGGCGAAATAACACCTGGTTCGCCTAGTGGCTTCGTTTGACGAAACGGTTAAAGATTCTGAATCTCTCAACGCCTGCCGAATCCTTATCTACAATTATTATCACGTCCAGCAGATACGAACGAAACGGACGATTCAAATTTACGTGATAACCGAACGATGAGGATATGATTATGAATAAAGACGAAATCGGCGGTAACTGGAAACAGTTCAAAGGTAAAGCGAAAGAACAATGGGGTAAACTGACCGACGATGATGTAACCGTCATTGAAGGTAAACGCGAACAGCTGGTCGGTAAGATTCAGGAACGCTACGGCTACGCGAAAGATCAGGCGGAAAAAGAGGTTGTTGACTGGGAAAAACGCAACGACTACCGCTGGTAACAGAGTTCTACCCGTTGTACACGGAAGTACAATCCCTGAGGGCGGCTTATGGCCGCCCGCTTTGTTTTAGCGCGGTTTTTTCTTAACCATGACCGAGTGATCATGCTGGCATTCACCTTGATGACGGCAAGCTTCCACTTCGACACATGCCGAGCACAACCCGTGTGCTTCAATCACGTTATGGCGCAGGGCAAAGCCCATTTTAGCCGCCAGAGAATGCAGAATATCCTCCACGCCTTCAGCCCCTTCTTCTTTGACCGCGCCACAGCGATCGCAGATAAACATGGCCGAGGTATGCGTCGGTTGATCGAACAGGTGGCACAGCACGTAGCTGTTAGTCGATTCAACCTTATGCACAAACCCTTGTTCCAGCAGGAAATCCAGCGCGCGATAGACGGTCGGAGGTTTCGCCTGCGGCTCGCTTTCGCGCAGCAGATCGAGCAGATCATACGCGCTGATAGCACCGCGTTGCAGGCTCATCAGACGTAACACTTCAAGGCGCTGCGGAGTCAGGCGCACATTGCGTTGAGCACAGAGCTTTTCAGCTTGCGCTAACAGATCTTGCATCGTGGTCTTATCCATATCGCACCTCGAATTATGGAGTCTGGAAAACCCTCACTTTACCATGTTCTACTGAAAACGCCGAGAACCGCCACGGTGTGCTATACCTGACGCATCGCAACATGGGAAAAACACAATGAAAAGACCTGAATGCATCCGACACTGGCGCGACGTCGAAGGCGCTGACGATTCCACTTACCCGGACAGTGACGAGCTTTTTGCCATCGGTGCGCCGCTGGCGCGCAAACTGGGTTTGGGGCGTATCGGTATCCATCATGAACGGCTGCCGCCAGGGCGTCGCACCTCTTATCCGCACGCTGAAAGCGACGAAGAAGAGTTTATCTTTGTCATTGAAGGGCATCCGCAGGCGTGGATTAACGGCTATTTATGGAAACTGGAGCCGGGCGACAGCGTCGGTTTTCCGGCCGGAACCGGGGTCTGCCACACCTTTATTAACAATACCGACGAAGAGGTGCGCTTGCTGGTGGTTGGCGAGGCGAACAAAAAACAAAACCGGATTTATTACCCGCTGAATCCAGTTTATGCCGCCACGCGTGAAGACCGCTGGGTCGATCATCCGCCGCAGTTTTTTGGCCCTCACGACGGAAAACCTGGGCGAAAATAATATCCTCTTCTATAAATATTGAGGGCCGTCACAAATTACAACAGGCCGAGCGGAAGATTTAACTTAGGGAAATAGCAGGTCTTTTTGATGTTATTCACAGCAATAGTTCGTCCCTGTTTGGGAGATAACAGACGGGGTTGTTTAATAACAGACTATAAAACGAGCATACTGTGAAAAAACATTTTAAATTTTCGGTGGTTAGCATCACTGTCTCCTTATTGATGGCAAATCAGGCGGGAGCAGCCAATACCTGGACAGAAGCGCGTAGCGACGCGATGGGTGGAACCGGAGTTGCATCAGGCCATTACGGTAGTGGCGCCTTCATCAACCCGGCGCTGCTGGCAAAGGCCAAACCGGATGACGACATTACCGTTATCTTGCCTTCGGTCGGCGCGCAGATTACCGACAAAGACAATCTGCAGGATCAGATCGACGATATCAGCGATAAAGTCGATCACTACGATAATGTGATCAACAGCCTCACACCGGCGGAGATCATCGCCAATCCCTTAGGATCCGTGAACCAGTTCCAGAGCGCCGCGAAAGATCTCGCTGACGAGCTGGACGATCTGAAAGGCAAAACCGCACGCGCTACCGCCGGTGCCGGGATTGCGGTCAGCATTCCAAACAACGTACTGGCCGTCGCCTTTGTCGCAAAAGGCAATGCCCACGCGCGCGTGAGTTCCTCCATCGACCAGCAGGATATTGACTACCTGCGCAGCATCCAGAACAGCAAATTGGTCGCGGGCAGCGTCGCGCTGGATGCGGCCCTGAACGGCTCGGATCAAATCACCAAGAACCTCAACTCCACGGCCTCAGGCCGGGCGGCGATTGTCTCTGACTACGGCGTGGCGGTGGCGCGTCAGTTTGATATTGCTGATGTGCCGGTCTCCGTCGGTATCACGCCAAAACTGCAAAAAACCTGGCTCTACAACTACACCACCTCTATTTACACCTACGACAGCAACGACTGGAACAGCAGCCGCTACCGCACGGACGATACCGGTTTCAACGTCGATGCCGGTGTGACCGCCGATTTTGGCGAGAACTGGACGGTGGGCCTGAGCGGGCAGAACCTGATGTCGCGTGATATCGATACCAAGGATATCCGCATCCGCAATGGTCGTACGGGTGAGGTGGTGAGCTACAAAGATACCTACCAGATCCGCCCGCTGGTTACGGCTGGCGTGGCCTGGCATAACGATCTGGTGACGCTCACCGCCGATGGCGATCTGACCGAAACCAAAGGCTTCAAGAGTGAAGAAAACTCCCAGTACGTGGGTGTCGGTGCGGAAGTCACGCCGCTCAGCTGGCTGGCGGTGCGCGCCGGTTATCGCGCGGACGTGAAAGACAATGACAGCAACGTCTTCACCGGCGGTGTCGGCTTTGCGCCGTTCAACGCGGTCCATGTGGATCTGATGGGCCTGTACGGGGAAGACAAAACCTGGGGGGCAGGCGCACAGCTGAGCGTCAGCTTCTAAGACCACCGGAGGCCATGCGCCTCCGGCTTTTCTTTGTGCTATAGTAGCGCCCCATTTCCACCAGGTGCTTAAAACTTCGCCATGTCGTCAGAATTACAGTCACACTTCCCTGCACACCGTTTTTCCATCGCGCCGATGCTCGACTGGACCGACAGACACTGCCGCTATTTCCTGCGTCAGCTCTCTCGCCACACGCTGCTGTACACCGAAATGGTCACCACCGGAGCGATCATTCACGGGAAGGGCGACTATCTGGCCTATAGCGAAGAAGAGCATCCGGTTGCCTTACAGCTCGGCGGCAGCGACCCGGCTGCGCTGGCGCACTGCGCGAAACTGGCGCAAGAGCGCGGTTATGACGAAATTAACCTTAACGTCGGCTGCCCGTCCGATCGCGTGCAGAACGGGATGTTTGGTGCGTGCCTGATGGGCAACGCCCAGCTGGTGGCGGATTGCATCAAAGCGATGCGCGACGTGGTGTCGATTCCAGTCACGGTCAAAACGCGTATCGGGATTGACGACCAGGACAGCTACGAATTTCTCTGTGATTTCATCAATACCGTAGCCGGGAAAGGCGAGTGCGAGATGTTTATTATCCACGCCCGTAAAGCCTGGTTATCCGGTCTCAGCCCGAAAGAGAACCGTGAAATTCCGCCGCTGGATTACCCGCGCGTGTATCAGCTCAAGCGTGATTTCCCGCATCTGACCATGTCGATTAACGGCGGCATCAAATCCCTCGACGAAGCCAAAGCGCATTTAGACCACATGGACGGCGTGATGGTGGGCCGCGAGGCGTATCAAAATCCAGGTATTCTGGCCACGGTCGATCGTGAAATCTTTGGCGTAGACGGTACTGATACCGATCCGGTCGCCGTAGTGCGCGCAATGTATCCGTACATCGAACGCGAGCTGAGCAACGGCACTTATTTGGGCCATGTGACGCGCCATATGCTCGGGTTGTTCCAGGGTATTCCGGGGGCGCGTCAGTGGCGTCGCTACCTGAGTGAAAATGCCCATAAAGCCGGGGCGGATATCGAAGTCCTGGAGCAGGCGCTGCGTCTGGTCGCTGACAAGCGATAATTTTCACCAAAAGTTCGTCAAATTCACCACGCCCTGCGAATGTTCGCGGGGCGTTTTGTTTTAGATTCAATAAGTTAAATTTGGCACGTTTCTTGTAATACCCACTGCATATCTGAGGTATTCATGTGGGAGAGAGCCATGCTGGAACTGCTGTTTGTGATTGGATTTTTTGTCATGCTGATGGCGACCGGAATTTCGCTGCTTGGCATTCTGGCTGCACTGGTGGTGGCAACGGTGGTGATGTTTATCGGCGGATTGTTTGCGCTGATGATTAAACTGCTGCCGTGGCTACTGTTAGCGGTCGCCGTTGTGTGGGTTATTCGGATGGTTAAAACACCAAAAGTCCCACAGTATCAGCGCAATAACCGCTTTCGTTACTAAGGTATTGAGGCGTTCGTCACATACCTGCAACTTTTCCGGCAGCAATGCTTAGAACAGAATAGGATTTACTTATCGAATCTGTCACTATTGCCGCCGTTAAAGAATTCATCGAGCTGTACCCTACATACAGCCGAACTAAAAAAAGAATGGGCTTCCTGTTAAAAGGAAGCCCTAATCTTTTATGGGATCAGCAAACTCGATCCCTGCGTCACCCGACTCTCCAGCACCTCATGCGCGCGCTGCGCGTCGCTCAGCGGATATTTCTGCGCATCCGCTACGTCCACTTTAATCACACCGCTGGCGATCAGCGAAAACAGTTCGTTGCTGGCCTCGGTCAGTTCGTCACGGGTGGTGATATAGCCTTGCAGGGAAGGGCGCGTCACGTACAGTGAGCCTTTCTGATTGAGAATGCCCAGATTCACGCCGGTGACCGCACCGGAGGCATTGCCGAAACTGACCATCAAACCGCGGCGTTGCAGACAATCGAGCGACGCTTCCCAAGTGTCTTTCCCGACCGAGTCATACACCACGCGCAGTTTTTTGCCGCCGGTAATCTCTTTCACGCGCTCGGCGATGTTCTCTTCACGATAATTAATCACCTGCCAGGCTCCGGCCTGTAGGGCACGCTGCGCTTTTTGCGCGCTGCCGACGGTGCCGATCAGTTTTGCGCCCAGCGCTTTGGCCCACTGGCAGGCGATAAGCCCGACACCGCCCGCGGCAGCGTGGAACAGGAACGGCTCATCGGGTTTGATTTCGTAGGTTTTGCGCAGGAGATAATAGACGGTCAGCCCTTTCAGGAATGACGCTGCAGCCTGCTCAAATGAAATGGCGTTCGGCAGAATGGCGGCCTTATCGGCGGGCACGTTGTGAACCGAGCTGTACGCGCCGAGCGGCGACTGGGCATACACCACGCGATCGCCTTCTTTAATATGCTTTACGCCGCTGCCGACTTTCACCACGATACCCGCTGCCTCGGTCCCCAGACCGCTCGGCATGGACGGTGGCGGATACAGCCCGCCGCGAATGTAAGTATCGATATAGTTGATGCCAATCGCTTTGTTTTCGACCTGGATTTCATTCTCTCCAGGTGCGGCGGGAGTGAACTCCACCGCCTTCAGGACTTCAGGACCACCATGCTTGTGAAATTCGATACGAGTTGCCACGTTGAACTCCTTTGTCGATTCATTTGCAGACGGTTATACTTCCCCGTCTCTCAATTTATGGTAATCCATTCACTATGGCAGGAAATAAACCCTTCAACAAACAGACTGAGCCTCGCGAGCGCGATTTGCAGGTCGCCGGACTCAAAGTCCCGCCGCACTCGATTGAAGCGGAACAGTCGGTGTTGGGCGGTTTAATGCTGGACAACGAGCGCTGGGACGATGTTGCCGAGCGCGTGGTATCCGATGATTTTTATACCCGTCCCCACCGTCATATTTTTACCGAAATGGCACGCCTGCAGGAATCCGGCAGCCCGATCGACCTGATTACGCTGGCAGAGTCTCTGGAGCGCCAGGGGCAGCTCGATTCTGTCGGTGGTTTTGCCTATCTGGCCGAATTATCGAAAAACACGCCAAGTGCGGCGAACATCAGCGCATACGCCGATATCGTGCGCGAACGTGCTGTGGTTCGCGAGATGATCGCTGTCGCCAATGAAATCGCCGAAGCGGGTTTTGATCCGCAGGGCCGCACCAGCGAAGATCTGCTGGATCTCGCCGAATCCCGCGTCTTTAAAATCGCCGAAAGCCGCGCGAACAAAGACGAAGGCCCGCGAAATATCGCCGAAGTGCTTGATTCTACTATCGCGCGTATTGAACAGCTGTTCCAGCAACCGCACGATGGCGTCACCGGCGTGAACACTGGTTATGACGACCTGAACAAGAAAACCGCCGGTCTGCAGCCGTCGGATCTGATTATCGTCGCTGCGCGTCCGTCGATGGGTAAAACGACATTCGCGATGAACCTCGTCGAAAACGCGGCGATGTTGCAGGATAAACCGGTTCTGATCTTTAGTCTGGAGATGCCCTCCGACCAGATTATGATGCGTTCCCTCGCGTCCCTGTCCCGCGTGGATCAGACTCGCATTCGTACTGGTCAGCTCGACGACGAAGACTGGGCGCGTATCTCCGGCACGATGGGCATTCTGCTGGAAAAACGGAACATCTACATCGATGACTCCTCCGGTCTGACGCCAACGGAAGTGCGCTCCCGCGCGCGCCGTATCGCCCGCGAACACGGCGGCATCGGCCTTATCATGATCGACTACTTGCAATTGATGCGCGTGCCGTCGCTCTCTGATAACCGTACGCTGGAAATCGCCGAAATCTCCCGCTCGCTCAAAGCGCTAGCGAAAGAGTTACAGGTTCCCGTGGTGGCCCTGTCGCAGCTTAACCGCTCTCTGGAACAACGTGCCGACAAGCGCCCGGTCAACTCCGACCTGCGTGAATCTGGCTCCATCGAGCAGGATGCCGACTTGATCATGTTCATCTACCGTGACGAGGTTTATCACGAGAACAGTGACATGAAAGGTATCGCGGAAATCATTATTGGTAAGCAGCGTAACGGCCCGATCGGGACGGTGCGTTTGACGTTTAACGGTCAGTGGTCGCGTTTTGATAATTATGCGGGACCTCAATACGACGACGAATAAATTTCCTTCACCCTTCACGCCGCAGGTGCGTTGACTGCGCTCGCTCACCCCAGTCGCTTAGTTCACTAAGCTCCCGGGGATTTGCGGGCTTGTCGCCTTCCTGCAACGCGAATGGTTTTGGAAATTCTTTTTTTATGAAGGAACTCAAATGCAAGCGGCAACTGTAGTCATTAACCGCCGCGCTCTGCGACACAACCTGCAACGTCTGCGTGAACTGGCGCCCGCCAGCAAGCTCGTTGCAGTCGTGAAAGCGAACGCTTACGGACACGGTCTTCTTGAGACCGCGCGAACGCTCCCTGATGCCGATGCCTTTGGCGTCGCCCGTCTCGAAGAAGCCCTGCGCCTGCGCGCGGGCGGAATTACCCAACCGATTTTGTTACTCGAAGGCTTTTTCGAAGCCGCCGATCTGACGACGATTGCGGATCAACATCTGCACACCGCCGTGCATAACGAAGAACAGCTCGCTGCACTGGAAACCGCCGATGTGAGTGAGCCGGTTACCGTGTGGATGAAACTCGACACCGGCATGCACCGTCTGGGCGTGCGCCCGGAGCAGGCCGAAGCCTTTTATCAGCGCCTGAGCCAGTGCAAAAATGTGCGTCAGCCGGTGAATATCGTCAGTCACTTTGCCCGCGCGGATGAGCCAAAGTGTGGCGCAACGGAACAACAGCTCGATATTTTTAATACCTTTTGCGAAGGCAAACCGGGGATGCGCTCCATTGCGGCCTCCGGCGGCATTCTGCTGTGGCCGCAGTCGCACTTCGACTGGGCGCGCCCGGGCATTATTCTCTACGGCGTCTCGCCGCTGGAGGGCAAACCCTGGGGCCCGGACTTTGGCTTCCAGCCGGTGATGTCCCTGGTTTCCAACCTGATCGCCGTTCGTGAGCATAAAGCGGGTGAACCGGTCGGCTATGGCGGCACCTGGGTGAGTGAGCGCGATACGCGCCTCGGTGTGGTTGCGATGGGCTACGGCGACGGCTATCCGCGCGCGGCACCGTCCGGTACGCCGGTGCTGGTGAATGGCCGCGAAGTGCAGGTTGTCGGGCGCGTGGCAATGGACATGATTTGCGTCGATCTCGGACCTGAGGCCGATGATAAAGCCGGTGACCCGGTGGTGATGTGGGGCGAAGGTTTACCCGTTGAGCGCATCGCTGAAATAACGAAAGTGAGTGCTTACGAACTTATCACCCGACTGACGTCGCGAGTGGCGATGAAGTACATCGATTAAGTCCAATTAAATGCCGGGTGTTGCCCGGCATTTATCTCTTTATTAACATCCTCTCGATCTTCCCGCGCTTCCGGTTTATTGTTGAAATCCCTGCCTGACAGATATCCGGAGATACATCGCGTGTTCCAGAAAGTTGACGCCTACGCCGGCGACCCCATTCTCTCCTTAATGGAGCGTTTCAAAGAAGATTCACGTAGCGACAAAGTGAACCTCAGCATCGGTCTTTACTACAACGAAGACGGCATTATCCCGCAATTGCAGGCGGTGGCTGAAGCTGAAGCGCGTCTTAACGCGGTGCCGCACGGCGCGTCGCTCTATCTGCCGATGGAAGGGCTGAATACCTATCGCAACACTATCGCACCGCTGCTGTTTGGCGCCGATCACCCGGTCTTAGTGCAAAAACGCGTGGCGACCATTCAGACGCTGGGCGGTTCCGGTGCGCTGAAAGTGGGCGCGGACTTCCTGAAAAAGTACTTCCCCGATTCTGGCGTCTGGGTCAGCGATCCGACCTGGGAAAACCACGTCGCGATTTTTGAAGGCGCAGGCTTTGCCGTCAGCACCTATCCGTGGTTCGACAACGACACCAAAGGCGTGCGCGTTGAGGCCCTACTGGAAAAGCTGAACACCTTGCCGGAGCGCAGCATTGTGCTGCTACACCCATGCTGCCACAACCCAACCGGGTCAGATCTGACCAACAATGAGTGGGATGCGGTGATTGAAGTGCTGAAAGCACGCAACCTGATCCCGTTCCTCGATATCGCCTATCAGGGCTTCGGCGCGGGCATGGAAGACGACGCCTATGCGATCCGCGCGATTGCCAGCGCCGGTCTGCCAGCGCTGGTTAGCAACTCGTTCTCGAAAATTTTCTCTCTGTACGGCGAGCGCGTCGGCGGATTGTCGATTGTTTGTGAAGACGCAGATGCAGCCGGGCGCGTACTGGGGCAGCTGAAAGCGACCGTTCGTCGCATCTACTCCAGCCCGCCAGCATTCGGCGCGCAGGTTGTTGCCACGGTTCTCGGTGATGATGGTTTGAAAGCCGCCTGGCTTGCTGAAGTGGAAGCGATGCGCACGCGTATTCTGGCAATGCGCCAGGAGCTGGTGAACGCGCTCAAAAGCGCATTGCCAGAGCACAACTTCGATTATCTGCTCAAGCAGCGCGGGATGTTCAGCTATACCGGACTGAGCGCGCAGCAGGTTGACCGTCTTCGTGAAGAATTCGGCGTGTATCTTATCGCCAGCGGGCGCATGTGCGTCGCGGGCCTGAATGCACACAACGTCCAGCGCGTCGCGCAGGCGTTTGCGGCGGTGATGTAAGCACTTACTTACCTTTCTCCCTCTCCCTGGGGAGAGGGGCGGGGTGAGGGCATCAGACCGCACTGTTTAGCGCCCGGTGGCGCTACGCTTACCGGGCCTACAAAACCCGAACGTAGGCCGGGTAAGGCGCAGCCGCCACCCGGCTTTTTATCGGCACCGGAGCCGGAATTGTCCGGTGGCGCTGCGCTTACCGGGCCTACAAAACCTGAACGTAGGCCGGGTAAGGCGTAGCCGCCACCCGGCTTTTTTCTTCGTTCCGCTTTGTGATATCCCTCCGCTTACCAGGGATAATCTCAAAAATTTCCTTCCCTTCACCTGGCTCAGGGGTTAAGGTCTGATAGATTTTTGACCATTCGCTCAATTCATAACGATAACAAACTGAATATTCAGGGGAATACATGCGCAAGATCACACTGGCGCTCAGCGCCGCCTGCTTATTGTTCTCGCTTAATAGTGCAGTCGGTGCCAGAGCCTCAGCGCCAACACCGTTATACACCGGAACCACCGCCGCCATTCTGGCTGAACAAGCCCCCATTCACTGGGTCTCCGTGGCACAAATCGAAAATAGCCTGATGGGCCGCGCGCCAATGGCCGTTGGTTTCGACATCGACGATACCGTCCTCTTTTCCAGCCCTGGCTTCTGGCGTGGCAAAAAAACTTACTCGCCAGGCAGCGAGGAGTATCTGAAAAACCCGGAATTTTGGGAAAAAATGAACAACGGCTGGGATGAGTTCAGCATCCCGAAAGAAGTGGGTCGCGCTTTGATTGCGATGCACGTGAAACGCGGCGACAGCATCTATTTCGTCACTGGCCGCAGTCAGACCAAAACCGAAACCGTCACCAAAACGCTGCAAGGCGATTTTTCGATTCCAGCCGCTAATATGAATCCCGTGATTTTTGCCGGGGATAAACACGGGCAAAACACCAAAACCCAGTGGCTTGAGCAGAAAAATATCAAAGTGTTCTACGGCGATTCGGATAACGATATCTCTGCGGCCCGCGATGTGGGTGCCCGTGGCATCCGCGTATTGCGTGCCTCCAACTCGACGTATCGCCCGCTGCCAATGGCGGGTTCCTTCGGTGAAGAGGTGATTGTTAATTCAGAATACTGACGTGCGATGATTTTTTGTACAAATCAGGTCTGGCCGGGTTTACCTTTTGTCGTCTTGCTGCACACTTAAAGGGGCAGTTACTCAGGTCGCATTTAACCCACTCTTAGGGGAGCAAAGATGACAATTTCGGAGATACTTCAATACTGCATGAATAAACCGGGCGCGGGGCAAAGTGTCCATAGCGACTGGAAAGCCACGCAGATCAAAGTGGCAGACGTGCTGTTTGCGATGGTGAAAGAGGTCGAAGGGCGTCCGGCGGCATCGTTAAAAACCAGCCCGGAACTGGCCGATTTGTTACGTCAGCAGCACAGCGATGTGCGGCCGAGTCAGCATCTGAATAAAGCGCACTGGAGCACCGTCTATCTGGATGGAACGATACCGGATTCGCAGATTTACTATTTAGTCGATGCGTCTTATCAGCAGGCTATTGAGCTGCTGCCGGACAACACCCGACAGCAGCTTTCCGTTTAAGACTCGAGCAAAGGTTTGAGGAAGCGCGCGGTGTGCGAAGCTTCGCACTCTGCCACCGTCTCTGGCGTACCCGAGACGAGGATTTCACCGCCGCCGCTGCCGCCTTCCGGGCCGAGATCCACAATCCAGTCTGCGGTTTTGATAACATCCAGATTGTGCTCAATGACCACAATGGTGTTGCCCTGATCGCGCAGCTGATGCAGCACTTCAAGCAACTGCTGGATATCAGCAAAGTGCAGGCCGGTGGTTGGCTCATCCAGAATATACAGCGTCTGGCCGGTTCCGCGCTTCGACAGCTCGCGCGCCAGCTTCACGCGCTGCGCCTCACCGCCGGAAAGCGTCGTCGCTGACTGGCCGAGACGAATGTAGGTCAGCCCCACATCCATCAGCGTTTGCAGCTTACGCGCCAGCGCAGGTACGGCATCGAAGAACTCACGCGCTTCTTCAATGGTCATATCCAGCACTTCGTGGATGGTCTTGCCTTTGTACTTAATCTCCAGCGTTTCGCGATTATAGCGCTTGCCTTTGCACTGATCGCACGGCACGTAGATATCCGGCAGGAAGTGCATCTCGACTTTGATCACGCCGTCGCCCTGACAGGCTTCACAGCGACCACCGCGAACGTTAAAGCTGAAACGTCCTGGCGTATAGCCGCGCGAGCGTGCTTCAGGAACACCGGCGAACAGTTCACGTACGGGCGTAAAGACGCCAGTATAGGTCGCCGGGTTCGATCGCGGCGTACGGCCAATCGGGCTTTGGTCGATATCGATCACTTTATCGAAATGTTCCAGACCCTGAATATCGCGATACGGCGCAGGCTCGGCGAGCGTCGCCCCGTTGAGTTGCGTTTGAGCAATCGGGAACAAGGTATCGTTAATCAACGTCGATTTACCGGAACCTGAAACCCCAGTCACACAGGTAAACAGCCCAACGGGTAGCGTCAGCGTGACGTCTTTCAGGTTGTTGCCGCGCGCGCCAGAAAGCTTCAGCACTTTCTCTGGATTGGCCGCGACGCGCTGCTTCGGCACCTCAATTTTGCGCTTACCGCTCATGAACTGCCCGGTCAACGATTCCGGGACGGCCATGATGTCGGCCAACGTCCCTTCTGCGACAACCTGTCCACCGTGTACACCTGCGCCAGGGCCGATGTCTATCACATGGTCTGCGGCGCGGATCGCATCTTCGTCATGCTCAACCACAATTACCGTGTTGCCCAGATTGCGTAGATGGATCAGTGTGCCGAGCAGACGCTCGTTATCACGCTGGTGCAGGCCGATGGATGGCTCATCCAGCACGTACATCACGCCAACTAAACCGGCACCAATCTGGCTCGCCAGACGGATACGCTGCGCTTCGCCGCCTGAAAGCGTCTCCGCTGAACGAGACAGTGACAGATAGTTCAGGCCGACGTTCACCAGGAACTTCAGGCGATCGCCGATCTCTTTCAGCACTTTTTCAGCAATTTGCGCGCGCTGGCCGGAGAGCTTCAGATTGGTGAAGAAATCCATCGCATGACCGATGCTCATGTCAGAGATGGTCGGCAGCGCAGTGTTTTCTACAAAGACGTGGCGCGCTTCGCGACGCAGACGCGTCCCTTCGCAGGTCGTACATGAGCGATTGCTGATGAACTTCGCCAGCTCCTCGCGCACGGCGCTGGATTCGGTCTCTTTGTAGCGGCGCTCCATGTTGTGCAGCACGCCTTCGAACGGATGACGGCGCACGGAGGTGTCACCGCGATCGTTCATGTATTTGAACTCGATGTTCTCTTTGCCGGAACCCGACAGCACCACTTTATGCACATTCGGGCTCAAGCTCGCCCACGGCGCTTCGACATCGAACTTATAGTGTTCGGCCAGCGATTTCAGCATCTGGAAGTAGTAGAAATTACGGCGATCCCAGCCGCGAATCGCGCCACCCGCCAGGGAAAGCTCCGGGTTCTGAATGATGCGATCCGGGTCGAAATATTGCTGCACGCCCAGGCCATCGCAGGTTGGGCAGGCGCCAGCCGGGTTGTTGAACGAGAACAGACGCGGCTCCAGTTCGCGCATGCTGTACCCGCAAATCGGGCAGGCAAAGTTCGCGGAGAAGAGCATCTCTTCGGCTTTCGCATCGTCCATATCGGCCACGATGGCAGAACCGCCGGAGAGATCCAGCGCTGTTTCGAACGACTCGGCCAGGCGTTGCGTCAGGTCATCGCGCACTTTGAAGCGGTCAATCACCACTTCAATGGTGTGTTTCTTTTGCAGTTCCAGCTTTGGCGGATCGGAAAGGTCACACACTTCACCGTCGATACGGGCGCGGATATAGCCCTGGCTTGCCAGGTTTTCCAGCGTTTTAGTGTGCTCGCCTTTACGCTCTTTAATGATTGGGGCCAGCAGCATCAGGCGCTTGCCCTCTGGCTGCGCCAGTACGTTATCCACCATCTGGCTGACGGTTTGTGCGGCCAGCGGCACATCATGATCCGGGCAGCGCGGCTCGCCCACGCGGGCAAACAGCAGACGCAGATAGTCATGAATTTCGGTAATGGTACCGACCGTGGAACGCGGGTTATGCGACGTGGATTTCTGCTCGATGGAGATAGCAGGCGACAACCCTTCGATATGGTCGACGTCCGGCTTTTCCATCAGTGACAGGAACTGCCGCGCATAGGCGGAGAGCGATTCAACGTAGCGACGCTGTCCTTCGGCATACAAGGTGTCGAAAGCCAGTGATGACTTACCAGAACCCGATAGCCCGGTCACGACAATCAACTTGTCGCGAGGGATTATGAGGTTGATATTCTTGAGATTATGGGTGCGGGCGCCCCGTACTTCGATCTTATCCATTCACCTTTCCCGGTAGAGACTCGGATGCCTGGTTTGTTTGAAGGACAAACGGCAGAAACGGCTAATTATGACACAATCCGACCTGTTTGAATATACAGTATTGGAATGCAGCTTCTGATTTAATGTGCAACAATGTTTAGTGAGCGTGAGTTCTGTGGAATCACCGTCGCAGCTATCAAAATGTGACGTGGAAATGGTACACTCGCGCGCTTACACTATTAAGAAACGTATTCAGGAGACACGATCATGGCCAGCAGAGGCGTAAACAAGGTGATTCTCGTCGGTAATCTGGGCCAGGACCCGGAAGTACGCTACATGCCGAGTGGTGGCGCAGTTGCCAACATTACGCTGGCTACTTCCGAATCCTGGCGTGATAAAGCGACCGGTGAGACAAAAGAGCAGACTGAATGGCACCGCGTTGTGCTGTTCGGCAAACTGGCAGAAGTGGCCGGTGAATATCTGCGTAAAGGTTCCCAGGTGTATATCGAAGGTCAGCTTCGTACCCGTAAATGGACCGATCAGTCCGGTGCAGAGAAGTACACCACCGAAGTCGTGGTCAACGTTGGTGGCACCATGCAGATGCTGGGTGGCCGTCAGGGCGGTGGCGCACCAGCGGGTGGCGGTCAGCAGCAGCAGGGTAGCTGGGGTCAGCCTCAGCAGCCTCAGGGCGGCAACCAGTTCAGCGGCGGCGCACAGTCTCGTCCGCAGCAGCAGTCTGCTCCGGCACCGTCTAACGAACCACCAATGGATTTCGACGACGATATTCCATTCTGATGTGGTTTTGCCCACGGGTCTACAACACCGCATTGTGTGTGGTTTTGTAGGCCGGGTAAGGCGAAGCCGCCACCCGGCAACCAACAAAGCAAAAGCCCCTCATGGGGCTTTTTGTTTTATCTCGCCGCGTAATGTCGTAAAAACGTCGCGAAATCCCCAAACGCGAGCGGTTTAGAAAAGTAATACCCCTGCAAACAGTCGATCTGGTTCGCCTTCAGATACTCCACCTGATAGTCATACTCCACGCCCTCTGCGGTGGTGAGGATGTTCATCCGTTTCGCCATATCAATCACGCAGTCGATCAGCGGCGTCGCCACATCCAGGGAAATTTGCCGGACAAACATTCTGTCGATTTTGATACTGTCGGGGCGGAGGTTGGAGATAAACGCCAGGTTGGAAAACCCGGTGCCGAAATCATCCAGCGCAATCTTGATCCCGCGCGTTTTAATGTACGTAATCTTGCGCGCCATCGCCTCGCTGATATCAATGTTTTCGCGCTCGGTAATTTCAAACACCAGCGTCACGCCGAGAGCGGCAAATACCGGGGCCCAGTTATCGACAAATGCATCGAATGCGTCGTCCGCCAGATGGCTGTAGCTGATATTGAGATTCAGATTAAAGCCAGGTGCCAGGGCGATGACGCCCTGCTGTAAATCATCGACCACCTGCTCAAGCAAACTCTCCGTCAAATCGATAATCAGTGCCGTGCGTTCCGCGACCGGAATAAACACGTCCGGTGGCACAAAACCCAGCTCTTCATGATTCCAGCGTGCGAGGATCTCGGCCCCAGAAATAATATTGGTATGGGCGCAAATGAGCGGCTGATAATGCGGATGGATTTGATGCTGCCGTATGGCGTTCGCGAGCTGGGTGTAAAGCGAGTGACGGCGCGTGGCAAGCAGCCAGACGACGCTTGCCATGATAATCGACATGGCGAGGATAAAACTGATGGAAATCCACGATCTAGCCATAGCATTTACCGCTTTCCCTGGTCGGGGCTGTTCCCATGCCAGCGTGTAAAGCGATGAATTGGCAGGATACAAAGTATAACCGCTAAAGTGCGGTGAGCTAAGCGGGGTTGCCGACAGCCCGGCAGCGGTCAGGGTTTTACCGGAGACTTCCAGAGCGAGTTGTCTTCCCGATGTACTGCCTCTGAGGACATCCAGCAAATAGCGTATATCAGACGCGACGTAGACATCGCCTTGCGGCAGGGACGTTTTAAAGGAAATAACCTCAATATCCGGTGAGCTTACCGCCTGTGACATCCATATTTTTTCCCCACTGCTGATAATGTGCTGAACATCAGCATATTTATTGGCCAGTAACGAAGAGCAAGAAATGTGCTTATTATTCACGATGTTAATCGAATAAATATGCATATATCGTCCGGGGATCATATTCAGCTCTTTTTCCACCGTAAAATCGCAGACTTTCCCGATTAAACCGGCAGCGTGTTGCGTGGCAGAATGAGCATCGTTAATAAAACTGTCCAGAATATTTTGTAGATGATGTGCCTCGCGCTCGATATTTTTTTGGTTATTATTTTGCATGCTGACCAGAGCAATGGCCGCAGTAACAATAAACGTCAGTACAAAGGTGATACCTGAGGCGACAACCCTGTTCTTTTTTGTTCTTAGAAGATATTGCTGATACATAGGGTTATTTCTTATGTTTTTGCCAGGCGAGGCAGCCTGTTAGTGTTCAGGCTGCATATACTCTTGATGGAAACTTTCTTTACTGATGGGACGCGAGAAGAGAAAACCTTGCCCGTATTTCACGCCGTGGCGCAGCATAGTGGATACGTGGGTATAGTTCTCCACGCCTTCGATAATGACATCAATATCAATTTCATTGATGTACTCCAGCAGCAAAAAAGTCTTATCGATATTCGCCGGTGCAAGGCAACTTCTGTCCAGCTTAATATAGTCCGTTGTCCAGATGGCAAGCCGGGCCTGCAGCGTATCCAGACAGTTAATACCGTCCCATGCAAGATTAATTCCGGCCTCGCTCAGCTGTCCGAGGTTTTGAGTCACGGCATCTTCAGGTTGCTCGACGCTATCGGTAATTTCAAAAATAAAGTTACGCGGCGGGAGATGGTTTTGTTGCAGCAGACTCATTGCGCGCGATGCAAAATCGGCATCGTTCAACTGTACTTGCGAAATATTAAGTGTAAACAGCTGGTTTTCTCGCATAGCTTGCGGCTGCGCGGCGATAAATTTAAACGCCTGAGCCATAAGATAGTCGCCCATCGGCAATATTCCGCCTGTCTCTTCCAGTTGGCTGATAAAAAGATTGGGTGGCACAATATTGCGCCGATGGGTGCCACGTACCAGGACTTCGCCGCCGATGCAGGCGAAACGCGAGAGATCAAAAATAGGTTGAATGACAAAATCGATGCCAGCATCGAGCCTGTTTTTTTCGACACACTGAACCACGAAATGTGTACTTTTTTCCATGCCAGCCTCATAGCCATAACGTTACCCTTCAAAACGACACAAAGGGCGTCAGACTTAAACGTTGAGGCAATATTACTGCTAGCTCGCCAGGATTCTGTTTTTGCCGCTTTTTTTGGCCTGATACAGCAGCCGATCGGCTTTCGCAACCACATCAGAAAGAGAGTCACCCCCCATTTTGCAAATTCCGGCGCTGAAGGAAACGCGTAAATCGGATTCACGGAAGCTGCGAGTATTCAGCGAAATGCGCCATTTTTCGAGATAGCTCTGTGCTTTTTCCTGCGAGATGTCCTGGAACAGCACGGCGATCTCCTCGCCGCCGTAGCGGTAGAGCGTGATATTTTCCAGCCCGCGCAGGCGAAGCCCCAGTTCCGCGGTAGCTTTGAGCACCACGTCGCCGACCGTATGGCCCCAGGTGTCATTGATAATTTTAAAATTGTCGATATCGATCATGGCGATATGAGTATTAGGCAGCGCGTTAAAGTGTTCCGCGTCCGTATCAAAGGCGCGGCGATTTGCCAGCCCCGTCAGGCCATCGGTGAGGGCGTCCTGGGAAATCTTTTCCTGGCGCTGCTGTGCGCTGTGGATCTCATCAAAAAGCAGCTCTTCGACGGCAGTCTGCTTGATCGACCCATTCCTGATCCCATTAGTAATACGCATATAAATCGTATTCAGCGCCGCGCGAAGCGCCCACCAGCAAAATAGCAGGATCACTTGCGTCAGCACCATTCCATAAAGAACTTTGATGCTGCCATGTCGCACCAGCTGTTTCATCTCACTTTCGGCGACTTCCTGCACCACAAACCACTCCTGAGGCCCGATCGTGCGGTAAAAATAGTAAAACCCGTTGCGGTAAAAGTCTCCGCGAAATGCGCTTGCGTTGCTGGCAATGGCCTTTAGCGTGCTGTCAGCAATCTTGTAGCCTGGGCTAATCACCATCTGACCCTCTTTGGTCATTACAAAGGTCCGGCTTTTCATCGGTGGATAGGTAGAGTTGAGGATCTCTTCGCTTTTTTCGACGTCAAGGTTGATCGCCAGCACGCCGTTGTTTGAACCATCCATCCCGTTAATGACAGGAAGTGAAATCGTCAGGACGCGTTCTTTGCCGGTGAAAATATCCTTCGTCACGCTGTAGTGCGCGCTATCAGTATCCTCTACCGCGATGGTGAACCACGGCTCTTTGCGCGGGTCCCAGGTTGCCCCTTTTTCCTGATGGGATTCGAGATGCGGCAGGCGAATGAAGTGGCCGTCATTATCGGCATGAATAATCGATACCGCATCTGGCATGATGCGCAGACGTTCAATCAGCCAGTTACGCAGTGCTAAATCGTCATTTTCGTTCGGGTTAAATTTATGCTGATCCGCAGCGGTGCGGGCCATTTCATTGACGATATTTTCATAGCCGCTGAGGTATTTATTAAAAAACAGCGTGACGTTATTGATATAGAGTCGGTTTTGTCGTTTACAGGACTCTTTTATATCAGCCCATTGCGCAAGTGTGATCAGGAAACAGACGATAACCAGGGTAAAAGACAGCGCTGAAAAACAGATATTCAGCGGTCTTCTGAAGTTCAAGCTCGTGATCACCGATTACTCCGGGACATAGTGAATATTTTGGATATGAGGTGTGAACGAAAATCCATCTAGCAAACAATAAATTAACATTAACAATGGATGTTTTGAGGATCGTACCTTCTCGATTTTTAATTGTCAAAGCCGATCGAATAATGATTATCGATCGATTAAAGCAATCGAGCAAATGTCTTAAAAATATAATGCTGGGTTATTTTTCAGCACGGAAGAATTGTGGTTGAGGGGAAATTTTATTACCTTATTCGGAAATAAAATTTCCTCACAAAAAATAAAAACGACACGATTATTCGTTCTTTAAATCATATTCAATAAGCTTCCAGTTAACAGGATAACCATTCTGCCAGGGCATAGTGTCGCCTTTTTTAACATTTACCACGTTGGTAACAGCCGGATTATCAATTTGCCAGTAACCGCTTTGCGGACAGGCATTCCCGCTAGAACGTTTGATACCTAATGGGCTTCGGGAAGCGTCTGTTTGTGAACCATAGGCTGCAACTGTAGCCATGGTGAGATTGCTACTATCAATTTTCATCATTAAGCGTCCATAATTTATACATCCCCTCTTTTAATGCGACAAATTACAAACAGAACTTAACACTTCATTTTCATTCATTATTCATATAGTTATCGTGAATGAGTTTATATTGCAAAGCACTGAGCCATTCGCCACAATAGCCCTATTATTGGATGAAAGTTGAACAACTATGACCTCTCGCTTTTGCCGTTTTCTGTTTCTCCTCACGTTATTATTTAGCACCAGCGCTATGGCTGTGAACTGCCAGAGGGCGGTGACCCCGCTGGAAAATACAATCTGTAATAATGATAACCTCCACTGGCTCGATAGCACTTTGTCTGTGGTCTATCAGCAAGCCATTCACGAGGAAGGTCTGGAAGGAAACGACAAAGAGTATCGCGAGTGGGAAAAACTGTTAGAAAAATGCACCAGTGATACCTGTATTGAACGCGCGTACTACGCCGGGATCAGCGCGCTGGCTGATACCAACCGAGATTTCAAATGGGAAGGCAAATGGTGGAACATGCGGGCACCCAATATGAGCGGCGGGGTGATCCAGTTTAGCCGTAGCGCCAAATGGAGTGAGACTTTGGATATTCGCGCATGGGCTGGTTTGAACAAAGACGAATTTACCGCTGAGGCACGTAAGCTTTACGGGATGCTGGTGGTGGAGCGGGTGGTGGACACCAGCAACTGTAAGCTGCTGGTGATCCCTAAAAAGAACGGCTCGCTTCAGGTTTACAGTAACGCCGACTGGGGCTGTCGCATGTCGATGCCGCCAGGTGTTTTCCTTGATGGGGCTTATCAGATGGCAGAAAGCGATCCCCGACCAAAAGCGACGCTGCTCTCACTCGGGATTTTCCAGGATGCGACGCTCGACGACAAATTCCGTGCGCTGGTGGGTGATGACTACCAAAGCTTTGTTAACAGTGCCAACGTTTATATTTATCAGGATGATATCGACAATATTGGTGCCCGTGTGATTTCGATGTGGGTGCAAGGTTCGGCGAACAAACGCACTGCCATCGTGATGTATACGCCAAAAGGTGAAATCTGGGCCGGGCGCATTTCGCCTGCCAAAGAGGGTGGGCTGATGTTCAGCTACTACAGCACCGATGGCAGCGATCAGCGCAAAATGCCACGTACGCTGGCGGGGTGGAAATTGCGGTTTTTGGATGAGTAAGGGGAGTGGTTGCTTGGCCGAGTTAGCCAAGCACTTTATGGGAACAGTGGAATTGTTCCGTTCACTACCGGTTCTCTGCTTCTTGTCTGTTTCTCTGCGGTGAACGTGTTAAGAGGGCTATCGCCGCCCCCTTAACAATCCCGACTCCCGGCAAAGAAAATCGCCGCTTCGCGGTGCCTTTGTCTTATTCCTTCCGGCTGACGGGGACGGGCTCAGGTAACATCCCTGCGCGTCGCGCAGCCCCCTTATCACGTTCACAGGTTATGGAGTGATTATATTCTGCGGAACATGAGGTGAACGGAACAAACTCTGATGCTTACCCGATCACAGACCACCCACTACGACAACGTCCCCACAATCGTCAAATCACTGTCATCCGGCACTTCGTTATACGACAGCACATTCAGATTGCTGGCAAACAGTCTCCCATAGCGCGAAATCAGCGGTCGCAACTGCGGTGTCACCAACAGCAGCGGCGGCATCCCTTTCGCTTTCATCTGTTCCTGAATGATCGGCATCGTGTTCTGTAATTGCGTCAGAATGTTCGGGTCGACCGGGAAGCTATCCAGCGCAACTTTTCCGCTCTGCTGTGACTGATTCAATGCCCCAAGGAGCATATTCTCCAGCGCATTATCTATGGTGTAAGCCGACAGCTTCTGCCGGTCGCCATTGATGTTATGAATAATTGCGCGACGTAGCGCGTAACGCACGTCAGATGTCAGCAAGATCGGATCTTTGGTCACCGCTGAGCTTTCCAGCAGCGTCGAGGCGATGGTCACGATATCCTTCAGCGACACCTGCTCCAGCAGCAGCTGGCGGTAGATCCGCAGCAGCAGGCTAAAGTTGAGGGCGTTCGACAGATCCTCCGCCAGCTTCGGTGCTTGTTGCGCCAGGCGGGAGTGCAGATGGGTAATGTCATCATAGTTGAACAATTCCGGCAGATGCTCGCGTGCCACTTTGTTGACGTGCGTCGCCACCACGCTGGCGCAATCCACCACCTGATATCCCAGATTCAGCGCTTTGGCTTTTTGTTCCGCGTCGATCCAGACGATCGCCATGCCGTACGCCGGATCGGTATCCAGCACGCCGTCGATTTCGCCGTACAGTTCGGTTCCTGGAATTGCCATCAGTTTTTCGGCATACACTTCCGCCAGCGCGGTGCGGATGCCGTTGATATAAATCGCATATTGCGCAGGCTTCAGGCGGAAGTTTTCACGGATACGAATCTCTGGCAACAGCACGCCGCACTGTTCGGACACCACCTGACGCACGCCGCGAATACGCTGCGAGAGCGGGCTGCCCTTGGCGGAATCAATCAGCGTCACCAGTTTGTAACCCAGATTCAGGCCAATCGGCTCCACCAGCGGAATACTTTCCCAGTTAATCGCAGGGGCAACGTCCTGACCGAGTGCGTCGGTGATCGCTTCGTAATCCGTCTCTTCTTCGGCGGGTTTAACCACTTTGCTCTGCCGCCAGGCGGCAAACAGCAGTAAACCGGTGAAGCACAGAAACGCGATGTGCGGCATACCCGGAACAATCGCCAGAATAAACATGACGAATGCGGCGGTGTAGAGCACATGCGGTTTGGCGAGCAGCTGGGTTTTGATCTCATCGCTAACATCATCGCCGTCGCTGACGCGTGTCACGATGATCGCCGCGGCGGTCGCCAGCAGCAGGGAAGGGATCTGCGCCGCCAGGCCATCACCGATGGTCAGCAGAACGTACTGCTGGAACGCGTGGCCGGCATCGAGATCGTATTTGAAGATACCAATACAGATCCCGCCGATGACGTTGATCACCAGCACCATAATCCCGGCGATGGCGTCACCACGGACAAACTTCGAGGCACCGTCCATCGCGCCGTAGAAGTCGGCCTCTTTCGACACCTCTTTACGCCGATCTCTCGCCTGTTTCTGGTTAATCAGCCCCGCATTGAGGTCGGCGTCGATCGCCATCTGCTTGCCGGGCAGAGCATCGAGGGTAAAGCGCGCCGAGACTTCAGAAATACGCTCAGCACCTTTTGTGACCACCACAAAGTTGATAATCATCAGGATGATGAATACCACAAAGCCGACGACGAAATCGCCGCCGATGACGACCTGTCCGAATGCCTCGATAACTTTACCGGCAGCGCCTTCTCCCTCGTGACCGTGCAGTAACACCACGCGCGTGGAGGCGACGTTGAGCGTCAATCGCATCAGCGTAGTGATCAGCAGGAGCGTCGGGAACACCGCAAAATCGAGCGGGCGCTGCATGTTCACCGCCACCAGCAGGACCGTCACGGCCAGCACGATGTTGAAGGTGAACAAAATATCCAGCATCAGCGGGGACAACGGCAACATCACCATCGCCAGCACGCTGAGCAGTAATATCGGTACGCCTATGCGGCCCTGACGGAGAATGGCAAGCATCTGCTGCGACTTACTGTTCGCCATGAGTTTTTAATACCTCTTTTGGAAGGGTGATCTGCCTGTTCAGGCTCGGTTTGGCCTCAAGCTGGCCGGTGCGCCAGGATTTGAGCTGCATGACGTAGGTCAGCACGTGCGCAATGGCGCGAAAAAGCTGGGCCGGGATTTGCTGATTCACGCGCGTGGAGTGATACACCGCACGCGCCAGCGGCGGAAATTCCACCACTTCTATCTGGTGCTGACTCGCCACTTCACGGATGTAGAGCGCGATATCGTCAATCCCTTTTGCCACGATGTACGGAGCTTCCGCTTTGTTGGGATCGTATTTCAGCGCCACCGCAAAGTGTGTTGGGTTGGTGATGATCACGTCCGCTTCCGGAACGGTGCGGTTAATCTGTCCCATTGCCATCTGGCGCTGAAGCTGACGGATGCGCCCCTTAATCTGCGGGTTCCCGTCGTTATTTTTGTACTCTTCCTTCACCTCTTGCTTGGTCATGCGCATTTTTTTAGTGAACATGAATTTGGTGAGCGGCACGTCGAGCAGGGCAAAAATCACTATCACTGAAATAAAGTAGATCAGGACATGGTGATAAATGCCGAAACCGGCGTGGATCGCCTGGTTCAGGTTGAGTTTTTGCAAATGCAGAAGCGGATTCAACGAGCTGTGAACCATTGAGTAGAGCACTGCCAGAATGACCCCACATTTGAGCAGCATCTTGCCCACTTCGACAAAATGACTGGCGGCAAACATGCGCTTTACGCCGCTGATGGGGCTGATTTTTTTGAAATCTGGCTTCAGTTTTGACAGCGTAAAAATCCAGCCGCCGGGTATCAGGCTCGCCACAATACAGGCCAGTGGAATCGGCGCGAGCGTGGCGATAAAGCGCAGGATCACCGAGACGTTGAGCATCAGGAACTGGCTCAGCGCGCCGCTATCGTCCAGCCGTCCTGCCATCATGCCCACGGAGGTAAATGACTCTGTAATCAGCCGCTGGTAATAGGGAAAAAAGCTGCTCAGCGTGATAAACGAGGTCAGCAATCCCACTGCCATAGTTAAATCTTTCGAGCGCGGCAGATCGCCCTTTTCCCGCGCTTTGCGCAGTTTCTGGGGGGTGGGTTTTTCGCTCTTATCTCCGCCCTGGGCCATCAGTGGCTCCTTACGGCTTCGAGCCTGGCCAGAATTTCAGTGGTCAGGTTGAGATAGTGATCGGGAATATTAGTCATCATCATCGAAATACAGAGCAGGCCAAACAACATGCTGATCGGAAAACCCAGCGAGAACAGGTTAAGCGTGGGGGAAATGCGGTTCAGCAGGCCGAATCCGCCCTGCACAATCAGCATCACGAAGGTAGTGGGAAGGGCGATTAACGTCGCGGCAGACATTATCCAGCCCAGGCTTTGCACGATTAATAATAATGTTGGCTTATTAATCGCCTGGCCAATAGGCCACCAGACAAAGCCTTTAAACAGGATGGTTACCACCAGCAAATGCCCGTCCATAATGAAAAACAGCAGGCCGCAAAAGGTGTAAATAATCTGCGAAATCACGGTGGTCGAACTGCCGTTAACCGGGTCGTTCATCATCGCCATCCCGAGTCCCATATTCATCGACAGAATATGTCCGGCGGTTTGTAGCGCGACAAACACCAGATGCATCGCCATGCCAAACAGCATGCCCCACAGCATTTGCTCGCCGATGAGCAAAATGGTGCGCACCGACATCAACCCGGTAAGCATCACTTTTTCTGGCAACATCGGGGTGATAATCACCGCCAGCGCCAGGGAGATCGCGGCTTTGATGCGTTTGCTAAAGGCGCGGTTATCCAGAACCGGACAAAAATGGATAAACGCCAGAATGCGGGTAAACGGCAGGACTAATGCCATTAGGGGATTAATCAGCGTGAGAATATCAATGCCCATCAGCCGTTAACCTACCAGCGCCGCCGCCTGGTGAAAGATGTTGACGGTAAAATCGACCAGTTGGGTCAGCATCCATTTGCCGCCCACGATCAATACCGCCAGCGTCACCAGCAGACGCGGCAGAAAGCTCAGGGTCTGTTCGTTAATTTGCGTGGTTGCCTGAAAAATACTGACGCACAGGCCGACAATCAGACTCGGAACGATCGCCACCGCCGAGATAATCAGCACCAGTTTGATGCCGCTCGCCATGATGTCACCGGCAATATCCATCGTGACCATCACTATAGCCCTTGCACGCTGGAGGTGAGCGTTCCGACGATCAGCGTCCAGCCGTCACAGAGCACAAACAGCATCAGCTTGAACGGCAGCGACACAATCAGTGGCGATAGCATCATCATCCCCATTGCCATCAGAATACTGGCGACAATCAGGTCGATGACCAGGAACGGGATGTAAATCATAAAGCCGATCTGGAAGGCGGTTTTCAGCTCACTCAGCAGATACGCGGGTGTCACTACCGTCAGATCTTGCTCGCGCGGATCGCCCGACACTTTGGCAATATCCATCATCTGCGCCATCGCTTTGTTGCTGGTTTGCGCCAGCATGTAGTTCTTCAGCGGCGTTTCCGCTTTGCCGAATGCCTGTTTCATGGTGATTTCGTCATTCTGAAACGGCACGATGGCTTCATCGTAAATCTTGGTCCACACCGGGCGCATCACCAGCAGCGTCAGGGCCAGCGCAATACCGGTGAGGATTTTATTCGGCGGACTTTGCTGCAACCCTAGCGCCTGGCGCAAAATCGCCAGCACGATAATAAAGCGCGTAAAGCAGGTCATCATCAGCATCATGACCGGCAGCAGACCCAGCAGGGTCATCATGATCAGGATTTCAATTTTGACGTTGTAATCCTGACCGCCGCCGGTATTGGCCGAACTAAAGAGCGTGATATCGCCGTTGGCCGCCAACAGTTGCGGAGAGAACAGCAGTCCGGCGAACAGCAGTACGCGAAGCAACGGTTTCATCGCGTCAGTTCACCCAGTTCTTTGCTGTTGAACTCAAGAATGCGCAGACCGTACTTGTCGTTCAACACCACCGCTTCGGCTTTGCCAAACAGAATGCCGTTCACTTTGATGTCCAGCGCTTCGCCCGCCATTTTATCCAGCTCAATCACTGAATCGTGATTGACGGTCATCAGGTCGGCTAGCGAAATCTCGACGGAGGCCACTTCCAGCGTCAGCGTGACGGGAATACGGCTAAACAGCGCCATTTTGCGCAGGTCGTCGATGTCGTTCACGCTCGCAGGCTCTTCCTGAATATCGAGGCGGATATTGCCCTCGACTGTCTCTTCGCGCGGCATATCGCCGAGGTTGAGATCGCTGAAATCCAGGGACTGGCTCAATTCTTGTTGCAGATCACTCATAAGGCTTCTCGATGGTTCTGTCGTTAAATCCACAGAGGAATAACTTGCTGTGGTCTTCGGCGATGTTGGCGTCAAAAATCTGCTCTTTCCCGATATACACAGGAACGGGATCGTTGATGCTCATAGGGATAATGTCGCCCGGCTTAATCTTGGCCAGTTGAGCGACGGTTAAATTCAGGCTCGCCACTTTGCCGCTGAGCTTCAGCGGCAGGCTGTAAAACAGCCGCTCGAGTTGCGAACGATCCGGCGCGGTTTTTCGGCCTGTGACGCTATCCGTTAAGGGGTCGCGCATCTTCAACAGCAGTTGATCGACATGCTGGGTATCAAATAGCAGCGTAAAACTGCCGTGCTCATATCCTTCGAGACTATAAGTGACGCACCATGCCCACTGATTAATAATGGTGGTGTTATCGCTTTTTATTTCCAGGTCCTGACCGAAGGTGTCTTTATCAATCAGCAAACGCGTCAAATCCAGCCCGATTTTTGTTTTCAGGCGATCTTCTGTTTTTGTTATCGGTTGGCTGGTGTCCGGCAGAATATTGCCGCTCTCTTTCCCCAGTCCGTAATAGTCGTGGAGAATCTGCAGTAATAAAGAACGTTCAATGCTAAAGGCAATAGAACCAAAGGGTGTTGAAAATACCTGAGTGTTTTTATGCGTCTGATCGATGCCAAATGTCATTGACTCCAGCGCGACATTCACCCGCAGTTTCTTAAGAAAATAAATGCTCAGGCGCGAATCAAAGATATCGAAGCTGTCATTCATCATCTTAGGTAATTTATGCCAGGGGCGACCAAGCTTGCTCACATCGAGCTTCACCATGTCGGGAATCGCCTGACGTTGGTAGATTCTGATTCGCTGAGGAGCTGCTTGCATAGTTCTTCCGCATAAAAGAATGATCGGCGTTAAGGGTTATGGATAAAACAAAAACGCAAATCGGTTCTAAAAAAATTTAAGTTTACTAAAACTGTGTCGCTCTGGGTTATCAGGAGACAAAACCCATCAAGGATGATTCCAGACGCACACTGTTTTATTAGGGACAAGAATTAGACTCTTTTTAGCCGTTCTGTACAAGATTGGCTGGCTTATTAATTCGTTATTTATGGGGTGATTAATAAGATTAATATTTTTCGTAAACGCATGATATTTATAGATTAATACTTTAATACTCATTAAAAACAAGACATCTTACCTGACGCCGATATACTGCGCTTCAGTCATCAAATCCGGCGTTTGCAGGTATTCGGTGACTTTCGTAACCCAAATCGAACTTATGCATTTATAAATATCCACGCCCTGTGGCGGAATATCTGTGCAGCAGTTTCAGGTTAATGAATTTATTAAATTGTTGGTGAGTTGTTATGAGTATTGTTATTGAACATGAAGCCCGTAATGAAAATGGATTTGTTGCCAGCGCACCAGAAAGCGTAAATGTATTCTCATTAGCGCGCCGCGTGGCTAAATATAATGTATCGGTACTTATTACTGGCGAGACCGGGACAGGCAAAGAGTGTATTTCCCGCTATATCCATGAAAATGCATTAGGAGCGGATGCGCCTTATGTCGGCGTTAACTGCGCGGCTATTCCGGAAAGCATGCTTGAAGCAATTTTATTCGGTTACGAAAAAGGTGCATTTACCGGGGCCGTCACTGGCGTTGCGGGTAAATTCGAACAGGCGAACGGCGGGACATTATTGCTGGATGAAATCGGTGATATGCCGTTAGCCCTGCAGGCGAAATTATTACGCGTTTTGCAGGAGCAAGAAGTCGAGCGTCTGGGCAGCCATAAACGTATTCCGCTGGATATTCGCCTAGTCGCCTCCACCAATAAAGATTTACAGCAGGAAATTGCCGAAGGACGTTTTCGTCAGGATCTCTTTTACCGTATTTCAGTTGTTCCCATTCATATCACCCCGCTGCGCGAACGCCGCCAGGACATTATTCCTTTAGCGCTGCGTTTTATTGCCAAATATAAAGCTTTCCACAAAGGCAATATTCGCCTGACCGATGAAGCACGTCACGCTTTGCTGGCCTACGAGTGGCCGGGCAACGTGCGAGAGCTGGAAAACGTCATTCAGCGCGGCATGATTCTGAGCAACGGGGAAGAAATCACTGCCACCGATTTTGGCCTGCCGGTGATGATCCCCGCCGTTGAAATGCCTGACCTGGACGTGATGCCCGCTTACCGCGAGCAGCAGAGCGCGGCCTGCGCGATGAGCAACGTCAAGCTGCATGGCCGGATGGCGGAATTCCAGTACATCATCGAACTGCTAAAACGTCACAACGGTAACAAATCAAAAACGGCGGCTTTTTTGGGAATAACCCCGCGCGCGCTGCGCTATCGACTGGCGTCGATGCGTGAAGAAGGCATTGATGCCGGTTGCTATTCGTAACGGCATAAGGGACTAAACCAATGGACAAAATTACCGCTATCGGACTCCAGGCAAGCCAACAAGCTTTGCTTAATAAAATGCACAACACCGCTGCGATGGCCGCTTCTGGCGGAGTGAGTCAGGGGCAGATGATCGCCCCCGGCGCGTCGTTTCCTGAAGCGACAGGCGCAGGCAATCTCTCCTTCTCCCAGGTGCTGAACAACGCTATCGATAATGTCGATGCGGTCCAGCACTCCGCAGGGGCAAAACAGAAAGCCATCGAAATGGGACAGAGCGACGATCTGGCCGGTGCGATGATCGAATCGCAAAAGGCCAGCGTGGCCTTCTCCGCCATGATGCAGGTTCGCAACAAACTCACCACTGCGCTCGACGAAGTGATGAATACTCCGCTGTAAGGTTTCCTCCGTGCTTAATAAGTTAAAAGAAAAGTTGTCCTCTTTACCGCTTCCCACCGGACGGATAAAACCTCAGTGGCTGATTATCGCAGGCGGTTTGCTGCTGGTCGGGGCGATCGTCTTCTCCCTGTGGCGCAGCAATCAGGGCTATGTGGCGCTGTACGGCAGCCAGGAAAACATTCCGGTCGCGCAGGTGGTGGAAGTGCTGGGCGCCGAGGCGATTGCCTATCGCATTAATCCCGATAACGGCCAGATCCTGATCCCGGAAAACAAACTCCCGCGCGCGCGAATGGCGCTGGCGGCGAAGGGCATTACAGCGGTCACGCCGGAAGGCTACGAGCTGATGGACAAAGAAGAGATGCTCGGCAGCAGCCAGTTTGTCCAGAATGTCCGCTACAAGCGCAGTCTCGAAGGAGAACTGGCGCGCAGCATTATGGCGCTCGATCCGGTTGAAAGCGCGCGCGTGCATTTGGGTCTGAGCGAATCCAGCTCGTTTGTTATGACCAACAAACCGCAAAGCAGCGCCTCGGTGATGCTGCAACTGCGCTACGGCAAACATCTGGATGAAACGCAGGTGGCCGCTATCGTGCAGCTGGTCGCCGGAAGCGTGCCGGGAATGCAGGCTAACAGCGTGCGCGTGGTCGATCAGTCGGGCAATTTGCTGTCGGAAAACGGCCAGCAGGGCACCACCAATATGGCCAGCATCCGCCAGGGGCGCGATGTCATCGAGCGTATCAAACACGAAACCACCAATAATATTGCCGGGATTTTGACACCGCTATTCGGCAGCGAAAACTACCGCATCAGCGTCTCGCCGTCCGTGGACACCAGCAGCATTGAAGAGACGCAGGAGCGCCTGGGCAAAGAGCCGTTGGTGAGCGACGAGAATATCTCCCGCGAAAACACCACCAACGAGCTGGCGATGGGTATTCCAGGTTCGCTCAGCAACCGCCCGGTCAATCCACCCGCAGCAGCCACTGCGCCAGCGAATGCGAATGCGAATGCACAGCAGCAAACCACCCAAACCCAGACCAGCGATCCGCGCTCGCTCACTAACCGTACTCAGGAGCAGCGTAAGTTCGCCTTCGATCGCGATATTCGCCACATCCGCCATCCGGGTTACAAGCTGGAGAAACTCCGCGTGGCGGTGGCGCTGAACCAGGCCGCGCCGTCGCTCGCATCGATGACGCCGGAGCAACTGGCCACCCTGACACGGCTGGTGGAAGACGCCGCCGGTATTGAAAAAGATCGCGGTGACTCCCTGACCCTGGACCGTCTGACCTTTGTTGATATGACCGGCGACGGCCTGCCGGTGCTGAAATGGTGGCAAGACCCGTCCATTCAGTACTGGGGACAAACGGGCGGCATCGGCCTTCTGGCGCTGTTAACCCTGCTGTTCGGCGTGCGTCCACTGGCACAACGTCTGGGTCGTCGCGAACCGATTGAGGCGGAAGCTATTGAAGCGAAAGCGCAGGACGAGGTGCTGGAAAATAATCTGGTCACCACTGAAACCGGCCTGACCGGCTTGCCAGGACCGGCGTTTAATCAGGATAGCGAGTTACCGCCACTCAGTTCTGGCCTTGAAACCAAGGTGGAATACCTGCAGATGCTGGCGGAAAACGAAACTGAACGTATGGCTGAAGTACTGAAACAATGGATCAACAGCAATGAGCGAACAGCTAATAAACAAGAGCAGTAAAGGCAGCGTTAAAAGTGGACGCAGCCGCCTGGAGCAGGCCGCCATTCTGTTGCTCAGCGTGGGCGAAGAAGCTGCGGCGAAACTGATGCAAAAGATGAACCGCGATGAGGTGATTTTGCTCAGCGACACGATGGCGCGTTTGCACGGCGTTAAGGTCGACCACGCACGCTATGCAATGAACAATTTCTTTGACGATTACCGTGAGCAAAGCGGCATCAACGGCGCATCGCGCAGCTATCTGCGCAGCATCCTTGAGAAAGGGCTGGGCGGCGAAATCGCCAGCAGCGTGATTAACGGCATCTACGGCGACGAAATTCGTCACCGAATGGCCCGTTTGCAATGGGTTGATGTGCCACAACTCGCGGCGCTGATTGAGCAAGAACACCTGCAGTTGCAGGCTGTTTTCCTCGCCTTCCTGCCGCCGGACGTGGCGGCCAGCGTGCTCAGCGCGCTGTCGGAAGAACGCCAGGACGAAATTGTCTGGCGCATTGCGCGTCTCGATGACGTCAACCGTGACGTCATCGACGAGCTGGACCGTCTGATCGAACGCGGCGTGGCAGTGCTGTCTGAACACGGCTCAAAAGTAGTTGGCATCAAACATGCCGCTAATATCGTTAACCGCATTCCGACCAACCAGCAGCAGTTGCTCGATCAGCTGCGTGAGCGTGATGCGGGCGTGGTGGATGAGCTGGAAGAAGAGATGTACGAATTCTTCATCCTGAGCCGCCAGACGCCAGCTACGCTCCAGCGCCTGATGGAAGAGATTGCCATTGAAGAGTGGGCGGTTGCGCTGAAAGGCACCGAGCCGGTATTGCGCCAGAGTATTTTCAACGTCATGCCGAAGCGCCAGGTGACGCTGCTGCAATCCACCACCACGCGTCTGGGGCCGGTTCCGGTGAGTCGCGTTGATCAGGTGCGTAAAGAGATCATGTCCACCGTTCGCCAGCTGGCGGAAGAGGGTGAGATTCAGGTGCAGCTGTTTGCCGAACAGACCATGGAGTAACCATGTTTAAAAAGCACAGCTTGCCGCTCAGTGCGCTGACTCAGACCCGTCAGGCGGTCATCAAACCGCGTCTGCACAAATTCCCGCCGCTGCGTAAACGCCGCGCGGCGCATAGCGTGGCAGACGATATTCCCGCAGCGGCTGACGGTGCGGCGGTGCAGGAACAGCTCCAGCAGGGATTCCGGGATGGCCTGAATCAGGGTTTTGCTCAGGGAATGGAGGAGGGCAAAGAAGAGGGTTATCAGGAAGGGCTGCGCCTCGGTTTTGACGAAGGTGTGCGAAAAGGGCGCTCGGAAGGCAAAACTCAGGCGCGTCAGCAGTTTCTCGATGCGGCGCATCCGCTGGATGAAATTATCCAGTCGATGGAAACCTTTATGGCGGGCTACGAACAGCGCCGCCGTGAAGAGTTATTACAGCTGGTGGAGAAAGTCTCTCGCCAGGTGATCCGCTGTGAACTGACCTTGCATCCAACGCAGATTTTGACCCTGGTGGAGGAAGCGCTCAGCGCTTTGCCCCAGCAGCCCGAGCAGATCAATGTGATGCTCAACAGCGAGGAACATCGCCGGATCAGCGAAGCCGAGCCGGAGAAAGTGACGCAGTGGGGGCTGATGGCCGATCCCGAACTGGCACCCGGTGAATGCCGCGTGGTGACCAATACCACTGAGATGGACGTCGGCTGCCAGCACCGTCTGGACCAGTGCATGGACGTGCTGAAAGAGACGTTGCTGCCGGAATCGGGCCATGAGTAACACTGATTTCGCGCAGGTTTTGCGTTCCATCGACAACATCAACTTGGCTCGCGTGGCCGGACGCCTGGTGCGCGTGGCGGGCATTTTGCTGGAGTGCGTTGGCTGTCGACTCGCCGTTGGCCAACTGTGCCAGGTCGAAAGTGCCGAAGGCGAATTTATTGAAGCCCAGGTGGTCGGATTCGATCGCGATGTGACTTTTTTGATGCCCTTCAAACAGCCGTCTGGCCTGATGGCAGGCGCGCGCGTCTATCCGGCGGATAAACAGCAGGGCGTTTTGATTGGCGATCAGTGGCTTGGACGCGTGGTGAACGGCCTCGGTGAACCGATCGACGACAAAGGCAAGCTGTCCGGCGACACGGTGCTCCCGCAGCAACTGCCGCAGGTTCACCCCCTGCGCCGCCAGCCGGTCGCTGCGCCGCTCGACGTCGGCGTGCGGGCGATCAACGGCTTGCTGACTATCGGCAAAGGCCAGCGCGTGGGGCTGATGGCGGGAAGCGGAGTCGGCAAAAGCGTGCTGCTCGGGATGATCACCCGCTATACCCAGGCCGAAGTGGTGGTGGTCGGGCTTATCGGCGAACGCGGGCGCGAAGTAAAAGAGTTTATCGAACATTCGCTGGGCGAAGAGGGGCGACGTAAATCCGTGATTGTCGCCGCACCTGCGGATGAATCGCCGCTGATGCGTATCAAGGCCACGGAGCTGTGTCACACCATCGCCAGCTACTACCGCGACAAGGGCAAAGACGTCCTGCTGCTGGTGGATTCCCTGACCCGTTACGCGATGGCGCAGCGTGAAATCGCCCTTTCACTGGGCGAACCACCTGCTACTAAAGGCTATCCGCCGTCGGCGTTTGGCATGATCCCGCGCCTTGTCGAAAGTGCGGGCAACAGCGAAAGCCACGGTTCGATGACCGCCATCTACACGGTGTTAGCCGAGGGCGATGACCAGCAGGACCCGATCGTCGACTGCGCCCGTGCGGTGCTCGACGGGCATATCGTTCTGTCGCGCCATCTGGCGGAAGCGGGCCACTATCCGGCCATCGACATCGGGCAATCCATCAGCCGCTGCATGAGCCAGGTGACGGAACGCGAGCATCAGCTTTCGGCGCGTACCCTCAAACAGCTTTATGCCGAATATCAGAGCATCAAGCCGTTGATTCCGCTCGGCGGATACGTCGCCGGTGCCGATCCGATGGCCGATAAAGCGGTGAACCTCGCCCCGGCCATTACCCGTTTTTTACAGCAGGAAGTGCAGGATGCGGCCCTGCTCGACAAAACCATCTCCGATCTCAACGTACTGGCGAAAGCAGGATAATTGACGATGAGCAAACTGATTCACACCCTCGAACAACTCCATCTACTGCGTAACCGCGCGGTAAAAGATCTGAGCAGTAAGCTCGCCACTCAGCAGCAGCTTTGCCAGCGCCTGGAGAAGAACATTCACGCGCTTTCTAACCTCGTTAATCACAGTGCGCCGGAAATTCAGGGCAACGCGACCATGCTGAACAATCAATCGTTCTACAAGCGCAATATCCAGCGGGTGATTGACTGGCAGCGACAGGAGCAGGCGCTCGCGACCGTCGAGGCGCAGAAGTTGCAGGGCAATTTGCTGGCGGAATCGCGCCGGGAGAAGAGCCTCGAACTGGTGCTCGACGTTAGGCGCCAGGATCTGCGCCAGGCGCAGGAGCGCCGCGAGCAGAAAGTCACTGACGTCGTTTCCGCGCAGTGCTGGCTGAGACAACAGCAGGCACAACGGCAGCGATAAGATGGCTAATAACTTGATGCAGACGCTGCTCAAACGCCAGCAGCAGAAAAAAACGACTGAAACACCTTTTGTCAGCGTGGTTTGCCCGACGTGGGACCGCCGGGCATTTTTGCCCTATCTGCTGTATCTCTTTCAGTATCAGGACTATCCGGCGGATAAACGCGAGCTGGTGATCTTGGACGATTCCGCCGAGAGCAACGAAGATCTGATGGCGATGATGGTGGATAGCCACGTGGACAACGTGCGCTACATCCACAGCCCGGAACGACTGGACCTGGGTAAAAAACGCAACATGCTCAACGACCTGGCGAAAGGCGAATACATTGTCTGCTTTGACGATGACGACTACTACCCGCCGAATAAAATCAGCGTGCAGGTCGCTGAAATGCAGCGTAACAACGCACTCTTTTCCGGCAGCGACACGATTTACATCTGGTACAGCCATCTCGATAAGATCTATCGCACCCACGCGTTTGGCCCGCAGCATGCGCTGAACGGCACCTTTGCCTGTCATCGCAACTTCCTGAAAAACCATCGCTATGAAGACGATGCGGTGCTGGCGGAGGAGCAAGCGTTTCTGAACAACTTCACTTCGCCGGTGCTACAAATTGACCCCAAACAGGCGATTTTGTGTATTTCGCACAGCAGCAATACCTATGACAAAGATTTCGTGCTCGGCTCCAGCCAGCCGACGGATTTAACGCTGGAAGACTTCGTTTCGGATCGTAATTTGCTGAGCCACTATCGCCGTCTGAGCCACGCGCCGCTCAGTACCGCCGTGCAGTGGCAGGCGTTTGGCAAAGTGGTGGTGATGTACGATCCAGACCAGCCCGATCAGCTTGAAAATCAGCGTCAGGCGCTGACTGCGCTTGGTCTTGAAGCGCAGCAACTCGTGCCGTTTGCCCGCTCTTCGCTGAACGAACTGGAAACCCACTGCCAGGTGCTGGACATTGCGCAGCACGAAGCGTGGGAGAGCGTGATGCTGGTGGATGCGTCAGTGAAATACGTGCGCAAAGAGATGTCGATAAAAACGGTCAACCAGCTGTTTTCACGTCTTGAGCACATCGACTGGCAGGTGGTTCTGTTGGGCGCGCGCTACCAGCAGATTTCACCGCTCAAAGCCCTACCGGGTGTGGCTCGAGTCACCCGCGCTGACTGTGGCTGCACTTATGCCGTGAACGGCAAATATATTCCTGAGCTGCTGGCGCACTACCGCCAGGCCATCGCTGAACAAACATCCTTTAATGCGTGCTGGCCTGCACAAATGCAGGCGCACTGCTGGCTTGGACTGCTTCCGAGCTTTGCTTTTTTATCCGAGATGCCCGACCGCGACAGCGGGAAGACTATCGATTGCACCCACTGGTTTTTTCGCAAAAACTTTCAATGAAGAAGGGCCGCCACTCCAGCGGCCGGAGTACCGTATGGAACTGATTGAGCACTACCAACCTGAATATGTGGTCCGCTTTGCCGAGCGCAAAAGACCCTGCACCTGTCCTGCCTGCCAGAAAAGCGCGGGCGACTGGCCAGTCACGCAGCTGAAGCTGAAAAATCAGCAGCGCGACAGCCTGGACGCTGGCTGCGAAACCGCTGCACGCGAGATCCTGCTCAACCCGCAAGCCTTTGTTTTGCATACATCGACTACTGAACCCGACAGCAAGCAGGTTTTTAATACCTGGGACGAAACGCTGAACCAGCTGTGTATTAACCTCGCGGTCCATCCGGCGCTGACGCTGGAAAGCAGCCTGTATGCCATCGGCGTGTTGTTGAGCAAAGCGCAGCGTTATCGCGATAATGACCAGTGCGACCCGCAGGAACTACTGGCGATGGGCGAGCAGCTCTCGGCGCTGGCTGATGGTGGTATTCTGGACGAACAAATGCGGGTGCTGCCGCCGATTGAAGTGAATCGCGTGGAAGCGCTGGAGCAGATGGGCGCGATGCGCCTCACCCTGAATCTGCCTGCGATGCAGAAAATGAGCATGATGCTGAAACTCAGCGAACTGGCGGTAATGCAGCCTGCGCGTTTACAGGATCGCCTGCGTGAGCTTGAGGCTGGCATCGCACGCAATACTTTGCTGACTGAGCAGCCGCATATTCTTCGCAACGCCCTGATCTATAAACTGTACGGCGAGTGTCTGCCAGGCCCGGATGCCGATAACTATGGCGACGTTCTGATGTCTCTGACCCGCATGATGTTCCAGCTAAAAATGCTGTGCGCCATGTGGCGAGAAGACAACGCGCAGCTGACCCACGACGACGTGGTGGCCCTGTTCAGCGCATGGTTCAACTGGCAGCGCGGAAACGTGTGGAAGGGCGCGAATTCTGCGGACTACACGTTGCTGTGCGGGTTGTCGTTGATTTGATTCGTTCTGAGAGTTCGGGCTTTAGTGCGCGGCAGATGTCTCATGCTAAAGCCCGAATATTGCTCACTCTGCCACACACGTCTTTACATGGAGACTGAAAAATGTCCCAGTATGATATCTCAATTATCTTACCCGTTTATAATGTCGGTCCCTTCCTTGAGCGCTGTCTGGATTCATTGTTAGCGCAACGTTGCCAAAAAATGGAAATTATTGCCATCAATGATGGCTCTACCGATAACTCCCTTGAGATCCTCGAATATTATTCCTCGCGTTCTGCAGTGCTGAAAATTGTGAATCAGGAAAATAAAGGGCTGGCTGCAGTGAGAAATACGGGGATGTCTCTGGCTACAGGTAAATATATTTACTGTGTAGACTCTGATGATTATCTCGCACCGAAGTGCGTTGAGACGATTATCAATGAAATGGAACGCCATCAGCTGGATGTATTATTCTTTTCAACGCATCTTGAGTGCGAAGAAGACCTTTTATATTTGCACAATGCGTCGTCTTATTACCAACGCCCACGCGCCGTTATTAATAAAAAAATAGATGCGCAAACTTTTTTCAATACCTGTATTACTGAAAGAGAAAAAACCGCTCAAGGTTATTCGGTGGTGATCTGGGGTTATGCCTGGCGGCGCGAACAATACCCCGGCCTGCGGTTCCATACCCGCTATTATGAAGACGAGTATTTCACTACGGCGTTATTATTAGGACAACCGAAGGCTAAAGTGAGATGCATTGCTGATCGTTTGTATCATCATCGGCTGCGTAGTGGCTCGATCACCACCTCGACAGACAAGGTGAAACGCACATTAGCGATTCTGGATACGTATCGTTTGCTGTTGCCCATCGCGGGTGAAGTGACCGATAAGCATACCCAGCAATGCCTTGGCTCCTATATTGAAATACTGTATTTGGATGCGGTTAAGCACAACCTGCCTCAGGTGATTCCAGTCTTTTCTGCGCAGAAAATGATTCATTTTCTCGCGGCAAACCTACATGAACTCTACGTTAACAGCACGACGGAAAATGGTCTGGTGATCATGTTGCTTATCGTTGATAAAATCGCCCACGATGCTGGATTAATGGATGAAAAAGAGATTCTCGATGCACTGAAAAGGATACGGTTGGCAATAGACAATAAGCGCGAGCTGGTTAAAATGATCTCTCAGTGAATGCTCAACACGGCGCTGCATTTGCAGCGCCGTTGTCAATGATGCTAATAAATAACAGGTGCTTTTTTTGCGGATTCAAGGTCATAAATATGCAGTATTTTTTCAGTAATCATTTTGTTGGCCTGAGTATTATCGGTCTGGAATAATACCGACGCCAGTTCTGCCCGGCTGCATTGCTTACTATCACCGTTTAACATCTCTTCGAGTGTCACAGTAATGTTATGCTCATTGATTTTATAACGATAAGAATCGTCGCCCGGTAGGAATTCAAAATCGAAATCATCGCCCTTTGAAATATCCGTAGTAGCAATGGGCTTCCCCGTCAGAATATAATCATAAATTATGGATGAATAATCTGTTATTAAGGCATCAAAATTCTTTAAATGAGGGTAAATATCGACATTTGAAGGAATGGTATAAAGGTTTTTGATGTTTCTGGCAGCATCACTGTTGTCATTGACAAACGGATGCTTTTTGATAAATACATTGATATTATTTTGCTGACAGCAAGCGACCAGTTTTGACAGTAGCGAAATATTGTTCAACCCGGAATCAGCTTCCCACGTGGGGGCTAACAGAATGCTGGTGTTCCGGGAAGAATATAATCCTTCTCTGACATGTTCACTCAGTTCTGCACCTAAACTTTCAATCGGCGTAGGGTCACGGAACAGGACTTCATTACGCGGGTAAGATGCTCGAATGAATTTCCGGGCACCAAAAAATTCATTCCATTTTGAGTCTATAAATTCAGAAGAGCTAATGTAGTATTCCGGAAATGCTGCCCCGAACATGAGTTTTGTCGCACTTAGGTCGGTGATATTTTTCACAGCCGTCAAAGCAAGATCTGCCTGTTTGGGACCAATGCCGTGCCACATCTGAAAAGTCAGCGCGCCGCTAAGGCACGAGAGCAGCAGAAGATTATGACCGACGCTTTCAAGCGGATTCACACAAAATACAGCAATAGATGACTCAAGAAGAAAATCCATTGAGTGATGTAAGTCTTTGCTGAGATCAAAGCACGGTAGCCCTTTGGCTTCGAGCGTTGCGATCAACCCGGTATGGGGTGAGCACCAGCAAATCTCCAGTTGTGGGAAATGCGCATGCATGTAGAGATACAAATACTTACTGTTGTCAGTAAATGCATCCCGACCAAAGAATAGCACGCGCATCTTTTTTTTCTTTCTTTCCGAAATTGTTTTTAAATCGCGGCAAAGCTCGAAGGCCAATGGGGTCATAATTTTTCCAGAAGAACGGTTACGTGAGACAGCCAAGGCTTAGACCGCTGTGTTCCGCAATATAAAAGCGGCCATTTGAGAGTAAAGTGCTGGCGGAGAAAAGTGTTTCAGGCACTTAAAAGGTGTGCTGTTCACACACCAGTTGGCGAATTCATTTTGCGTGGGTGTGTCGAATGGACGTTTTAGCAAGGTCGTAAAAATCATTTCACTGGACATCAGTCGAGCGCAAGGTCCGTTCACACACGCCAGATCTATCCCAAGGCAGTTCCAGCCTGCTTCGCCATGACGAAAAGGCAGTCGATGATGTGACGAAACGGTGGAGTAAAGTGCCGTAATCGCAATCTCCGTCGCACCCGCTAACATGACTGGACCTGAATCGCATGAAACGAGCATCCCCGCCCGCTGCATCAAAGCAACCGTCTCGATGGGGGAAAATTGGTCAATCGCATTTATCACGCCAGCGGGAGGTGCTGTTGGCATTGTTTTGTTTGCTTCAGAATTGACAGTGCTGCCAATAAAAATTACATCCCAGCCGCTAAGTAGCCACATTTCGGTGAGTGCAAACCAGTTTTCCTGAGGCCATGTCCGATTCGGATGACCGATATTGGGGTGGACGAGCAGTACCGGTTTTTCATCGAGTTTATTGGCCCTGTAAAAGGTATCAATCACATGGGTAGCTGATGGGGGGACATTAAGATCCAGTTGTTTGTCCGGGGCTAAAGCATCGATCCCCATTTGCGCCAGAAAACTGTCCACCATATGCACGGGACTAAGAGCATGACTCCAGTTTGTAAAATCGAAAAAGCGTCCTTTAGCATGCGCTTGCTGAAGCTGCTGAATTTGTGTCTGGCTCAGGGTGTTGTCTTGCCAAACAGCTGAAACATGAGGGCAGGCCTCAGCGAGTTGAACAAAAAGGGGAGGGCTAATGAAGACGATATCCACACGCTTTATTTTTTTAATTGCTCTGCAGGCGGCTAAAAGATAGAGGTTATCCCCCATCGCAGCGTTCAGATAAACGTATATTTTTTTCATAGTATTGCGGTCAGTGCCAAACGATCTGATAGGGGCAAGTCAAACCTGCCGATAAAGCCAGTTCTCTGGCTCCCCCACGTTAAACAGGTTTTGCAGCACGTCCTGCTGCATGGTCAGCACCATGCCGTTGCTGTCATTCAGCGCTTTGCATTCGGCGGCGATGTGCTCCAGTGAATCCCAGAGCGTGTTGAGCTGTGACTGATTGGCGGCGGGCAGGCGAGTGAAGAGCGTGCGCAGGCCATGCGCGCCGGCGGGGATACCCAGCCCGGTCAGGAGCTGATAGCGCAGCTTGCTATTTTCCAGTAGCTGCTCATACACCGTAAAAATCCTGGCGTTCAGCGTTTCCAGTTCTTGCGCATTGCGCGCGATAAGATACTGACGCTGATCCTTCAGCAGTGACTTCAGCTGGCCGTAACGGTTACGGTCGTCGACCATTCCCTGAATCAGCGTTTTGACGCTCTGTGCGGCGTTACTCATTTTTACCTCTGATAGTATTGCTCTATCGCGCTGGTCAGGGCATCAAGATTGACGCTGATTTTCCCGCTGGCGATAGCCTCTTTCATGCTGGCGACGCGCGCCATATCGACTTCTGGCATCGTGGCCAGCTGCGTCTGCGCATCACCCAGAACCGGGTCAATGGCGGTGGTGCGTGCAACTTTCATCTCCTCAGCACCTGCGGTGCGAGTCGGTGCCGTGGCACTGGACTGATTAATCGCGCTCGTCATGGCGTACTGTGGGGATGTCACTTTCATCGCTTACTCCATCTTCTGGGTTATTTGCAGGTTACGTCGGCTGTTCAGCGGGCGGAAAAAATGTTTCCTTCTCTCCATACCCCTGTAAAGCGACGCACTGAGGGCGAAACTTAAACCCTGCGTAAAGTTTTTTAATTTTTCGCGCTCAGGCTGGTTCGAACCACACCCATGTCGCTGACGATGGCGGTGACTTCCCGCTCGCTGCTCTCATTCTTCACTTTGATCATCTCGCCTTTGCGCCCTTTTTTGCTGGCGATCCCCATCGTACGTGCCTCTACGCCGTCCTGATCGGCAATCATCAGCACTCGCTGACCGCGTTCGACCATCACCGGTGAATCCAGTTGGCTCATGCTGATGGGCTGAAGTTCACGCACGCGACGCTTGAGCGTCAGCCCCACCACATCGTCGGGATGGGTGACATAGCCGCTGCGCAAATTGCTGATATTGAATTTCTTCAACGTGATATCGGAAGCGCCAAGAACATGCCCGCGCTCAAGCGTGTTTTTGGCCATCAGCACCGAAAGATAGATGTCCGGTTTGACCGTCACCGCCACTTCCCAGCCGTTCGCGCTTTCACAGCGCACGTCAAAACGCAGCCTGCGCAGATCGAGGCGTTCACCGTTCGGCATGCTAACCGTGAGCGGCACGCTGCATGGGGTGTATTGCGAGATCTCGGACGGAATAAACAGATTGAGCTTCGCCTGGTAATCCTCCCAGCGGCTGCGCTGGGCTTCCTGACGGATCGCGTCGGAGGCCGCCTGCTGGACGCGGGAATGCACCTGCTTACGGGCGCTGGCAGGCGTCGGGGGGGCTGCAAAAGAAGCAGCGGCAAAGCTCAGTAATGAAGCGGTAAGGGTGAAGCGGAAAAAGAGCTTCCCATAGCGCGGTACAGATAGTGATAAAACTCTATAAATCATGATGTTGTAAACCTGGCACGATAGTTGCTTTAAAGATTGTAGCAACACGGACTATCGCAAGCGTCCACCATCACGAAGGAGTGAGTTGTGAGTATTAGTTTTGATAAGGCATTGGGCGTTCATCCGCAAGCTGTAGCACTTCGACTTTCCAGGGCGGAACTGCTTTCAGCAAACCTGGCTAACGTCGATACACCCAATTTCCAGGCTAAAGATATTGATTTTGCCGCAGAGATGCAACGTTCGCAGCGGGATTTCTTTCCAGGCTCGACGGCGCAAAAGATGTATCGCGTGCCCTATCAGCCCTCCTCGGACGGCAACACCGTTGCGCTGGATGTGGAACAAACAGAGTTTGCCAAAAACGTTCAGGACTATCAGATGAGCCTGGCGTTTTTAAACATGAAATTCACTGGTCTGAAGAAGGCCATTGAAGGCAAGTAATTGAATCAGGTAACGATAAATGGCTTTTACCGATATCTACCGGGTCTCAGGCTCGGCCATGACGGCACAAACCGTCCGCCTGAATACCGTCGCCAGTAACCTCGCCAATGCCGAAACCGCGGCAACGGCAGAAGCGGGCGTGTACAAGGCACGCCGTCCGGTGTTTGCGGCGGTGTATCAGAACGACGAGCTGCTGAACAACAACGGTTTGTCCGGCGCCCGCGTGCAGGTGATGGACGTCGTGGAATCCGGCAATGCGGTTCAGCGTTATGAACCACATCATCCGATGGCGAACCCGGACGGCTACGTCTGGTATCCGGACATCAACGTGGTGGAAGAGATGGCCGACATGATGTCCGCATCGCGCAACTTCGAAACCAACGTTGATGTTCTTAACAATGTAAAAAGCATGCAGCAGAGCCTGCTGCGTCTGGGCGAGGCGTAATAGATGAGCGTGAATGGCGTTTCCACTCAATCCGGTACCACCACTTACGACAGTGGCGTATCCGCCAATGACAACAGCGCGGCGGGGATGAACAACCTGTTTATGCAGCTGCTGGTGGCACAAATCCAGAACCAGGACCCGTTGAACCCGACCGATGGCACCGAATACGTCGGCCAGCTCGCGCAGCTGACCCAGGTGCAGTCGATGGAGACCATGTCGAAACTCATGGCTAACAACGCGGTGCTGATGGACAACCTGCAAACCCTGTCGACGGGCAATCTGGTCGGGCAGAAGGTGATGGTTCAGACCGACACCATTAATACCGACGGCAGCACCAACATTGAAGGTCGCCTGACGTTGGATCATGCCGCTAACACCGTCACGGTGATCGTCAAAGACGAAAGCGGCACCGAGACCAAAATCGAGCTGGGTAAACAGGAAGCCGGTTCCGTGGACTTCAACATCGACCCTGAAGCGCTGGGGCTGAAAGAGGGCAAGTACACCATGACCGTGATGACCGACAACGAACCGGCCAAAGTGCCGATCGAAGTCGGCGGCGTGGTGAACAACGTGCGCGTCCCGCTCGACGGCACCGCGACCGTGCTCAACATCACCGGTATCGGCGAAGTGGCGTACAACAACATCACCCAGTTCGGGCAATCCAGCGATAAAACCCCTAAGGGATTAACGAGTTAATCAGGAATTATTATGAGTTTTGATATTGCAGTTTCTGGCCTGAATGCCATCAACCAACAGCTTGGGGCGATCTCCAACAACATCGCTAACTCCGGCACCGTGGGCTTTAAATCTGGCCGCGCCGAGTTTGCTTCTTTATATGCCGAAGGCCAGCCGCTGGGCGTGGGCGTCACCGGTATTGCGCAGAGTATCTCCAAAAGCGGCGCCATTTTTGCCTCTGCTAACAGCCTCGATCTGGCGATCAACGGCGACGGCTTCTTTATGATGCGCGACAGCGCTGGTACCACCGCCTACACCCGCGCGGGCTTTATGCAGACTGACAGCAACGGCAATCTGATCAACAACCGTGGCATGTACCTGCAGGGTTATCCGGTCGATGCTAACGGCGTGGTACAGACCGGCACCATCGGCAATCTGACCATCAGCAGCGGCTCGATTCCGGCGAAAGCGACCAGCACTCTCGACTTTACCGCCAACCTGAACGCCAACGAAAAGCTGCCGGAAAACGCCACCTTCGATCCGAAGGATGAAAAATCCTACAACCATACCTACGCCACGCAGGTGTTCGACTCCCTGGGCCGCGAACACACCATGAAGCAGTACTTCGTCAAAACCTCCGACAACGAGTGGGAAGTGCACTACTACATGGACGATCAGGATCTCGGCACCACCGAGAAAATGACCTTCACCGAGCAGGGCGTACTGCAGGCGCCGACCGGGCCGGTGACCATTAATGCGGATATTCCGGGTGCGGAAGGTATCGAACTGACCCTGAGCTACAGCGGTACTACCCAGTTCGGCTCCGATTTCTCGGTCAGTAAAAACAGCGGTAACGGCTATGCCTCGGGCGAACGTACCGGCCAGATGATCGACAAAGACGGCAGCGTCTACGCCACCTTCTCCAACGGCGAGCGCCTGTTGCAGGGCCAGCTGGTTCTGGCGAGCTTCTCCAATCCGAACGGCCTCTCTTCTCAGGATGGCACCACCTGGTCGCAAACCGCCAGCTCCGGCACGCCGCTGACGGGCGCACCGGGAACCGGTTTGCTTGGCGCAATCAGCTCCAACACCCTGGAAGGCTCGAACGTTGACCTGACCGCCGAGCTGGTCGGGCTGATGACCGCCCAGCGTAACTATCAGGCCAACACCAAAGTGATCAGCACCAACGACAGCATGATGAATTCGCTGTTCCAGGCCCTGTAATGGACCACTTAATTTATACCGCCGTGAGCGGGGCGTCTCGCAGCCTTGCCCAGCAACAGATCCACGCGAACAACCTGGCGAACGTCAACACCCAGGGTTTTCGCCACGATCTGGACAGCGCGATGTCACAGCAGATTCAGGGGGAGGGTTATGCCTCCCGTTTCCTGGTGCAACAGCAGCAGGGCGGCGTGGATTTAACGCCGGGCGCGACGCGTGAAACCGGGCGCGATCTGGATGTTGCCGTGAAAGGCAGCGGCCTGATTGCGCTGGTGAGCGGCAACCGCGAGGTCTACACCCGCAACGGGCAGATTGAAGTTGGCCCCGAGGGCGATCTGACCATCGATGGTCTGCCGGTCTCCGGCGATAACGGCCCGATCGTGCTGCCGCCGTTTTCGTCCGTCAGCATCGCCGACGACGGGGTGATCACCATCGTGGCGGACGACGGTGATATTGCCGCGCCGATGGACGTCGACCGCATCAAGCTGGTGGATATCGCCGCTGACCAGTTGAGCAAAAACAGCGCCGGTTTTCTGGTGACCAACGCCAACGTCAATCCGCGAACCGAAGAGGTGGAAGTGGTTTCCGGCCACCTGGAAACCTCGAACGTCTCGGCGATTAACGAAATGGTCTCCAGCATCGCGCTCAACCGTCAGTTCGAAGCGCAAATCAAAATGATGAAGGCGGCAGAAGATCTGGCGACAGCGGGCAATCGCCTGCTGCGTAACGCCTGATTTTTTTCCGCTTAGCAAAAAGGAACAACCATGAATCCCGCTTTATGGATCAGTAAAACCGGTCTTGCCGCGCAAGACGCGAAGATGAGCGCCATCTCTAACAACCTGGCGAACGTCAATACCACCGGGTTTAAGCGCGATCGCGTGATGTTCGCCGATCTGTTCTATCAGAATCAGCGCACGCCGGGCGGTCAGCTTGACCAGAACAACACTTCGCCGACCGGTATTCAGTTTGGTACTGGCGTCAAAATTGTCGGCACGCAGAAAGAGTTCACCACCGGCAACATCCAGAACACTGGACAGTCGCTGGACGTCGCCATCACCGGCCAGGGCTTTTTCCAGGTGGAAACCAGCGACGGCGATATCGCCTATACCCGCTCCGGTAACTTCCAGAAAAACCCGGACGGTATGCTGACCAACGCCCAGGGTCTGCCGCTGGTGCCGCAGATTGAACTGCCGGACAACGTCAAAGATCTGCAGATCGGCAAAGACGGCACCGTCACCGCCACGGTCGCCGGTGAGGCTGAACCGGTGGAACTGGGGCAGATAACGCTGGTGAACTTCGTTAATCCAGCCGGACTGGAAGCCCTCGGCGGCAACCTGTATCGCGAAACCGCCGCCAGCGGTGAAGCGGTAGAAGGCGTGGCGGGGGAAGAAGCGTTCGGGCAGCTCGAACAAGGCTCGCTGGAAGGCTCCAACGTTCAGGTCGTTGAAGAGATGGTCGATATGATCACCGTTCAGCGCGCCTACGAGATGAACGCCAAAATGGTCTCGGCGGCGGATGACATGCTCAAATTTGTCACGCAGTCGATGTAACGCGTGAAGTGAAAAAGAAATGAAAAAGCAGTTAGTTATTGGAATGTTTGCGCTGCTGCTCGCCGGGTGTGAAAGCCCGGCGCTGTTAGTGCAAAAAGATGACGCGGCTTATGCGCCGCCAGAAGATTTCTCCATGCCGACCACCAAAGTGCAGGGCGGCGGGCTGTATAACGGCAACTACAACTGGTCCCTGACGCAGGACCGCCGCGCCTATCGCGTGGGCGACATCCTGACGGTGAAACTGGACGAATCCACCCAGGCCAGCAAACAGGCGCGGACCAATTTCGGCAAGAAAAACGACGTCTCGATTGGCGTGCCGGAAGCCTTTGGTCACTCAGTGGATAAGCTGTCCGGCTCGATTGACGGTAGCCGCAACTTCAACGGCAACGCCACCTCCCAGCAGCAAAACAGCCTGCGCGGGGCCATCACCGTGGCGGTGTACAAAGTGCTGCCCAACGGCGTGCTCGCGGTGCGCGGTGAAAAATGGCTGACCCTCAATCAAGGCGATGAATACATGCGCGTCACCGGACTGGTGCGTGCGGAAGACGTGGAACGCGATAACTCAGTCTCCTCCCAGCGGATCGCCAACGCGCGTATCTCCTACGCCGGACGCGGGGCGCTCAGCGACTCCAACTCCGCAGGCTGGCTGACGCGCTTCTTCAACCATCCACTGTTCCCGATTTAATGGAGTCTGCGATGCGTAAATCAATGCTATTTCTGATGCTGCTGTGGACGACGGCAGCCACCGCAGAACGCCTGGGAAATGTGGTCGATATTCAGGGCGTGCGCGGCAACCAACTGGTGGGTTACAGCCTGGTGGTCGGCCTCGACGGCACCGGCGATAAAAACCAGGTGAAATTCACCAGCCAGTCGGTGACCAACATGCTGCGCCAGTTTGGCGTGCAGCTGCCGACCAAAATCGATCCGAAAGTGAAAAATGTCGCTGCGGTGGCGATCAGCGCCACGCTCCCGCCGGGCTATGCGCGCGGACAAAGTATCGACATCACCGTTTCCTCTATTGGCGACGCCAAAAGCCTGCGCGGCGGGACGTTACTGCTGACGCAACTGCGCGGGGCAGACGGTGAAGTCTACGCCCTGGCGCAGGGCAACGTGGTGGTCGGCGGTGTGAAAGCCGAAGGCAACAGCGGGTCGAGCGTGACCATTAACACCCCAACCGTGGGCCGCGTGCCGAATGGCGGGTCCGTCGAGCGCGAAGTGCCGTCCGATTTTCAGCAGAACAACCAGGTGATCCTTAACCTCAAACGCCCAAGTTTTAAAACCGCCAACAGCGTGGCGGTGGCGCTGAACAGCGCGTTTGGCTCCGGTACGGCGACCGCGCAAAGCGCCACCAATGTGACGGTCAACGCCCCACTGTCGGCGGGCGAGCGCGTGGCGTTTATGTCGATGCTGGAAGACGTGCAGATCAACGCCGGAAAACAGCCGCCGCGCGTGGTGTTTAACGCCCGCACGGGAACCGTGGTGATTGGCGATGGCGTGGTGGTCCGCGCGGCAGCGGTGTCGCACGGCAACCTGACCGTGACCATTCGCGAATCGTCCAACGTCAGCCAGCCGGGCGCATTCAGCCAGGGCCAGACGGTGGTTACACCGCAAAGCGACGTCGATGTGAATCGCGGCAATGGGCAGATGGTGACGATTGCCGCGGGCACCAGCCTGCGCAGCATTGTGAATACCATCAACAGCCTCGGCGCGTCGCCGGACGACACGATGGCGATTTTGCAGGCCCTGCATGAAGCGGGTGCGCTGGATGCCGAACTGGTTGTGATTTAAGGAGAAACAATGTTACAGGCGATCAAACCGCAGACCAGCGTCCTGCCCGGCGATTTTACCGGCCAGGTGAAACCACAGAATCTGGAGCAGGCGGCGGAGCAGTTCGAAGGCATTTTCCTGCGCTCGATGCTCCAGCAAATGCGTAAAGCCTCCGAAGCGCTGGTGGATAACAATCCGTTCGACAGTAAACAGCAGCGGATGATGCGCGATTTTTACGACGACAAACTGGCGTCACAGCTGGCATCCCAGCGCAGCACGGGCATTGCTCAGATGATCATTACCCAGCTCGGCCCGCAGGAGCGCGCGCCGCTTAAGAATTCGCAGAGTATGGTCGCTTTACAGGAACATCCGAAGACATTAACGCCCCCCGTCGTTCCGGTAATACGCCGCGGGCAGGAGTAATCCATGAACATGATTAACATTGCCTTTAGCGGCTTGCAGGCAGCACAGTTTGGGATGAGCGTGACCTCCATGAACATCTCCAATGTGCTGACGCCGGGCTACAGCCGTCAGGGCATCATCCAAAGCTCCGTTTCCACGCTGGGACCGGGCGGGATGTCCGCCGGGGCGGGCGTGCAGGTGGACAGTATCCGCCGTATTTCCGATCAATATTTGACAGGCCAGGTGTGGCAGAGCAACAGCAAAGCCAACTATTACGGCATCAGTAACCAGTATCTCAGCTCGCTGGAAAAGGTCATTGGCACGGATTCCACCAGTCTGGGTAACGGTCTGGACGATTTCTTCTCGGCCCTGAGCGCATTAACCGCCGGGCCGGAAAGTGAAGCCAACCGCCAGCAGCTGCTGAACCAGGCGCAGTCTCTGGCGACCCGTTTCAATAACATGAACGACTTCATCGACAGCCAGAAAACGTCCGTCACCAACCAGCGCAACACCATGGTCGATCAGATGAATACCCTGACCGCTGGGATCGCGGACTACAACAAAAAAATCATGGAGATGGACTCGACCGGCGGCAACAGCAACGTCCTGCGCGATCAGCGTGACGAACTGGTAAAACAGCTCAGCACCTACAGTGACGTGAAAGTGACGGAAGACAGCAACGGCAGCTACTCCGTATCGATGAAAAACGGTCAGCCGCTGGTGAGCGGCAAAGTGGCCGGGCAGCTCAGCGCCACCACTGACGCCAACGGTAACTCTGTCTTAAACCTGAAGTTTTCCGGCAGCGATTTCTCGCTTAACCCGTCGACGGGCGGCCAGCTTGGCGCGCTGTACGACTACGAAACCGGCGAACTGGCGGATATGCAGGCTTCCGTGCAGGGGATGGCGGAAACCGTCGCCACGCTGTTTAACGATCAGCTGGCGCAGGGTTTCGACAAAAACGGCAATCCGGGTAAACCGCTGTTTACCTTTGACCTCACCAATCCGGCGGGCATTTTGCAGGTTAACGATCTCAAGCCCGACGAACTGGCGCTCTCCGGCAGCCCGGACGAGCAGGGTAACGGCGACAACCTGCAGGCGCTGATCGACCTGAAAAACAAAAAGGTCGATATCGGCGGAATGGGCAATATGAGCCTGAACGAAGGCGCGGCGGCGATCATCTCCAACATCGGTATCGCCAGTAAACAGTCGAAGAGCGAACTGGAAGCCGCCCAGGCGGTGTTTGATCAGGCGCAGCTGCAGCGCAACAACCTCAGCGCGGTAAACCAGGACGAAGAGGCGATTAACCTGCAGGTTTACATGCAGGCATACCAGTCCAACGTCAAAGTGATTGCCACCGGCAACCAGATTTTTACCGACCTGTTAGGCCTGTTTTAACGGTTGTTAAGGAAAAAATTATGCGAATCAGTAGTCTTTATAATTCCGACGCCATGATGGCGCAGCTTGGCGTCAACGGCACGCGTATGAGCAAGCTGATGGAACAAATGGCGACCCAGAAGCGAATCAACGTTCCGTCGGACGATCCGGTTGCCGCCACGCGTCTGGTGCAACTCAACCGCGAACAGTCGGCTATTCAGCAGTATCAGAGCAACATTTCGCGCCTCAGCGGCTCTCTGGCGAGCCAGGAAGCGCACGTCACGGCGATGAGCAATCAGCTTCTGTCGCTCAACGATAAGCTGTTGGGCGCGGCCAACGGCACCCACAGCAGCGAAGATATGTCGGGCTTTGGCGCTGAACTGTCGTCGATGCTGGACTCGCTGGTGGCGTCAATCAACGCCCAGAACGAGAGTGGAAGCTATCTGTTCTCTGGGACTAAAACCGACGCCAAACCGGTGGTCTGGGATGAAGCGCAGGGTAAATACATCTACCAGGGCAACGAAGGCTCGCGTGAAACCACCGTCGCCAACGGCGTGAGCGTCACCGAAAACACCAACGTCGTGCAGGCGTTTGGCAACGGTAACGATCTGGAGATGCTGAACAAGCTGAAATCGCTGAGCGAGAAAATGCAGGACCCGAGCATTCCGGTCAGCGATTATCAGGACGAGATGAACGAGATGCTGACGCTCTCTTCCGACACGCAGGGCAAAGTGGCAGCGATGTTTACCGATCTGGGTGGGCGTCAAAACCGGCTGACGATGCTTGGCGATGCACATACGGACGTCAGCACCGCTAACGATCAGGTGGTGCGCGACCTGTCGGATACCGATTGGGCAACCACCAGTATCAATCTCCAGCTGTACTCCAACTCGGTACAGGTCACTAACAAAGCGTACAGCATGATCAGTCAGCTTTCGCTCTTCAGCATGTTGTAATGGTTATGCAGGTAGGATTAAAAACCACCACCGCCGCCAGCACGCCGTCCGCAGTCAGGACGGCACCGGCGCAGATCGCCCGCCCGGAACGTGTCGCCAGCACGCATCGTGCAACGCCTGCTTTCCCGGAAGCGGCGCTGCTTTCGCGCCGACCGCTGCGCTATAACGTACAGCTCAATCAGCAGCTAACGGCGGTTCAGCAGGCGGATAATTATCTGTCGGAAGCCGAAACGCAGCTGCTGGTGATGCGTCATCAGAAAGGCTCTGCGCCTTCTGGCCTGAACACGCTGCTGCATCAACGCGGACAGTTGTCGGGCGGGACGATCGATCGCAATTTCAACATCACCCTCCAGCAAAAAAGCCAGGTCAACTTCACGCTGCCGGGCGTCGAAAAACTGCTGGAGCAGCCGCAGGGCGAGACGCTGGTGTTTCAGCTTGGTGGCGGCCAGCGCGAACTCACCGCCGTGGCGCTGCCTGCGCAGTCGTCCCCGCGCCAGGCACTCGCTCATCTGAATGTGGGCCTGGGCCGTTTGGGCATCAACGCTACGCTAGCTCCCGAAGGGAAAGTTGCTTTCCAGGTGGACGAAGCCCGCTGGGCACGCGTCAGCCAGCATCTCAGTGTGCGCGGCGAAGGACAGCATTTCCCGGCAGATGCCTTTACTTTGCTGGCCCCGCAGGCGGAAACCAGTCGTGAAGATGAGATCGGCCAGCTCGCCACCCGCTGGGAGCGCGGCGACGGTAAGAAGTTGCAGCAGACGCTGGACCAAATCACCCGCGAGCGCAGCAAATTGCATTTTCATCAGGATCGCGTGGCGACGCGCATTCAGGATATGTCGACGGTCTACACCCCAGGCGAAGCCCTCGATACCGCGCGCGCGCTCGGCGATGCGTTAGCCGGAAGCGGTAAGCAGTTTGGGTTGCTGTCGCAAGCGCTGGCGGCACAGGGAAATGTGCATATGGCGACGGTGAAGAATTTATTGGGGTGAGGATTTTCCTGCCCCATTCTTCAAAAACTTTTTGTTCGCAAATAGCTCATTTAGTTTATATATCCCGCACTAATGTTGGTTAATACCACCTCATCATCTCTTACATAAATTCGGCAATAACAGGTGTAAAACATTCCTTGTCACTTTTTGAACTGATAAGGAAATTGCAATATGTGGAATGCCCATAAAGCCATTGTGTATGCCCGTCAGCATGCCGGCAGTCAGAGCCAGAGTAGGTGCGCCGAGTTTGTCTCCAATGCTATCCGAGCAGGCGGCGCTAACATTCATAATACGCATTACGCAAAGGACATGAGAAACAACCTGATCATGGCTGGTTTTCATCAGGTATATGGCGAACCAACTGAAGGGGATATAGCTGTTATACAACCTACAGAGCACCACCCATTAGGGCACGCATGCCTATACGGCGGAACAGGAGTCTGGTACTCGGATTTTGTACAGCGGACAATGCATCCCGGTTCGGAATACAGAAAAGTGAAACCACATTATGAAATATTCCGGCGCTGAAATGAAAATTGTATTAATGGCATGTCTTTTTTTCCCCTGGTTTGCATCGGCAGCCCAGGCTCTATCTCCCGAATCAACTGCGGCCCTGAATTTCAACAAGTGGTACATTTCGCAGATTATGAGCGGAAAGGAACCGCTATCCGATTACACCGCGCTGAAGCCTTACGTAACTCGTGAAACTATCAGTAAGCTAAAAGCAATGGATAAACTAGACCCCAATGAGTATGACGTTCCTGACATTGATATGTTCATTAAGGCTCAGGGGTATCAGAACGACTGGAAAAACGTAGCGGTAGTGGGCTCAGATTATGACGCTGCTTGCATACAGGTTTACATCGCTTACGGTGAAAAAAAGGATCACATCGTTATTGATTGCATGGTGAAAGAAGATAATACCTGGAAACTTCAGTCGGTCGCTGCCCGTGACTTTAACTAAAGTACGAACGCTGTAGAGGCAAATCGCTCAATCGGTTCCCTTACCGCTGGAAAGGGCCAGCGTGAGGGGCGTTACTTCTTCAACGGATACAAAAAGATCGCGCCACTCTGCCCGACGACCAACTGCTGATTACCGACATTTAGCGGCTGCATCCAGACATCAATGTGCAGCAGCATATCCACCAGGCCATCAATCATCAGCCCTTTTTGCGCGGTGCTGTAATAGATGGGGGTGTAGGAAAAAAACAATCTGCTGTTCTGTTTATTGATGGCGGTAAATTTGCCCTTCAGCACAAAACGATTGTCATTCGGGCTGGTGATGGTGGTCATTATCGAGCCGTTAACCGTCTGCATATGGGAGTCGTAAATCTCTTTACGCTTCGACATCAGGTCATAAAACCCAAGCTGCATGAAACCTTCCACATTGCTTTGCGGAGCTGTGGGCGTTTGGATAATGCGCAGCCCGGCAAAAGCGAGCGCCACAAGGAGAAAGCAGGAAAGGGCCACTTTCCAGTTAAGAACAGGTTTCCATCTCACTGATTTTTCTCCTCGTTTCGCGCAGTATCAGGTTGTTCAGTTGGGTGGGATCGATACGCCAGTGGTAGATGGCCATCGCCAGTTGCTTGTTATCACAGCGGCTTTTCAGGGCAAACGTGTAATTCAGCGTTTGATCGACGCTCTGGTAATAGACCGTCATCGTCACGGACTGCGTTTTGATCTGCTGGTTAATGGCGTACAGCGTATCTTTGATTTTGCTGTAAAAATCTTCTTTATTCATTGCCAGACGGTTGGACTCGGACAGCTCGTACACATGAATATTGCTGTAAACCTCGACATCCTGTTCTTCTGCGACAATCTTTGGTCCCTGGTTGTTGGCGTACTGCCAGCCAGCGGCTGCGCTGATAGCGATCACTACCAGCAATATCACCAGCGTGATCAGCGGATGCTGAAAGCGCGGCTTAGCAGATTCAACGACGGGCAATTCGAGCAACGCGGGAGGCGTGACGGGCATCGGTTCGGCGATGCCATCGGTTTCAGCTGCGGTGTCTGGTTCATCGGCGACGCTGTTTTCATCGGATGAAATGAGCGTCGGCAACACAAACCCATCGATCTCCGTTTCCGGCAGATCGATTTCTTCACTCTCTTTTTCAACAAAGCGACACCAGGCCTGTTCCAGCAAATACCCCTTTTTAGGGATAGTTTTAATAATCTTTTGCTGTTTTCCGTCGTCTTCCAGCGCTGAGCGTAAAGCATGAATGGCATTGGGTAGGCTATTATTGCCAATCACCCGACGTTCCCATACCAGCGTAGTTAATTCTTCTCGAGTGAGAATTTTTCCTGCATTTTCAAGAAGTACGTCTAATAGTTTTAATTGATATTCACCCAGACGTTTTCTTTCACCTGTCACTAAACTAATGAGTGAACCAGAGGGTAAATCAACTAACCAGTTATTAACGGTAGAATATTTTTTTCTCATGGCAATTGGTGGTAAATGGCCACTCCTGAGTCAATAAATCATCCGGGCAGCGTGCGGGAACGTCGCACAATGCTTAATGTAAATTAATCATTAATTCCGTTAAAAATTCATTTGAGAATTGCCGCTTGCCTGCGGAGATTATGCAAAAATTGAGCGGTATTACGGTGTAATCAGGATTTTCGCTCTGCGGAAAGACGCATTACTGCCAGTCATTTTCCGCCTTTTCTGGGATGAGATTAGGAAGTTTCTCTTCCGTGACACATTTTTACGCGATAAAAGTGTGATGTGCAACAAATTATTAAGTTAATTATCTGGATAAGCATTAATGAGAATCGTTAAACGTTAATAGTGATCTGTTGTTGTTTTTTATATTAATGGTTTGTTCGGTTATGTGAATTTCATGTTTTTATTTTTTCATCTGTAAAAAACATAGTTACATTTTGAAAAGAAAAAACATTAACTATTTTTAAGTTGGATTTAAGTTAAGGAATGAATGTGTCGCATTGGTTTTTAATTTGTATTCGCAATTTATGCGCTTATTAATAAAACTAGGTTTTTTCTTATAGAAGTGATTTTTTAATTTTTTTTCATATCCGATTTAATTCTCCATTGGTGTGTGTCGTTTTACTTGAGTACCAGACAGAAGGACCTGACGAACAGGTTCACAAGGAGATTAATCATATGGCACTTTCTATTTTCACTAACGCATCTTCCATGGCTTCTACCAACGCACTGAATAAATCCAACAGCATGTTGTCCACTGCGATGGAACGCCTCGGTACCGGTAAACGTATCAACTCCGCAGCAGACGATGCCGCTGGCCTGCAAATCGCGACTCGCCTTCAGGGACAGAGCAACGGTATGGCAGTTGCGCAGCGCAACATCTCTGACGCAACTGCTCTGATGCAAACCGCTGAAGGCGCATTTGATGAAGTGAGCAACATCATGTACCGCATGAAAGACCTCGCAACACAGGCAGCGAACGATACCAACGGCACGGAAGACCGCGCTGCGCTGCAGTCCGAAATGGACGAACTGAATGCTGAACTGACCAACATTATGGACAACACCAAATACGCAGGCGAAAACCTGTTCGGCACTACCGGTAAGTTCAGCAAAGAGATGAATTTCCAGATCGGTGCGTCACAGGGCGAAAATCTGAAAGTTGATGTGAAAACTGAGCTGGATAACGTGACTGGCGCAAGCGGCATGGGTGCACTGAAAACTGCTGATGCCCTGACCACCGTTTCTGGCGCACAGGCGATGATCACAAGCGTAGAAGGCGCGATTTCTGAAGTCGGTACTCTGCGTTCTAAACTGGGTGCAAACATCAACCGTCTGGGCCACACCGCGGCGAACCTGGCGAACATGAAAGACAACACCGACCTGGCACTGGGTAACATCCGTGATGCTGACTTCGCGTCTGAAGCATCCAGCATGACCCGCAACCAGATGCTGGCGCAAACCAGCATGTCCATGCTGAAGCAGTCCAACAGCATGTCCGGTATGGTGATGTCCCTGCTGGGCTAATCCCGACCACATTCTACAAAAACACCGCTGTAAGGCGGTGTTTTTGTTTGCGGCCTTTCCCCTTCCTTCCTTTTCCCATCCGGGGAAAGTTGCCTTCCCTGTAATTCGTAACTCACTGAATTAATACAATTTAAAAATTGGCACGATGGTTGCATTAACTAAGCATGGTTTAGCAACAGGTGCGAAAGGAGACAACTACTATGGCAGATTTCAGCAGCATTGACCCGACGTCGCTGGCCCAGTCGCTGGCGTCCTACGACATCATGGCGATCCAGAATCAGCTGAAGACCAAAACAGCAACGATGACGTCGCAGAAAAAAGCACTTGATGCGCTTCGCACCGCGTTGACCGATTTCCGCAGCGCCATTAAAGGGCTGAACAACACCAATGACGGGATGTTGAAAAACGTCGCGACCCTCAACCGTGAAGGGATTGCCAACGTTACGGCGAACTCTGCGGCGCAAAAAGGGACCTACAACATTGAGGTCGATCAGCTGGCGTCCGCCCATCAGATAGGCTTTGGCGATCTGACGGATGAGTCGATCAAAAACGCGACTGGCACGATGGACATCACGCTGGGCGAAGGGGCGGATGCGAAAACCATTACCGTCGATATGGACAGCGTCAGCAGCCTCAGCGATCTGACCAAAGCCATCAACGGCAATGAAGACAATCCGGGCGTCACCGCATCGCTTATCCGTACCGACGGCAAAGTTACCCTGATGCTGAGCAGCGATGAAAGCGGCGCCGCGAACAAAGTCACGGTCGGCGGCACGTCTGGTTTTGATTCGGCAAACGCTAAAGAGATCTCGAAAGCGGCAGACGCCAAATTCCGCATGGGCGAGATGGAGTTCACCAACAGCAGCAACACGCTGGATAAGCTCATCGAAGGGGTCACTATCGAGCTGACGTCGAAGACCGAAGCCGACAAACCGCTGACCATTACCATCGGCACGGACACCACCGGCACCAAAGAGCAGCTCCAGACCTTCATTGACTCCTACAACACCCTGCAGGACACGCTGCAAAAGCTGACCAAAAGCGGCAGCGGTGACGGGGAAGAGCGCGGCGCGTTTGCGGGCGACTCGACGATGGCATCGCTCGATCGCGAACTGAATGATGTGCTCCGTACCGTGTTTGGCGGCAAGCGGATGTCCGATTTCGGTATCACGGCGGATAAAGACGGAAAGCTGGAAATCGACAGCAAAAAGCTCGATACCGCGCTGACTGCCGACCCGCAAGCGCTGACCGGCCTGTTCAATGGTAAAGAGGGGCTGATCTCGAAGATGGACAAATCCCTCGACCGCTACCTCAACTCGAACACCGGGTTGCTGAAAGGGCGTCAGGACGTGCTTGACCGTCAGCAGAGCGATATCGACACCAAAACGGATGCCATGAATACGCGTTATGACTCCTCGTATAACCGCTACCTGAAGCAATTCACCCAGTTGCAGCAGGCCATGTCACAGATGAACAACACCATGAGTATGTTTGGTTTAGCTTAAGGAAATCAGAGCTTTTATGTACGGGAATGAACAGCAGGGCTTCGGCCATTACCAGCAGTCCGATTTAGCCATTCAGGCGGCAGCCGCGAATCCGCATCAACTGGTTTTGATGCTGTTTAACGGCCTGATGGATGAGCTGGTCCGCGCGAAGAGTCACATTGCAGCGCGTCGCTATGACCGCAAAGTTCAGAGCATTAATAAATGCATCGACATCCTGAACGCATTGACCAGCGCGCTGGACTTTGACAAAGGGGGCGAGCTGGCGCTGAGCCTGGCGAACCTTTACGACTACTGCGTTTATCGCCTGTATGACGCCAGCCATAAGCTCTCCGTCGAGCATGTTGAAGAGGTTGAAGTGATCCTCAGTAACTTGCAGGACGGCTGGGAAAAAATGGGGCAGCAGAATGGATGATCTACAGGTTATGCGTTTTCTGGCGCGTTCCCTGGAGCATGCGGCCAGCCAGCACGACTGGCCGAAAATGCAGGACGTCGATGCGCAGATTGCGGGGTTGTTGATGTCGCTGCAAGGCCAGACGCTGGCGGCAGAAAAACGTGAGGCATTAATGGCGCTGAAGCTGGTGCATCAGCAGGTGAGCCAATACTGCCAGCAGCAACGCGATGAGCTTGAACAGAACATGGCCCGCGCGCGCCGTAATCGCGAAGGTGCCAGCGCCTACGCGCAGTTTGCGGATGTAGGAGAGGCGGGCTGATGAATCTGCTGCTTTCGTCACTTTCGCCTGCGCCTGCCACCACAGAACCGAGCGCGATCGCCCCGGCTCTGCCGGTGACAGATACCAGCGTGGTGGCGCTGCCGGGAACGGCGTCCGGCGAACCGATGCCTGCGGGGTTCAACGATGCGCTGCTTAACATCATCCATACCCTGATCGGCGGTGAGCAGAACCGTGACACCACGATGGTGCTGGCGGGTCTGGACACCGACGAAGACGATGACGCCCCGACACACACTGCCGGAAGCGAAGTCCAGACGCCGGACGCGTTAACGCCGCCGCAGGCGCTGCTGGATACGCTGCTGATGGCAAGCCTTATGCCGGTGAAAACGCTGAATGTTGCGCCAGCGGCACCGCAAACCGGCGAAGCGCTGAAGATGCAGACGCTGTCGGCGGGGCTTTCGCCGCTGTCTGGCGGGTTACAGCCGACAACGGCCACACCCGCACCGGTAGCGGTGGCGCAGGAACCAGTGGCTGAACTCGGCAAACCGCTTGCCACAGACGTGGTGAAAACGTTGGCCGAGGTGCTGCCCGCCGCAGGTCAGCCGACGGCGAGCGGACAGACGTTTTCAACGGTAATGGATAAGCAAACGGTCCATCTGCCGCCGATCAAACTGGACGCCGACGAAACCAAATGGGCGCAACAGCTGCACAGCGCGCTTAACGATCGTCTGCAGATCCAGGTCAAAAATCAGGTGCAGCACGCCACGATCCGCCTTGATCCGCCAGAAATGGGCAAAGTGGATATCTCACTGCATATCGAAAATGGCCGTATGCAGGTGCAGATAAGCGCCAGCAACAGCGAGACGGTGCGTGCGCTACAGCAGATCAGCAATGAACTGCGCCAGAGCCTGACGGAGCAAAACTTTGTTCAGGTGAACGTGCAGGTGTCGACCCAGTCCGGACAGCAGCAGGGACGCGGACAGCAACTGCCCACTCAGTCGGATACGCCTGATGCAGGGGCAGAGATTGCCGCAGAGGACGCACAGTCCACTGGCGGTAAAGATGATTCGGTATTACTGACGGTTTAACTATGACTATTAAGACTTTTTCTTTAGGGCTGGTAATTGCCCTGATTGCAGCAACATTCGCCGCCGTACTGACCGTTATGGGCACGCACATGCTCAGCCAGGACGAACATAAGCGCTCCATTATTTCTGACCTGTTCAGCTCCTCCAAAGAGAACGTGGTGGAGTTTGTCGAAATCAAGAACGTGGTCGTGACCTTAAAAAGCCCAGGTGATTCCGAGCGCTACCTGCTGCTGGAACTGGCGCTGACCACTGATTCACCGGCCAACACCCTGCGTGCAGAAGAGATGTCCCCGGCGATCCGTGGCGCGACCGTCAATGCACTGTCAGCCATGAACTACGACGCAGTGCGTGAAATGAGCGTGGAATCCCTGCGCGACACGTTGATGAATGCGTACACGGCGCGCTTTGAAAGCCTCAATACGCGTATGCCGTTTAACGACGTGATCATCAGCAAAATGGTTTTCCAGTAATTAACGGTACTCGACTGAAATGATGGATTTTATTGCTGATGAAGCGCTGAGCCCGGCTGACGAAGCGAAATACGTTAACGCGTATTTGCCGTTAGTGCATCGGGTGGTGAAACAGCTCTCCTGGCAAACCAGCAGCGTGATGGATAAAGAAGACATGGAGCAGATCGCCCTGATGGGTCTGCTGACGTCGCTGCGTCGTTATGGTCACCCCGATGAGCAGTTTGGGGCCTATGCCGCACAGCGCGTTCGTGGCGCGGTGTTGGATGAGCTGCGCGAGCTGGACTGGCGTCCGCGTCGGCTGCGCCAGAAGAGCCATAAGATCAACGATGCTATCCGTGAGGTTACGCGCAAGCTTGGCCGCACGCCGACGTTTGACGATCTTAGCCAGCAACTGTCCATCACTGCCGAAGAGTACCACGAGTATTTACTGCTGGATTGCGCCAGGTCGCTGGAAAGTCTCGATGAATTATTAGGTGAGGATGCGCTGCACGGCAGTCTCAATACCCGCTCGCTGGAGGACGAAATGGTCATCAGCGGCACCCTAAAGGCTGCGCTGGCGAGTCTTGATGAGCGTGAACAACTGATCCTTACGCTCTATTACCAGCAGGAAATGAGCCTGAAAGAAATCGCGCTGGTTCTCGATCTGACCGAGGCGCGCGTCTGCCAGCTTAATAAAAAGATCGCTCAAAAGATCCAGTGTTTTTTCCAGAAGTGAAGTGAAAGGTATATGCAAAAGTTATTCGGTATTTTCATTATTTTCGCCTGCGTCGTCGGCGGTTTTCTTATGTCCGGTGGACGTCTGGCCTCGTTTTGGCAGCCGGGTGAGATCATTATCATTCTCGGTGCGGGACTGGGGGCAATGGTGCTTGCGAACCCGCGTCCGGTACTGGCGGAAATGTATCGCCAGTTTCGCGGCATCATGCGCAAAAACGAGTACACCGATGAGTATCAACGCCAGCTTTTAATGCTGCTGTTCGAACTGCTGGAACTGGTGCAGGACGGCGGTCTGAAGGTTCTGGATGCCCATATTGAAGTACCGGATAGCAGCCCGCTGTTCCAGAAATATCCGCTGATCCTGCAAAACAAAGCGCTGATCACCTTTATCTCGGACAACTTCCGCCTGATGGCAATGGGCAAGATCAACGAGCATGAGCTGGAAGGGATTCTGGAGCAGGAACTGGTGGCGATGGAAGAGAACCTTCTTCAGCCGTCCCGTTCTTTGCAGCGTACCGCCGAGGCGATGCCGGGCTTCGGGATCTGCGCCGCCGTTTTGGGGATCATCATCACCATGCAGTCCATTGACGGCTCCATCGCCGTGATTGGCGTCAAAGTGGCGGCCGCGCTGGTGGGGACCTTCCTCGGCGTTTTCTTCTGCTACTGCCTGATGGACCCGGTGGCGAACGCCATGGAACAGAACACCAAAAAACAGCTCGCGGTTATCGAATGCGTGCGTACCGTGCTGGTCAATCACGTAGCGGGCAAACCGACGCTGCTGGCGGTGGATGCCGGACGTAAAATGCTACCGCTGGATTCCAAACCGACTTTCGCCACGCTCGATGGCTGGGTGAACCAGATGACGGGTGAATCCTGATGCGCGGCACTCGCGGAAAAGAACATACCACCATCATCAAACGCTCGTCGCGCAAAAGCCACGATGCGTTTCATGGCGGCGCGTGGAAGGTGGCGTTCGCCGACTTTACGCTGGCGATGATGGCGCTGTTTATGGTGCTGTGGATCATGGGATCGGTGACGGAAGAAGAGCGTAAAGAGATTGTCTCTCAGCTCAACGGCGAAGCCCTGTTTGAAGGCCATTCCCTGACGCCTATCACTCAGCCCCACGGTAGCGGTGGCAAAATCGCGGTCACGGAAACCCGCGATCGCGAGGCGAAAAAAGCAGAGCAACAGAAACAAGCTGCGGCAACAGCAGGAATAAAAGGCGAAAGCCTGGAGGACGTGAATAAGCGTTCTCAGAAAGAGATCGAAGATCTGGCACGCATCATCATGAAGATCACTTCGGCCTACGATGCGCAGTCGAACCTGAAAATGGAGATCGTGCCGCAGGGGCTGCGGATCTTGATCACCGACGATCAGAAGCGCGAGATGTTCCAGCGTAGCAGCGCGATCCTGACGCCGTTCTTTACGCGTTTGCTGACGGAGTTTTCTCCGGCACTCAATAAGATCGACAACAAAATTATCATCACCGGACACACGGACTCCACGCGTTTCCGCGATCAGGATCTCTATAACAACTGGAATCTGTCGGGTGAGCGAGCGATGCAGGCACGCAAAGTCCTGACGAAAGCCGGTCTAGAACCGGGCAAAATTTTGCAGGTGAGCGGAATGGCCGACCAGATGCTGATCGACCCGGAAAATCCACTCAGCTCCTCGAACCGCCGCATTGAAATCATGGTGCTGACCCACTCGGCGAGCGAATCGCTGTATCAATTCTTTGGTCAGCACGGCGAGAAAGTGATCAAACCGATTATCGATAAACTCTCGCAGAAAAAATAGACGATTTAGTGATGTTGACCTCTATAACACTCCAGACTTTACGCCGCGTTGTGCTGGCCGCAGCCCTGATTGTCGCGGGCACGGCGCACGCAGAAGCCGCTCCGCGCCGCGAGGCGGTACCTGAAGAAGAGAGCGCCGCCAAAACCCGAATGCGCAATCGCGCGGCGCTGCTGAAAAAATCGCGTACCCGCATTGCCGTGGTGCCGGTGACGCCAGAGCAAAAGCGTAAGCAGAGCGAAGCAAAACGCCTTGAACGCGTGCAAAACCGTGAACAGCTGGCAATGCACAAGCGCTGGCAGCCCGGCAAACTCTCCACGGATATGATCTGGGAACCGTTGCCTGGCGAGAAAATCAGCCCGCGCCTGCAGGCCTCGCTGAAAAAAGTGATTCAACTGCTGCATCAGCAGCTTGGCAAACCTTACGTCTGGGGCGGCCAAACGCCGGAGCAGGGCTTTGATTGCAGCGGCCTGGTGTTCTACGCGTTCACCCCGGTGCTGAGCCGCAACCTGCCGCGCACCGCCAACGGCATGTATCAGGACCGCACGTTGCGCCAGATAAAGCAGGACAAATTACGCCGTGGCGACCTGGTGTTCTTCAACATCAATCAGCGCCCCGGTGCAGATCACGTTGGCGTATATCTCGGTGACGGCAAATTTATCGAAGCCCCGCGCACCGGCCTGAATATTCGCATCAGCCAGCTTTCCGATAACTTCTGGCAGGACCACTATCTCGGTGCCCGCCGCCTCTTAACTGACGAGGCTGTGCTCTGACACCGCTCCTTATTTTCAGAACGATTGAGACTACTTCCATGACCCAGATCTGTAAAAAATTCGCTATCGACGATGGCTCTACCAACGTAAAAATCAGTTGGATTGAAAACGGCACCCTCAAAACCGTGGTATCGCCGAACTCTTTCCGCAAAGACTGGAAAAGCGCGGCGCTGCTGCGTGGCCAGGCGGTGCATAACTACACCATCGGCACCACCAAATACACCTACGATGCCACCTCGGACAAAGCGCTTTCAACCACCCACATCGACTATCAATACGACGATTTAAACCTGTTGGCGGTGCATCACGCGCTGCTTCAGACCGGCGTCACGCCGTGTGACGTGGAGGTGATTGTGACCCTGCCGATCACTCAGTTCTATAAGCCGGACGACTGCCAGCGTAATGAAGAGCGCATCGAAGCGAAGCGCCAGAATCTGATGCGCGACATCTCGCTGAACAAAGGCGAACTGTTCCGTATCGTCGACGTGCAGGTGATGCCAGAGAGCCTGCCTGCGGCGCTGTCGCATCTGCTCAACTCGAACGTCAATGAATTTACCAAATCGCTGGTGATTGACTGCGGCGGCACCACCCTGGATATGGGTGTGGTAATCGGTGAGTTCGACGACGTGTCGGCCATTTACGGCAACAACGAAATTGGCGTGGCGATGGTCACGGACGCGACGCGCAAGCTGCTGGCCGCTGCCGACAGCGACTCCAGCTATCTGGTCGCTAACGAACTGATCAAGCGCCGCAGCGATCTTAACTTCGTGAAAAGCGTGATTAACGATGAATCGCGTATCGATGAGATCCTCGAAAAGATTGAAATCAAAATTCAGGAGCTGGGCGATCAGGTTGCTTACGAAGCGAAAAAATTCGCTAAGAACCCGAACCGTGTGTATCTGGTCGGCGGCGGTGCGCATCTGATTGAAGGCGCGATTCGCGAGGTCTACGCAACGCTGGGCGAGCGTGTGGTGAGCATTGAAAATCCGCAGAGGGCGCTGTCGCGTGAAATCTGCCTGTATCACTCTGACGCCGGTGCGCAGGCGATCGACGAGCCGTTAATGGCTGAGGTGGGTGACGATGCGTAAGGGACAGATTCGCCGCGTCAATCTGTCCCTGCACCTGACGCCCCACCAGTCGCGCGCGGATCTGCGCGCGATGCAAGAGCTGCAAAAATGGCATCAGTCCGTGGACAACGCCGCCAGCATTGACGATACGAATATGGAGATCCGCACCTTCCACCGTAACGTCTACCTGGCCGGTTTGCAGCTGCACCTGATGGACCCGACGCTGTGCCGTCACGTGGCGGAATCTTTAGGGCGCGAAGAATTGACGCTGGCGGAATTGCTCGGCGAACTTTCGCCGCAGGTCGCTGCGCCCGAGGAGAGCGATTCCTCTGCGGAACATTTGGCGCAGTTGCAGAAAATCCATGCGGAAATTGCCGCGCTAAAACCGCTGATGGAACAGCAAAAGCTGGCTTTACAGCAGCTGCGAATGGCCGGGAAAATGGCCGGTGCACCGGAACCAGAACGCACGGCGAATGGTGCGGAAGAGCGGGATTTGAGTCAGGTGGATGCCCCGACGGAGAAGATGAAGAAGGTGAGGCAAAAGGGGATATTTTGAGTCGCCGGATGCCCTCACCCTAACCCTCTCCCACAGGGAGAGGGAACAGTCTGGTATTCTCCCTGACGCCGGATGCCCTCACCCTAACCCTCTCCCACAGGGAGAGGGAACAGTCTGGTATTCTCCCTGACGCCGGGTGCCCTCACCCTAACCCTCTCCCACAGGAAGAGGGGACAGTCTGGTATTCTCCCTGACGCCGGATGAGGAACTTCTTTCTCCCTCTCCCTGTGGGTGTACGGTCCGGGGTGAGGGTACCAGACCGCGCAATATCAGGTAATCACCATCGGCCAGTCTGGCGGAGTGTGGCTCATCGCTTCGACCATCACCACTTTCATGTTGCTCCAGATTGTTGCTACGTCCACCATCGTAATGCCCAGCAGCCCCGTCGCGAACCAGCACGCAGCGCCCAGCCCCAGGAGGGTACTGATTACCGCCAAACCCGCGAGGTCAGACTTACGAAATTGAACGTTCAGCGTGCTGGCTAGAAACATCAAAACCGCACTCAACAACGGCCAGCGCAATAAAACCATGCTGGTGGTAATGGTCGCCATAAAACCCATCCTCGAATAGCAGACAAACAACAATGAAACAGTGTTTCGCGTTACAAAATTTATGTGAACTATATCACATTCGCTGTTTTATTCGCCAGACTTGTTGCCCTAAAAATGTGCGCTTTTTAACCATTCGAAGGAAAATAATGGGTATGCAGAATATATCTTTGCAGGCTAATAATGGTTTCGAGGCGGTCTTTATAAGAAATTCATTGAGATAGAAAAGTCTCTACACTGTTGCGGCGTCTGTACAATATTTACAGTATTAAACCTATGGCTTATGCTTGAACGGATAAATAAATATACACAATTAATAATTCAGGCTACTGAATTCATTACTTTTTATTCTCTGGTGTCACTTATTATTCACACACACATGCAATTTTGTACATAGTTATGCGATACCTGGAATAAATTGTCTCAATGAGATTATTCGAATCCTGAGTTATTCGTTGCGCCTGATTTCTATGAATCAATGACCTGCGAATAAAACCGATGAAAGAGACATGCCGCGATATTGTTAACGACAGCATGCAGGCGTTGCATGCTTTAGCAAAACTGATGCCGCAGTTAACGGCCCAGTGTTCGCTCGCTGATATGCTGGAAATCATCAATCGCTCGCTGGGTTCGTCGCTGGCGTGGGTGAGCGTGGATGACGATATCAGCCCGCCGCGCGTGGTTTGCGCGGGGGATGTCATCTGCCACTCTTTTGAAGTGACCGATTTTCTGGCCAGCACGCTTTTGCAGCGCCATCACCGCTCATGGCGGGCTATTTACTGGAAAGAGAATGTCGGGAAATTGCTCTTTACTGCCCAGCATCCCGGCTATTTGCAATTACAAAGCGGTGTGCTTTGCAAACTGTCTTCTCGTGATGGGAGCTGCAACGGCTATTTCTTCCTGGGTTTTTCGCAACGATTATGTGCGTTACCGACGTTGAAAAATGTGGTCGTGGTGCTGGTCGAAAAATTAAAAGATTATTTTGCCGAAATGATTTCACGCGAACGAACGTCCAGGGAAATGCAGCTTGTTGTGACGCAATATAAAACCCTGTTCGAACGTGCTCCGGTATTAATGAACTCTTTCGATCGGCGTAATCGCTGCGTGCTATGGAATGTGGAGTGTGAAAAGGTGTTTGGCTGGAGCATGGCGGAAATTAATCTGCACCCCGATCCGCTGGCGCTGTTTTATCCCGACCCGGAAGTGCGGCGGCGAGTGCGTGATTCAGTGCATGTTTCGCCGCTGAAAGACATGTACGAATGGCACCCCATCAGAAAAGACGGCGCACCGCTCACGATCCTTTGGTCGAATATTCTGCTGCCTGATGGGTCTATTTTGAATATTGGCCTGGATATTACCGAGCGCAAAAAGGCCGAGGAGCAACTGGCGCTGAAAGCCACAACTGACGATCTGACCGGATGCTTTAATCGTTCGGCCATTTTGCAGCAGCTCCAGGCGGCGATGGAGCGTAATCAAACGCATTTCTGCGTGTTGATGTTCGATCTGGATTATTTCAAGCAGATTAACGATGAGTGGGGCCATCAGGTCGGCGATACCGCGCTGGTGCATTTCTGCGATCGGTTACGCGAAGTGAGTCCGACGCACGCGGCCCTGGGCCGGGTTGGCGGTGAGGAGTTTTTACTTCTATTATCTGAGGCAGACTGCGAGGCGGCGATGGCGCTTTCATCGACGTTACGCGCTATGCTTTTGGAACGACCGATGCTGGTTGGGGATAAATCGCTGATTCTTTCTTTCAGTGCGGGTGTGGTTGAAGTAGGCTGCGGGCCTCGCGATACCTCTTCCCTGCTCACCCGTGCCGACAAAGCGTTATATGATGCCAAACGAAGCGGAAGAGGGAAAACGGTGATCTCAATTGATTATTTATAAATCAATGATCCCTCCTTGTGTTATCTTAAATCTCATCATTAAGTTTTGATATTTATTATCCTTAATAAAAATCGAGCACATCCTTTAAGTTTGGCTTACGGACAAATAATATCGTCATAAACAAATATTAGGTTTCTGATGATAAAAGTCAGTTGCTAACTTCGCATGATTCATGCAACGTAATCACCTGTTTATCAAAGCATCCGGCCTTCATTACTACAGGCACACATAAAGCAGGGATATAGGGCGGAAATGAATCGTAGCGCACGGCGCAAGGTGCTGAGGGTCGTCGGGATCATCATGGTAGTTTTGCTACCGGTGATGCTTGCGCTATGGTTTGCCCAACTCAGAGCCGTCACCGAAACAAGTAGTCAGCTACGTTCTTTTGCGCAACTTGCTTTAGATAAAACTGAACTGGTTATTGAACAAGTTGATTTAGCGCGCGACGCCGCGCAGAAATATCAAGGTGATGTCTGTACTCCCGCCCATCGGCAATATATGTTGAACGTGGTGCGTGGCCGTTTGTATGTGTCCGATTTAATTTATGCCGAAGGCCAGCAGTTTCTCTGCTCGACGGTGATGGCACCCGATAAGCCTTATCTGATACCTACCGCAAATTACACACGTAAACCTGACGTCTCTATTTATTATTTCCGCGATACGCCATTCTTTGCGGGCTATAAAATGACGTATATGCAGCGTGGAAATTATGTTGTGGTGGTGAATCCGCTTTCCTACAGCGAAGTCATGTCGACAGACCATTCGCTGGAATGGGGTGTATTTGACACAGTGACTAACGCTTTCTTTTCCGTCAGCCCGCAGGCTGATATTCCTTTATTACATTCGCTCGTTGGTAAAGCCGATAAGCCATTACAAAAAGACGATCGTTTTTATACAACCGTTAATTCAACGAAACGTCCTATTGCCGCAATCGTTTCCACATCGAATGTCCGTTTTTATGAAATTCTCTATCACCAGGCCACGCTAACGCTGCCGCTGGGGATGATTTGCAGCATTATTATTCTATTGGTCTGGTCGCGCACGCATCGTGAATTTAATTCGCCAGGACGCTTATTGCATCGCGCGCTTAATAAACGCCAGCTGTGCGTTCACTATCAGCCGATCATTGATATTAAAAATAACTGCTGTGTGGGTGCCGAAGCGCTGCTGCGCTGGCCCGGATTTAACGGTCAGGTGATGAGCCCCGCTGAATTTATTCCACTGGCAGAGAAAGAGGGAATGATTGAGCGCATCACCGACTACGTTGTCGAAGAGGTGTTTAACGATCTGGGTGATTTCCTCGGTAATAATCCGCATCTTTATATCTCGATTAACCTGTCCGCGTCTGATTTCCATTCGTCGCGCTTGATTGCGCTGATCTCAGATAAAGCGCGGCACTATTCGGTGCGGGCACAGCAGATAAAAATTGAAGTGACGGAGCGCGGATTTATTGATGTGCCAAAAACAACGCCAGTGATTCAGGCGTTTCGCCAGGCGGGTTATGAAGTGGCCATCGACGATTTCGGCACCGGTTATTCGAACTTACACAATCTGTATTCGCTTAACGTCGATATCCTGAAAATCGATAAATCCTTTATCGATACCCTGACGACCAACAGCACCAGCCACCTGATTGCTGAGCACATCATTGAGATGGCCCAAAGTCTGCGGTTAAAAACCATTGCAGAAGGGGTGGAAACGGCGGAGCAGGTCACCTGGCTACTGAAGCGCGGCGTACAATATTGTCAGGGCTGGCACTTTGCGAAGGCGATGCCGCCGCAGGAATTTATGACCTGGCAGCAACAGCCTGTTGGGGTGCTTACCCCCCGCACCACTTAATTCAGCTGGTGGCGGTAATCGCTCGGGGTGCGATCAAATTCGCGGCGGAACACCCGAGAAAATGTCTGCTGCGAGACATAGCCTAAATCCATCGCGATATCAAAAATCGGCCGTTTGGTCGACCGTAGTGCCTGAGCAGCCAGCAGTAAACGCCGTTGACGGATGTAATCTCCCAGTGTTTGATGCATAACGGTGCGGAACATCCGCTGCAAATACCACTTCGAATAGCCCGACTTTTTAGCGACAGCGTCAATATTTAACGGTTGGTCGATATGTTCATCAATCCATTCAATCAAAGTCTGAATAATTTGCTGATGCGACATAAGGTTACCCCTCTTTAGATACAACTTTCTCTGTTGATTCGTCGTTTTCTCTGCGGGGGAGTATAATTCCTCAAGTTAACTTGAGGTAAAGAGGTTTTATGGAAAAGAGATTGCCCAGAATTAAGGCGCTGCTGACGCCGGGGGAGGTCGCCAAGCGTAGCGGGGTAGCCGTCTCGGCGCTGCATTTCTATGAAAGCAAAGGTTTAATTAAAAGTATCCGCAACGGGGGAAATCAGCGTCGTTACACGCGTGACGTGCTGCGCTACGTGGCGATTATCAAAATTGCGCAAAGGATTGGCATTCCGCTGGCGACCATTGGCGACGCGTTTGGCGTATTGCCGGAAGGCCATTCTCTGAGTGCCAAAGAGTGGAAAGAGCTTTCTTCCCAGTGGCGCGAGGAGCTGGATCGACGCATTCATACGTTAGTGGCGCTGCGTGATGAACTGGACGGATGTATCGGCTGCGGGTGTTTGTCGCGCAGCGATTGTCCGCTGCGAAATCCGGGCGATACGCTCGGGGCGCAGGGGACGGGAGCGCGGCTGCTGGAGGAGGATTGAGTTTGTGCGGCCTGCTTGCCGGATGCGCTGCGCTTATCCGGCCTACAAAACCTGCAAACTGCACCTACATGTTTGCCGGATGCGCTGCGCTTATCCGGCCTACAAAACCTGCAAACTGCACGTAAACCGTAGGCCGGGTAAGGCGCAGCCGCCACCCGGCAAAACAACCGCGCGGACCCCAGAAAAAACTAAAGCGCCAAACGAAGGCGCTTTAGTTTATTCCCGGTCTTTGTCTTTCTCTCTATCCCGCTGGTTCACGGGAGGGTTTCCCCCGACATCAACACCCCTCATGTCGAGCACGTTGGGGAGGTTCCGGTTTGTGTTGACACTTTAATTGTATGCAAAACCCCGCTGTTCGCCAGTCGCCGTGGACAGAATCTCGGCAAAAGTTTTTCGCCATGTCGTGCAATTTTCTATAGTTAGTTTGTATGAATTACAGGAGAACACCATGCTGACGCTCCACCACCTGAACCAGTCCCGTTCCCAGCGCGTTATTTGGGCGCTCGAAGAATTGTCCGTGCCGTACCAAATCGTCCGCTATCAGCGAGAAAAAACCATGATGGCGCCGCCGTCGCTGAAGAAAGTGCATCCGCTGGGCAAATCACCGGTGATTGAGGACAACGGGCTGATCCTCGCGGAGTCCGGCGCGATTCTGGAATATTTGCAAGAAACCTATGACCCGCTGTCGCAGCTCAAGCCCGAAAATGCGGCGAACAAAATCCAGTACCGCTTCTGGCTGCACTACGCAGAGGGTTCGCTGATGCCACTCCTGCTGATGAAACTGGTGTTCGCCAGCCTCGGCAAGCCGCCGATCCCGTTTGGCATGCGCTCGCTCGGCAAAGTACTGGGCGGCGGCGTGCAGAAAGCCTGGCTCAATCCACAGCTCGAGACCCACGCCCGCTATATTGAGTCCCATCTGAGTGAGAACACCTGGTTCGCGGGTGAACAGCTCAGCATGGCCGATATCCAGATGACCTATCCAATTTTCGCGCTGCTGGCGCGCGGCGGGATCGACAATCTTCCGCATACCCAGGCGTGGAAAAAACGGGTCGAAATGCGTCCCGCCTGGCAGCGTGCGATTCAGCAGGGCGGCCCACTCGATATCCCCGGTGAGTCGTAGATTGTTATCAAATTGCGCATTCACGATAACGTTTGCGCATCCTCTGCTTATTTCTTCAGCGTCATAAGGGAATTTTAGCGATAAACGATAAAGTTCAGTTGAAAAGGGGCTGTATTACGCTAGATAATCGTTTGCCTTCAATTCAACACCCGTTTTGTAAGCGCGGAGCTAAACGTTTGCTTTTTTTGTGACGCCCCTATTCGTCGCAAACGCAGCACAAGGATTTGACGTTTCGCTGGCAGTGGAATTGTCCACCACGCTTACAGACGAATGATAAAAATTTCTCAGGGGATGTTTGCTATGTCTACGCCTTCAGCGCGTACCGGCGGTTCACTCGACGCCATGTTTAAAATTTCTGCTCGCGGCAGCACCGTGCGTCAGGAAGTTCTTGCAGGTCTGACGACGTTTCTGGCGATGGTTTACTCCGTCATCGTGGTGCCGGGCATGCTGGGCAAAGCGGGCTTCCCGCCTGCGGCCGTATTCGTCGCCACCTGTCTGGTCGCGGGCGTAGGCTCCATCGTCATGGGCCTGTGGGCTAATCTGCCGCTGGCGATTGGCTGCGCAATCTCTCTGACTGCCTTTACGGCGTTCAGCCTGGTGCTGGGCCAGCACATCAGCGTGCCGGTTGCGCTGGGTGCGGTGTTCCTGATGGGTGTGCTGTTCACCATTATTTCTGCTACCGGGATTCGTAGCTGGATCTTGCGCAACCTGCCGCAGGGCGTGGCGCACGGCACGGGTATTGGTATCGGCCTGTTCCTGCTGCTGATTGCGGCGAACGGCGTCGGTCTGGTTATCAAGAATCCACTGGACGGCCTGCCGGTTACGATGGGCCACTTCGCCAGCTTCCCGGTGATCATGTCCCTGATTGGCCTGGCAGTGATTATCGGCCTGGAAAAACTGAAAGTGCCGGGCGGCATCCTGCTGACCATTATCGGTGTGTCCATTGTGGGTCTGATTTTCGATCCGACCGTGCACTTCTCTGGCATCTTCGCCATGCCGTCCCTGAGTGACGATCAGGGTAACTCTCTGATTGGCAGCCTGGACATCGTTGGCGCGCTGAACCCTATCGTTCTGCCAAGCGTTCTGGCGCTGGTAATGACCGCCGTGTTTGATGCCACCGGCACCATCCGCGCGGTTGCAGGCCAGGCGAACCTGTTGGACAAAGACGGGCAGATTATTGATGGCGGCAAAGCGCTGACCACCGACTCCCTGAGCAGCGTGTTCTCCGGCCTGGTCGGGGCGGCTCCGGCGGCGGTGTACATCGAGTCCGCTGCGGGTACGGCGGCAGGCGGTAAAACCGGTCTGACGGCGATCACCGTCGGCGTGCTGTTCCTGCTGATCCTGTTCCTCTCTCCGCTCTCTTATCTGGTTCCGGCTTACGCGACCGCACCTGCGCTGATGTACGTCGGCCTGCTGATGCTGAGCAACGTCGCGAAAATCGATTTTGCTGATTTCGTCGATGCGATGTCCGGCCTGATTACCGCCGTGTTTATCGTCCTGACCTGTAACATCGTGACCGGCATCATGATCGGTTTTGCCTCGCTGGTGATTGGTCGTCTGGTCTCCGGCGAGTGGCGCAAGCTGAACATCGGCACCGTAGTGATTGCGGTCGCGCTGGTGGCGTTCTATGCGGGCGGCTGGGCAATCTAAGTTGTCTTTTCCTGCGAAAACGGGTGGCTTAGGCCGCCCGTTTTTATTTTCGGACCGCACATCGTTGTCTTTTGCGTTACTCTGGGAAATGTAGAATAGAGGCACGACGCTTCATGTTTTAGACAATAAGAAACACGCAAACAGGGAACGCATGGAAATCTTCTTCACAATACTCATCATGACCCTTGTGGTCTCACTTTCCGGGGTAGTCACCCGCGTACTGCCCTTCCAGTTACCTCTCCCGCTAATGCAAATCGCCATAGGCGCGCTGCTCGCGTGGCCGACGTTTGGCCTGCACGTGGAGTTCGATCCCGAGCTGTTCCTCGTGCTGTTCATTCCGCCGCTGCTGTTTGCCGACGGCTGGAAAACGCCGACGCGCGAGTTTCTTGAGCACGGGCGAGAGATATTTGGCCTCGCGCTGGCGCTGGTTGTCGTCACCGTGGTTGGGATTGGTTTCCTGATTTACTGGATAGTCCCGGGCATCCCGCTGATCCCTGCGTTCGCGCTGGCCGCCGTGCTGTCGCCTACGGATGCGGTGGCTCTTTCCGGGATTGTCGGTGAAGGCCGTATACCGAAGAAAATCATGGGCATCCTGCAGGGCGAGGCGCTGATGAACGACGCCTCCGGTCTGGTAGCCCTGAAATTTGCCGTCGCCGTGGCGATGGGAACGATGATTTTCACCATCGGCGGCGCGACCGTTGAATTTTTCAAAGTGGCGATCGGCGGCATCCTCGCCGGGTTTGTGGTGAGCTGGCTGTATGGCCGCTCGCTCGGGTTCCTCAGCCGCTGGGGCGGTGACGAGCCCGCCACACAGATCGTCCTGCTGTTCCTGCTGCCGTTTGCCTCTTACCTGATTGCCGAACATATCGGCGTGTCGGGCATTCTGGCGGCCGTTGCGGCGGGGATGACCATCACCCGCGCGGGCGTAATGCGCCGTGCGCCGCTGGCGATGCGTCTGCGCGCCAACAGCACCTGGGCGATGCTGGAGTTTGTCTTTAACGGCATGGTGTTCCTGCTGTTGGGCCTGCAACTGCCCGGTATTCTCGAATCCTCACTGGTGGCGGCAGAAGCCGATCCGAACGTCGAAACCTGGATGCTGTTTACCGATATCGTGCTGATTTATCTGGCGCTGATGCTGGTGCGTTTCGGCTGGCTGTGGACGATGAAAAAATTCAGCGTGCGTTTTCTGCACAAGAAACCGATGGAGTTTGGCTCCTGGTCCACGCGCGAGTTGCTGATTGCCTCGTTTGCGGGTGTGCGCGGGGCAATTACCCTCGCCGGTGTGCTCTCGATTCCGCTGCTACTTCCGGATGGCAACGTCTTCCCGGCACGTTACGAGCTGGTGTTCCTGGCCGCTGGCGTGATCCTGTTCTCGCTGTTTATCGGCGTGGTAATGCTGCCGATTCTGCTACAACATCTGGAAGTGGCCGACCATTCTCAGCAGCATAAAGAGGAGCGTATCGCGCGCGCCGCGACGGCTGAAGTGGCGATTGTCGCCATCGAGAAGATGGAAGAACGCCTGGCGTCGGATGCCGAAGAGAATATCGATAATCAGCTGCTGAAAGAGGTCAGCTCGCGGGTGATTGGTAATCTGCGTCGCCGCGCCGATGGGCGTAACGACGTAGAAAGCTCAATGCAGGAAGAGGATCTGGAGCGCCGCTTCCGTCTGGCAGCGCTGCGTTCAGAGCGCGCCGAGCTTTACCACTTGCGCGCCACGCGCCAGATCAGTAACGAGACGCTGCAAAAACTACTGCACGATTTGGATTTGCTGGAAGCGTTGCTGATAGAGCAGTAGGTGCGGTCTGATGCCCTCACCCCGGCCCTCTCCCACAGGGAGAGGGAGAAAAACCGAACTGCCCCCTCTCCCTTTGGGAGAGGGTTAGGGTGAGGGGAAACAGACGACTACTCCCCCTTCACCCAAAACCCCTCACAACATGTCAACCACGCCTGGGCACTGTGCGACAAATAGACTCCTTCGCGCCAAATCATCCCTAACTGCCAGTGCAAATCGCTCTCCAGCGGTATCCAGCGCAGGGTATTTTTATCCAGCCGCTCGCAGATTGGCTGCGGCAAAATCGCGATTCCGACGCCCGCCTGCACCATCGCCGCCAGAAAATCCCACTGACCGCTGCGCACCGCAATACGCGGTTTGACGCCGTGCTGGTGAAACAACTGCATCAGTTGGCGGCTGAGGGCGAAATCCTCGTTGTAAATCAGCAGCGGATGTTCCGCCAGCCGTTCAGGTTTAACCGTGTCGATGTGCAGCCAGTCGCCGGAGCGAGGCACCAGTACACACAGGGGATGGCTGAACAGCGGCAGCGTCGACAGGCCGCTGTCCTCTTCGACGGGCAGGGCGGTCATCGCCAGATCCAGCTCGCCGTTCATCACAGCCTGTTGCACGGTCAGGCCGCCAAATTCGGAAATTTTCAGCTCGACGCCGGGATAGCGCTGGCGAAAAAGGCTGATCGGCCCGGCCATCATCATCCCGACCATCGGCGGAATACCTAAGCGCAGCAGACCTTTATTCAGATGGTTAATATCGCCAAGCTCGGCCTCCAGCTGGCGAAATTCTGCCAGAATCGCCAGCCCGCGCTCAAACACCACGCGCCCGGTATCGGTCAGCAACAGCTTGCGGCCATCGCGGATCAGCAGGGTACAGTTCAGTTCATCTTCGAGATTTTTCAGCATCTTGCTGATGGTGGGCTGGGTAACAAACAACTTTTCCGCTGCGCGGGTAAAACTCTGCTGGCGAACCACTTCGACAAAATAGCGCAGCGTTCTTATGTCCATGATTATTCCTCGAAACTATACCTGTGATGATTTTAATTCATTTCAGTCCACTCCGTGTGGTCACTATACTGGCGCTTCATCTCATTTCTGAGGAATTTCCCCATGGCCGTGGCGTTAAGTCGTGTTACGCCTGCTGTTGTGCAACGGCTCCAGGTACCGGTTCAGGTCCTGCTTTACGCTGCCCTTTTTGTTTTCGCCCAATACCTCGTTACCTGGCTGCATCTGCCGCTCCCCGCTAATCTGGTCGGAATGGTGCTGATGCTTGTGCTGATTCTGTGCCGCGTCATTCCCCTGAACTGGGTCCGCGCAGGGGCTCGCTGGTTACTGGCGGAGATGCTGCTGTTCTTCGTTCCGGCGGTGGTGGCGGTGGTGAACTACGCGCAGCTGCTGATGGTCGACGGCTGGCGGATTTTTGCGGTGATCGCCCTGAGCACACTGATGGTGCTGGGCGCGACGGCGTGGGTGGTGGATAAAGTCTATCGCTTTGAAATCAGCAGGCAGAAGCATGACTAACTTTCAGATAAGCGTCCTGTGCCTGTTGGTCACGCTGATTATCTATTTCGCCAATAAACGGTTGTACCGCCGCTTTCACGCTTTGCCGCTGATGCCGCTGGTCTTCACCCCGATTTTACTGGTGCTGATGCTGGTTTTCGGCCACATCTCCTGGCAAAACTATATTGGTGAATCTCACTGGCTGCTGTGGCTGCTCGGCCCGGCGACCATCGCTTTTGCTGTTCCGGTTTACGATAATCTCGCGATCATCAAACGTCACTGGATGTCGCTCACCGCAGGCGTGGTGACGGCCACGGTGGTGGCGGTGACCAGCTCCGTGTGGCTGGCGCGGTTGTTCACGCTGTCCGATGAGATCCAGCGCAGTCTGGCGGTGCGTTCTGTCACCACGCCGTTCGCGCTGGCGGCGGCAAAACCCCTCGGCGGCCAGCCGGATCTGGTGGCGCTGTTTGTCGTCGTAACCGGCGTGTTTGGCATGGCGGTGGGCGATATGCTGTTTTTACGTCTGTCGATTCGTGAAGGGATGGCGAAAGGGGCCGGATTTGGCGCGGCGTCGCACGGCGCGGGAACCGCACGGTCGTATGAAATCGGTCAGCAGGAAGGTGTGGTCGCCAGCCTTGTGATGATGCTCTCCGGCGTGACGATGGTGCTGGTTGCGCCGCTGGTGGCGTGGGTGATGTTCTGAAAAGAATCCCCGGCCAGAGCGGCCGGGGAAGATTAACGATTAATGCGCGCGGCCCTGATCGATCCCAAGACCGGTTTGTGAACGGATAAACTGGGCGCGGAATTTGTCGCGTTCCAGGTTACCTTCCGGCGAGTTATCGGTGGCCGAGAAGAACCAAATCCCAATGAACGCCACGGCAATCGAGAACAGCGCCGGGTATTCGTACGGGAAGATCGCTTTTTCGTGACCGAGGATCGTCACCCAAATCGTTGGGCCGAGGATCATCAGAATCACCGCCGTCAGCAGGCCCAGCCAGCCGCCAATCATCGCGCCACGAGTGGTCAGTTTTGACCAGTACATGGAGAGCAGAATGATTGGGAAGTTACAGCTTGCCGCAATCGAGAACGCCAGGCCGACCATGAAGGCGATGTTCTGTTTCTCGAACAAAATCCCCAGCAGGATTGCCACCACGCCCAGAATCAGCACCGTGATTTTGGAGACTTTCAGCTCCTGGCGTTCGGTTGCCCCTTTACGCCAGACGTTGGCGTACAGGTCATGAGAAACCGCCGACGCGCCCGCCAGAGTCAGACCAGCAACCACCGCCAGAATCGTGGCGAAGGCCACGGCGGAGATAAAGCCGAGGAACAGATTGCCGCCCACGGCATCAGCCAGATGCACCGCCGCCATGTTATTGCCGCCAATCAGCTGCCCCGCCGCATCTTTAAACGCCGGGTTCGCGCCGACCAGCATGATCGCGCCGAAGCCGATGATAAAGGTCAGAATGTAGAAATAGCCCATAAATCCGGTGGCGTAGAAGACGCTTTTACGCGCTTCGCGGGCATCTGATACCGTGAAGAAACGCATCAGAATGTGCGGCAAGCCGGCGGTACCAAACATCAGACCGAGACCGAGGGACAGGGCGGATATCGGGTCTTTCACCAGCCCGCCAGGGCTCATGATCGCTTCGCCTTTCGGGTGAACCGCCATCGCTTCGGTGAACAAGTTATTGAAGCTAAAGCCGACGTGTTTCATCACCATAAAGGCCATGAAACTCGCACCGAACAGCAGCAGCACGGCTTTGATGATCTGTACCCAGGTGGTGGCGAGCATGCCGCCGAACAGGACGTACATCACCATCAGCACCCCGACCAGCACCACGGCGACGTGGTAGTTCAGGCCGAACAGCAGCTCGATCAGTTTACCCGCGCCGACCATCTGGGCGATCAGGTAAAGCGCAACCACCACCAGCGAACCGCAGGCTGAGAGAGTGCGGATTGGGCCTTGCTTGAGGCGGTACGACGCCACATCAGCAAAGGTGTAGCGCCCGAGGTTACGCAGGCGTTCGGCAATCAGGAACAGAATGATCGGCCAGCCGACGAGGAAGCCGAGGGAATAAATCAGACCGTCGTAGCCGGAGGTGTAGACCAGCGCGGAAATTCCGAGGAACGAGGCGGCAGACATAAAATCACCCGCAATCGCCAGCCCGTTCTGGAAGCCAGTAATATTGCCGCCCGCCGTGTAGTAATCGTTACGCGAACGCACGCGTTTTGACGCCCAGTAGGTGATGTACAGGGTCAGCAAGACGAAAATCAGGAACATGATGATCGCCTGCCAGTTGGTTGGCTGGCGCTGGACCTCGCCGGTCAGGGCATCGGCATGTGCTGCAAAAGGCAGTGCGGCGGCTAGCGCCGTCAGAACTCGCTTCATGATGCTTTTACCTCACGCAGTACCGCTTTATTGAGACGATCAAATTCACCGTTCGCGCGCCAGACGTAGACCCCGGTCAGCACAAATGAAATCACGATCACGCCGATACCGATGGGTATCCCGCGCGTGACGCTGGTGCCTGCATGCAGCGGCGTGCCCAGCCAGTGTGGTGCAAAGGCGATCAGCAGAATAAAGCCGACGTAGATAATCAGCATGATGATGGAAAGGATGAAGGCAAACCGTTGCCGTTTTTCGACGAGCTCCCTGAAATGCGCACTATGTTCTATCCGTTGATAAATGTTGATGTCATTCATCACAGAGTCTCCAGAGGTAGGGTGAGGGTTATTTTTATGTTCCCCCTCTCCCTGTGGGAGAGGGCCGGGGTGAGGGCATCAGCGTGCGCTGTTCCCCCTCACCCTAACCCTCTCCCTCAAGGGAGAGGGGACCGCCAGGAGCGGAGTTGTATTAAGAAGGCATTGCGATGGCCTGCTTCTCTTCGAGCAGTTTTTCCACCACGCCAGGATCGGCGAGCGTTGAGGTATCGCCGAGGTTACTGGTATCACCCGCGGCGATTTTGCGCAGAATGCGGCGCATGATCTTGCCGGAGCGGGTTTTGGGCAGCGAGTCGGTCCAGTGCAGCACGTCCGGCGTGGCGAGCGGGCCGATCTCTTTGCGTACCCAGTTACGCACTTCGGTGTACAGCTCAGGCGTTGGCTCTTCGCCGTGGTTCAGGGTGACGTAGGCATAAATCGCCTGGCCTTTGATGTTGTGCGGAATACCCACCACCGCCGCTTCGGCGATTTTCGGATGGGACACCAGCGCCGATTCAATCTCAGCCGTACCCAGACGGTGACCGGAAACGTTCAGCACATCGTCCACGCGTCCGGTGATCCAGTAGTAACCGTCTTCGTCACGACGCGCGCCGTCGCCGCTGAAGTACATGTTTTTGAAGGTCGAGAAGTAGGTCTGCTCGAATCTGTCGTGATCGCCAAACAGGGTACGCGCCTGGCCCGGCCACGAGTCGGTGATCACCAGGTTGCCTTCAGTCGCGCCGTCGAGCGGGTTGCCTTCGTTATCCACCAGCGCAGGCTGCACGCCGAAGAACGGACGGGTAGCGGAACCGGCTTTCAGTTGAGTGGCACCCGGCAGCGGGGTGATCATGAAACCACCGGTTTCAGTCTGCCACCAGGTATCCATTACCGGACATTTTTCGTTGCCGATTTTCTTCCAGTACCACTCCCAGGCTTCCGGGTTAATCGGCTCGCCAACCGAGCCGAGAATACGCAGGGAGGAGCGGTCGGTGCCTTCGATGGCTTTGTCGCCTTCGGCCATCAGGGCGCGAATGGCGGTTGGGGCGGTATAAAGAATGTTGACCTTGTGCTTATCGACCACCTGACACATACGGGCAGGCGTCGGCCAATTCGGTACGCCTTCGAACATCAGCGTGGTCGCGCCGCAGGCCAGCGGGCCGTACAGCAGATAGCTGTGGCCGGTGACCCAGCCGACGTCGGCGGTACACCAGTAAATGTCGCCCTGGTGATAGTCAAAAACGTATTTAAAGGTCGATGCCGCGTAAACCAGATATCCGCCGGTGGTGTGCAGCACGCCCTTCGGCTTGCCGGTGGAGCCGGAGGTATAAAGGATAAACAGCGGATCTTCAGCGTTCATCGCTTCAGGCTGATGCTGATCGCTGGCTTTTTCAATCAGGTCGCTCCACCACAGGTCGCGGCCCTCTTTCCACTCGACGTTGCCGCCGGTGCGTTTGAGAACGATGACGTTGGTGATGGTTTTGACGTTCGGGTTTTTTAGCGCTTCATCGACGTTTTTTTTCAGCGGGATGCCGCGACCGGCACGCAAGCCTTCGTCAGCGGTGATCACCAGTTTTGAACTGGAGTCGATAATGCGCCCGGCGACCGCTTCAGGCGAGAAACCACCGAAAATCACCGAGTGCACGGCGCCGATGCGTGCGCAGGCGAGCATCGCCACGGCGGCTTCCGGCACCATTGGCATATAAATGGCGACCACATCGCCTTTTTTGATGCCTTGTTCAAGCAGCACGTTGGCAAAACGACAGACGTCGCGGTGCAGCTCTTTATAGGTAATGTGTTTGCTCTGCGAGGCGTCGTCGCCTTCCCAGATAATGGCGGTCTGATCGCCGCGCTCGGCAAGATGGCGGTCCAGACAGTTCGCTGCAAGGTTCAGCGTGCCGTCTTCATACCATTTGATGGAGATATTGCCCGGCGCAAAAGAGGTGTTTTTCACCTTCTGATACGGCGTGATCCAGTCAAGAATTTTGCCCTGCTCACCCCAGAAGGCATCAGGGTTAGAGACAGATTGCTGGTACTTTTGCTGGTACTGCTCCGGATTTATCAGGCAATGGTCCGCAATATTTGCGGGAATGTCGTGTTTGTGAATTTGGCTCATGGCTTTTGTTCTCCTTTTAGGATGTTAATAATATGTCGCAAAAACGTTAATTGTAGGGGCTTTGATAGCTTTGTTTGTTATTTGGGCGACAGATCACGCATTAAATGAACAGATTAAAAAATCAGCAATCGAAACTTTGAAGGGAAATAATTTACTGCGTGGATTATTCACATTTAGTTGAAAAAAAGCTTTTTTATAACAAAAGGTTATTTATAAGAATTATTACAAATTAGCGTCATATCGGCTTTTTGTAGTGAAAAGCCTCGTTCTTAAAGGGTTGCGCAGCAGGCCATGCAAATGATACTGATACGGCGCGTTAAAAACCCTATAAACCAACGCAACACAATTCATACCCTTTCAGTATGTGCCATTCCTGCCAGTAATGGGGAAGGGCGCTTCATTGAGGAAGTCCGTTTTTATGAAAAATTTGAAAATCAGCCTTGCCTGGCAAATTTTGCTGGCGATGGTGCTGGGCATCTTGCTGGGCAGTTATCTGCATTATCACAGTGACGACCGCGAGTGGCTGGTGGCGAATATGCTGTCACCGGCGGGCGATATCTTTATTCACCTGATCAAAATGATTGTTGTCCCGATTGTGATCTCTACGCTTATCGTAGGTATCGCGGGTGTGGGCGATGCCAAGCAGTTAGGCCGTATTGGTGCGAAAACCATCATCTATTTCGAAGTGATCACTACGGTTGCTATCATTTTAGGTATCACGCTGGCGAATGTGTTCCAGCCGGGTTCCGGGATTGATATGTCACAACTGGCGACGGTGGATATTTCGAAATACCAAAGCACAACCGCAGAAGTGCAAAGCCATGCACATGGCCTGATGGGGACTATCTTGTCGCTGGTGCCGACCAATATCGTGGCGTCGATGGCGAAAGGCGAAATGCTGCCGATCATCTTCTTCTCGGTGCTGTTTGGTCTGGGCCTTTCCTCCCTGCCCGCCACGCACCGCGAACCGCTGGTGACGGTGTTCCGTTCGATCTCCGAAACCATGTTTAAAGTGACGCATATGGTGATGCGCTACGCCCCGGTGGGTGTGTTTGCGCTGATCGCTGTGACCGTGGCGAACTTCGGGTTTGCCTCCCTGTGGCCGCTGGCGAAGCTGGTTCTTCTGGTGCATTTCGCGATTCTGTTCTTTGCGCTGGTGGTGCTGGGGCTGGTCGCGCGTATCTGCGGGCTGAGCATCTGGATCCTGATTCGTATTCTGAAAGACGAGCTGATTCTGGCTTACTCCACGGCCAGCTCCGAGAGCGTGCTGCCGCGTATTATTGAGAAGATGGAAGCCTATGGCGCGCCAGCGTCTATCACCAGTTTCGTGGTGCCGACCGGGTATTCCTTTAACCTCGATGGCTCAACGCTGTACCAGAGTATTGCGGCGATTTTCATCGCCCAGCTGTACGGAATCGATCTGTCCCTGTGGCAGGAAATCGTGCTGGTGCTGACGCTGATGGTGACGTCAAAAGGGATCGCCGGCGTGCCGGGTGTCTCCTTCGTCGTGCTGCTGGCAACGCTGGGTAGCGTCGGTATTCCACTGGAAGGCCTGGCGTTTATCGCCGGTGTTGACCGTATTCTCGACATGGCGCGTACCGCGCTGAATGTGGTGGGGAATGCGCTGGCGGTGCTGGTTATCGCCAAGTGGGAACATCAGTTCGACCGTAAAAAAGCGCTGGCGTACGAGCGCGACGTGCTGGGTCGTTTTGATAAGACGGCGGATCAGTAACGTAAAAAAAAGCCGGGTGGCAGCTTCGCCTTACCCGGCCTACAAAACAGGTGTTCACTTTAGGCCTGATAAGCGTAGCGCCATCAGGCTTTTTACTCCCCACTCAGAGCATCAAACTCTTCGCATCCGGTATCAAACCCTTCGCTACAGCTCAGATTAAACCAGTACAGCGCCTTCTGTTTATTTGGTGTGATAAAGCCTTTTTCACCCTGCTGGAAGACCATACCCGCCCAGTATTCTGCGTAACCGGTACGCGAAATGGCAGAGCTGCGCTTGAGCCACATTTCCGCCTGCGCATCATCCTGCGGCATCTCAACGCCGTTGGCGTAAATCAGACCCAGCAGCATCTGCGCATCAACCGCAGAGTCACTGTCGATATCATCGGTGGCGGTCCGCAGCAGTTTTATCGCCTGAGGATAATCCGTTTTACCCGCCTGGGTATTCACCAACAGTCGCGCCAGCATGATGGCCCCGCGTTTACTGCCCGCAATGGTTGCCTGTTGCGCCAGCGTTTTGGCCTGCGCGTAGTCGGCGTGTTTAAAATGAATTTGTGACAGCAGTGCCACAGCATCGACTTCACCGCCTTTTGCGGATTTCTCTGCCCACAGCTCGGCCTGTTTATCATCGCCCGCACTAAAGTAGGTATCGGCCAGATAGTACTGGGCCCGCGCATCGCCTGCTTCGGCTTGTTCTTTATATTGGCTGCCGAGTTCGTCAGCCCTCACAAACGAGGTAAAAAGGAATAACAGCGTAAAAAGGGTTTTCATAAGCTCTTATCTTTCGGGTCTACAGCGGCCAGTATAATCGCGGTCTGAGAAGAATAAAAAGGGTGCGTTAAGACCTCAGCGTCCAGACAAGCCGGGCGGGTTTCCCCGCCCACAAAATTAACCCGCAATACAGGCTAATTTTGCCGCCACCTCCTGATGTTCACTCTTTATTGATAACTCGCATAGCCTGCCGCGATTAATAAAGGTAAAAATCACGATCGTTAGACAAACGATTAATACAATGCCTAACATGGTTTTTAAAGGCGTCATGCCTATTACTCCTTGCGTCAAAAAGAATAAGAGGCTACTCTCAACTTGGTGGAGTTGATGTGGTTGCATGGTTACGTATTTATACGTAGTGCCATGCGAGTAGCCTCAGGTGAATGAAAATTTTCCTGGGGCTTTCCACTTTCTGCTCCTTGCTAATACTTAACTCTATGCTCAAAACAGAAAGTCTTAAGCACCCGTCGCCATCTTATCCCTCTGAATTAAAATGCAAAGATGTAATTTCATTCTTTTAAAATTGCATATTATTCTGCGAGCGGGGTTCCGTAATAATATTGGTGTAATTTATATGAAAGCTACCAATAAAAAAAGGGATGAATAAATCATCCCTTATATGCGTTGAACGTGTAATAAAGCTAACCCATCGCGCTTTCGCGTAATCTGGCTTTCAGTTTGGTATATTCATCTATCACATATTGTTCGGCGCTTTGTTGGTCGGCAATCGATTCAACGCGTACGGCGCAATACTTATACTCCGGCGTTTTGGTTATCGGACTGAGGTTTTCCGTCACCAGTTCGTTACAGGCGCCAATCCACCACTGATAGGTCATGTAAACCGCCCCTTTGTTTGGGCGATCGCTCACCTGCGCACGGGTGATGATCCGGCCTTTGCGCGAGTTGACCCACACCAGCGCTTCATCCTCAATGCCCAGTCGTGCAGCATCGGCGGTGTTAAGCTGTGCGTAGCCCGGTTCATCCGCCAGCGCGGCCAGCGCCGCACAGTTCCCGGTCATCGAACGACAGGAGTAGTGGCCCACTTCACGCACCGTTGACAGTACCATTGGATATTCTTCGGTGAGTTTATCGATAGGCGCCACCCAGTCGCAGGTGAAGAACTGAGCCAGCCCGTTCGGGGTGTCGAACTTCTCGGCAAAGAGGTAAGACGTACCCTGATCGGCCTCTGACTCATCGCGGCACGGCCACTGGATATAGCCCAGTTCGCCCATTTTTTCATAGGTTGCCCCGGTGAAATCCGGACACAGATTGCGCAACTCATCCCAGATCTCCTGGGTGTTGTTGTAATGCATCGGATAACCCATGCGGGTGGCGATTTCGCTGATGATTTGCCAGTCTGTTTTCAGATCCCACTTCGGCTCGACCGCTTTAAAGAAGCGCTGGAAGCCGCGGTCCGCCGCGGTGTAGACCCCTTCGTGCTCGCCCCAGGATGTTGACGGTAAAATCACATCCGCCGCCGCCGCGGTTTTGGTCATGAAGATGTCCTGCACAATCACCAGCTCGAGATCTTCAAAGCCTTTGCGCACCGCCGACAGTTCGGCGTCGGTTTGCAGCGGATCTTCGCCCATGATGTAAGCCGCACGCACTTCACCGTGCGCCGCACGATGCGGCAGCTCGCTGATGCGATACCCGGTATGTTCTGGCAGACTCTCTACGCCCCACGCTTTGGCAAATTTGGCGCGGTTTTCCGGGAACTTCACATATTGATAGCCCGGATAGGTATCAGGCAGTGCGCCCATATCGCAGGCACCCTGAACGTTATTCTGCCCACGCACTGGGTTAACGCCGACGTGCGGTTTGCCGAGGTTGCCCGTCAGCATCGCGAGGCTGGTTAGCGAGCGCACGGTTTCCACGCCCTGATAGAACTGGGTCACGCCCATGCCCCACAGAATCGACGCGGTTTTGGCGGCAGCGTACATCCGCGCCGCCTGGCGAATTTCTTGCGCAGTGACGCCGGTAATCGTTTCGACCGACTCTGGCGTGTAGCCTTCGACAATCTTGCGATACTCCTCGAAGCCTTCCGTACGAGTAGCAACAAAGGCCTGGTTGTAGAGATTTTCTTCGATAATGACGTGACCCATCGCATTCAGCAGCGCGATATTCGAGCCGTTGCGTAACGCGATGTGCATATCCGCGATGCGTGCGGTTTCAATTTTACGCGGATCGCAAACGATGATTTTCGCCCCGTTGCGTTTCGCGTTAATCACGTGATTCGCCACGATAGGGTGGGAATCCGCTGGGTTGTAGCCGAAAACAAACACCAAATCGGTGTTATCGATTTCGTTAATAGCATTACTCATTGCGCCGTTACCGACCGACTGGTGCAGACCTGCAACCGATGGGCCGTGTCAGACGCGAGCGCAGCAGTCGACGTTATTGGTACCAATAACGGCGCGCGCGAATTTTTGCATTACATAGTTAGTTTCATTACCCGTTCCACGCGATGAGCCGGTGGTCTGGATCGCGTCCGGGCCGTATTTGGCTTTGATATCGCTCAGGCGTTTGGCGACGTAGTCCAGCGCCTCGTTCCAGGAGACGGATTCCAGCTTGCCGCCGCGTTGACGACGGATCATGGGGGTTTTCAGACGGGGGGTGAGGATCTGGGTATCGTTAATAAAATCCCAGCCATAGTAGCCTTTCAGGCACAGCGTGCCCTGATTGGTCTTACCCTGTGCAGCCTCCGCCCGGACGATTTTGCCGTTATCGACCACCAGGTTTATCTTGCAACCCGAGGCACAATAGGGGCAAACCGTGACGACTTTTTTCATCGGTATCGCTCCAGTTAATCACATATTTCCCACCCATTATGCAGCTTCTATGCCATGTTTTTATTGTGGGTATCGCCTGACTTTACGGCCGATGTTTGGTCAAAACCCTGACGAGACGCAGGCAATCGTCAAAATTGACGTGTCGAAGAGGCAATGGATGTGACATGGGTTGAAATTCCATCACGCAATGATGGATTTGGCTGGAGCCGATTGCAGAATAGGTCAGACTTAACATAATCCCCTGACGGAAGCATACGATGAAACCGGCGATTCTGGTGGTTGATGACGATACGGCGGTCTGCGAACTGCTGCAGGATGTGCTTAACGAGCACGTCTTTACCGTGCACGTCTGCCACACCGGGCGGGATGCGCTGGCGCTGGCCCAGCGAGAGCCGGGCATCGCGCTGGTGTTGTTGGATATGATGCTGCCGGATATCAACGGATTGCAGGTTTTACAACAGCTCCAGAAGCAGCGCCCTGAGCTGCCAGTGATTATGCTTACGGGTCTCGGTAGCGAATCGGATGTGGTCGTCGGGCTGGAAATGGGTGCGGATGATTACATCGGCAAACCCTTTAATCCGCGCGTCGTCGTTGCCCGCGTCAAAGCTGTCTTGCGGCGCACCGGCGTGCTGGCGGCGGAACCGACTGCGCCGCGCGCAGCGGGATTAGGCTTTAACGGCTGGACGCTCGACACCACCCGCTGTGAATTAAGCTCCCCGCAGCAGGCGACCGTTGCGCTCACTCAGGGCGAGTACGGTTTACTGCTAGCTCTGGCGCAGAACGCGCGTAGGGTTTTAAGCCGGGAACAGCTGCTGGAGCTGACCCATAGCGAAAGCGCCGAAGTGTTTGATCGCACGATCGACGTACTGATCATGCGCCTGCGGCGAAAAATTGAGATCAATCCCCATCAGCCGCTGCTGATCAAAACCATTCGCGGCCTCGGCTATGTCTTTGCCGCAGACGTTTCTCACAACGATAAAGCGGCCTAAAGGCTGGATTCCAGCTCGACCAGCGTTTTCGCGCCATCAATGGCATTCGCCGCCAGCAGACTGGCCCGCGCGCAGGCGTGCGCCAGGGCAATGCTGTCTGGCAGGGACCACGCCTCGTGGCAGCCGTATAAAAAGCCCGCGCAAAACGCATCCCCAGCCCCGACGCTGCCGATAATCTCATCCGGTTCCAGCTGTCGTGAGGGCACCCATTGGCCTTGCTCACCCGGCGCTTCGCCCCAGGCACCTTCCGGGCAGTGAATCACTACGCGCTGGCGCACACCTGCCGCCAGCAGCTGCGACGCGGCTTCGGCGATATGCAAAATGTTCGGTGTATTACTGCTGTCGCGCATTTCCAGCCCGCTAAACTCACCGGCTTCCAGCTCGTTAATCACCAGATAATCCACATAGCGCAGGGCAGGGAGCACCAGCGGCTGATAGCGCGGATCGCCTTTGCGCGACACTAAATCGAGCGATGTTTCGTACCCCAGGTCGCGCATCTGGGAGAGCAGACGCGCGCTGCGGGTGCCAAACTCGTCGTCCGGCAGATCCAGGCTGTCGAGCAGCAGCAGATACCCGAGATGGAAAATCTTCATCGACGGATCGAGCCGATCAAACGCCGGGAGATCCAGCAGGCGGTTGGCCGCCGGAGAGTGGAAAAAGGTGCGTTGCCCGCTGGGATCGGTCATCACCTGCGACATTGACGTCGGCGCAAAAGTGGTGCGCTGCACCCGCTGGCGGTTGACGTGGTACTGGTCGAGCATCGCCAGAATGTAGTCCCCGTCACTGTCGTCACCGATCAGCCCGACCGCCTGCAATGGCAGGCCAACGTGCATTTTGGCCAGGGTGAGTAACACATTCAGCGGCGCGCCGCCGGTGGCCCGCTCGCTGTGAATAATCTCTGCCAGCCATCCGCGCTCCGGCCACTGCACAATCTGATGCACATGATCGACGAGCATATTCCCTGCGGCAATAACGCCCCGGCGTTCCATCAGGCTTTCCCCGCGCTGCCGAAAATACGCATCTGTTCAGACACCGTGTCGGTGATCGCCTCTTCAATGCCTAACAGCAGCTCGGCAAACTCATCGTAAATCGGCTGTCGATGGGTGATCCGCTGCTCGACGGAGGCCAGCGCCGCCTGCGACATCCCGGTGTAGAAATTGATTTTGTGAATGCCCAGCTCAATCGCGCGACGGAAATCGGCGTCGCTGATCCCGGACCCACCGTGCAGCACCAGCGGCAGGCCGGTTTGCTGGCGGATCGCATCAAGGCGCGCAAAATCGAGCTTCGGCTCGCCTTTGTACTTCCCGTGGGCATTGCCAATCGCCACGGCGAGGGCATCAATGCCGGTCTGATCGACAAAATCGCGTGCCAGGGCCGGGTCGGTGAAAAACGCTTTGTCGGCGTGGCCGTACAGCGCACCGCCTTCGTCACCGCCGACCGCGCCCAGCTCCGCTTCCACCGACACGCCCACGGCGTGGCACATCTTCACAACTTCCCGGGTCTGGCGAATATTCTCTTCATAGCTAAGGGTTGAGCCATCAAACATCACGGAGCTGAATCCTAAGCGCAGCGCCCGCACGACTGCCTCAAAATGCAGGCCGTGATCGAGATTGAGGACTATGGGAATATCGTGTCGCGCGGCCTCGAACCGGACCGCTTCGACTAATGAATCCAGCGAAAGGTACTTAAAATGCACTTCGGCGATGTTGATGATAAACGGCGAGCGCTCCTGAGTTGCGGCGGCGAACAGGGCGCGCAGAAAGTGCGAGTCGAGCACGTTAAACGCGCCGAGCGCGTAGCGATGTTCACGGGCGTGTTCCAGCCCGGCGGCGAGAGAAATTAGCGGCATTATTCACTCCTTAGGTTCGAAACAGGCTGTACTCGTTACAGAGCACCAGCACCGCCGTTTCGTCTTCTTCAATGTTGTTGTAGCGCGAGAGCGGCTGCAAAAAGTGGTTGTCGTGTTCGTCGTCATTGACCGATGACACTTCCCCCACCAGCACATCGCCAAACCCGCGCTCCCCCCAGAAACTGTGGTACAGGCCGGGCGTGAGACAGATGCTCTCCCCCGGAGCGAGGCGCAGCTGGCTGCCGGGCGCGTGGGTCTGAATACAGCCATCGACCACCAGCGTGACGTCGGTGTTTTCGGTCTCTTCATGACCGCCCGCGTTCCACAGCTCAATAATCAGATTTCCACCGCCGCGATTGATGATGTCCTCGCGTTTACGCCAGTGGAAATGCATCGGCGTGACCTGGCCGTCGCGGACGTGCATGATTTTTTCCGCGTAGCATTTTTCGTAAGGCACGCCGTTCGGAGACCCGTTGCGCAAGGTGAACAGGGTCAGTCCCTGAGCGGCAAAGCTATTGCCGCCGAAGGCGGTCACATCCCAGCCGAGTTTGAGATCGAACACTTCGCGCCAGGCGTTATGATCGAGCTGCCGCCATTGGGTCGGCGGGAAGCTGGCAAACGGCGGAAGGTGAACGTTATGCATTGAAAAGAACTGCCGCGTATGGCCGAGAATTTCATTGATTTCGGAGCGTTTCATGGGAACTCCTTTTGATGGTATGCGCTGGGCCCCTCACCCCGGCCCTCTCCCCAAGGGAGAGGGGGAAAAAGTACCCTCTCACAAATGTAGAGGGGAAAAAGTACGCTCTCCCAAATGCAGAGGGGAAAAAGTACGCTCTCCCAAATGCAGAGGGGAAAAAGTACGCTCTCCCAAATGCAGAGGGGGAAAAGTACGCTCTCCCAAATGCAGAGGGGGAAAAGTACGCTCTCCCAAATGCAGAGGGGGAAAAATCCCCTCTCCCTGTGGGAGAGGGTTAGGGTGAGGGCATCAGGCCGCACAAATATTACTTAACCGTCCACCCCTTATATGTCCCGACGCTCTTCTTATCGATCATCGTCACCGGGATCAGCACAGGCTCTTTCGGCGCAGGTTTGCCCTGCAGAATGTCATAGCCGATCTCTACCGCTTTCGCCGCCATCACCTGCGGGTCCTGCGCTGGCGTCGCCACAAACAGTGAATTCTCGCGCTTCAGCGCCTCTTCACCGTCCGGACTGCCGTCCACGCCGACGATGAAGAACTCGCTGCGCTGGGCCTGTTTCGCCGCCAGATCGGCACCGATCGCCGTCGGATCGTTAATCGCGAACACGCCGTCAATCTTCGGATTGGCCGCCAGCAGCGCGGTCATCACTTCCAGTCCGCCCTCACGACTGCCTTTGGCATTCTGGTTATCCGACAGCACTTTGATATCCGGGTGGCGTTTGAATTCGGTCTGACAGCCTTCCACACGGTTTTGTACCGCAGAGACCGGCGGCCCGTTGATGATCACCACATTGCCTTTGCCTTTCAGGCGGTCGGTGATGTATTTACAGGCCATTTCGCCCGCCTGGGTGTTATCGGAGGTAATAGTCGCATCGGCCCCTTCGGCTGCCACGTCAACCGCCACCACCACGATCCCCGCCTCTTTCGCGCGCTTCACCGCCGGGCCGATCCCTTTCGAGTCAGCGGCGTTGAGAATTATCATATCGACCTTCGCGGCGATAAAATTATCAATCTGAGAAACCTGCTGGCCCAGATCGTAGCCGCTGGAGACCAGCGTCACTTTGACGTTATCCCCCGCCAGTTTGCGGGCTTCCAGCTCCGCTCCTTTCGTTATCTGCACGAAGAACGGGTTGGCGAGATCGCCCACCGTCACGCCGATGGATTTCAGATCTTTCGCCTGCGCAAACGGGGCTGCGGCAAGCAGTGCGCCAGCACAGAGCGCGGTAACCAGTGGCTTCAATCTCATGCTGTTTTCCTCATTATCGTAGGGTGTTGTTGTTATGCACTTTGATGGTGTCGGGTACGGTATTTGTCGATCAGCACCGCAATGATGATCACCGCCCCTTTGATCACCAGTTGCCAGAAATACGAAACGCCCATTAACGTCATGCCGTTATTGAGGGTGGCGATGATCAGCGCACCCACCAGCGTGCCGGTGATCGTGCCGATCCCGCCGACGAAGCTGGTCCCGCCGAGGATCACCGCCGCGATGGCATCCAGCTCATAGCCGGTGCCTAAGTTGCCGTTAGCGCTGTACAGGCGTGAGGCGCTCATCACCCCACCGAGTCCAGAGAGCAAACCGCTCATGCCATAAACAAACAACAGCACCAGCCAGACTTTGATCCCGGTGAGTCGCGCGGCCTGCATGTTGCCGCCTACCGCGTAGATATGAACGCCCAGCGTGGTGCGGCGCAGGATGAACCAGCACACGGCAATCACCGCCAGGGCAATCACCACCAGCCACGGAATCGGGCCGAGGTAGTTATTGCCGATCCATTCAAAATTAATATTCGAGTTGATGACCGTCGTGCCGTCGGCCAGCAGATACGCCGCCCCGCGCAGGGCCGTATAGGTGCCGAGGGTGACAATAAACGGCGGCAGTCCGGCAAAGGCCACCAGCGCGCCGTTAAACAATCCCAGCACCATACCGAGCATCAGCGCCGCCGGAATTGACAGCATCGCCAGTTCGGGAATGAGGGACACCACCATCGCCGCCACCGCCGTGGTGCCGAGAATCGATCCTACCGACAGGTCGATTCCGCCGGTCAAAATGATGAAGGTCATCCCGGCGGCCAGCACGATGTTGATTGACGCCTGACGGGTGATGTTGAGCAGATTGCTTTCGGTGAAAAAGTTCGGCGCGATAAAGCCAAATACCGCCACGATAAGAATCAGAATCGGTAAAATCCCGACCGTTTGCATCAGATCGCTCATCAGCATTTTTTTGGCGGAGGCGGATTTCGCCACCTGCTGCGGATTGGTTGAATGTGTCATGATTGCACCGCCTGATGAGTGTCGTTCACGCCGGTTGCCAGCGTCATAATATTTTCCTGAGTGATGCTTTCGCCGAGCAACTCCCCGGCAATGCTCCCTTCGCGCATCACGTAGACCCGGTCGCTCATACCAACCACTTCCGGCAATTCGCTGGAGATCATCAGGATCGCCACGCCCTTGCGCGCCATCTGGTTCATGATCCGGTAGATCTCGCTTTTTGCCCCGACGTCGACGCCGCGCGTCGGCTCATCAAGGATCAGAATGCGTGGGCCAATCGCCACCCAGCGGGAGATCAGCAGTTTTTGCTGATTGCCACCGGACAGCCCACCGGCGCGAACCTGGGAATGCGGGACGCGAATGTTAAGCAGGGCGATGGCGTCATCGGAGATCGACTGGGCTTTTTTGCGGTCGAGCATGCCCCAGGTCGAATCGCGCTCCAGTGTTGCCATAGTGATGTTCTCCTGCGCCGCCAGCTCTAAAAACAGCCCCTGTTCTTTGCGGTTCTCGGTTAAAAACCCGATGCCGTGGTCGATGGCGGCACGTGGGGAGTGGATCACCACCGGTTCGCCGTCGACTTCAATCATGCCGCCCGTGGCTTTGCGTACGCCGAAGATCAGCTGCGCCAGCTCCGAACGCCCGGCCCCAACCAGCCCGGCCAGCCCGACAATTTCACCGGATCGCACCTGCAAACTGCACGGCTGCACTTTTTTGCTGTCGGTCAGGTGATGGACGTTCAGGCGCGCACTTCCCAGCGGGATATCGCGCTCTTTATTAAACAGGTCACTTAAGGGGCGACCGACCATCATCCTGACCAGTTCGGAGGCGTTGAGTTTGTCGCGGGTCAGGCTGCCGACGTACTGACCGTCGCGCAAAACGCTGACGCGATCGGACAGTTCATAAACTTCGGCCATGCGGTGGCTGATGTAGATAATCGCCATCCCTTCATCGCGCAGGCGCAAAATCAGTTCAAACAGGCGATGAGTTTCGCGCGAAGAGAGGGCGGCGGTCGGTTCGTCCATCACCAGCACGCGGCTGTTGCGGTGCAATGCGCGGGCGATTTCGACCTGCTGCTGCTCGGCAATCGTCAGTTTCATCACCAGGTCGGTGGCTTTGAAGTGGGCACCGAGGCGGTCAATCACCGTCTGCGCCTGCGCCGCCATTTCTTTTCGCTGCACCAGGCCACCGCGCGACAGCTCGCTGCCGAGGAAAATGTTTTCCGCCACCGTCAGGTTTGGCGCAAGCTGCATTTCCTGATAAATCAGGGTAATGCCTGCGGCCAGTGCATCTTTCGGGCCTTTGATGTTGTACGGCTGACCGTCGATCAAGATCTCGCCGCTGGTGGCGATATACGCCCCCGCGAGGATCTTCATCAGGGTACTTTTGCCTGCACCGTTTTCGCCCATTAACGCGTGGATCTCACCGGGCCAGACCGTCAGATCCACACCCTTGAGCGCGTGAAAGTTGCCAAAGGTTTTGGCAATGTTGCGCATCTCTAATACCGGGGTCCTGCTCATGGCGGATCTCCTGTGAAGGTCGATATCAGCAGTCCATCACATCCCGGTAAATGCAAAATGTCAGAAGCCGTTCATATTTGTCATAGTTATGAATAGTTAACGGATGTCACAGTTTTCCCCTCACCCCGGCCCTCGCCCAAGGAGAGGGGAATTGGGATTCCCTCACTCCTTGGGCGAGGGGGTAAGCGTTCCCTCTCCCTATGGGAGAGGCTGAGGGCATCAAACCGCACATCACCGGAGCCAACATGCCATCACGCCGTCCACCCTTTTTCGCCAGCGCCCGTGGCCGCCTGCTTTCCTTCAACCTGCTGGTGGTGGCGGTGACGCTGATGGTCAGCGGCGTGGCGGTGCTGGGCTTTCGTCATGCCAGCCAGATTCAGGAGCAGGTCCAGCAACAGACCCTGAACGACATGACCGGCAGCATGAATCTGGCACGCGATACGGCGAATGTGGCGACGGCGGCGGTGCGGCTTTCGCAGGTGGTTGGGGCGCTGGAGTACAAAAGTGAGGCCGACAGGCTCAAGCAAACGCAAATGGCGCTGCGTCGCTCGTTGGAGCAGCTTGCCGATGCGCCGCTGGCGCAGCAGGAACCGGCGCTGGTGGCTCGAATCATTCGCCGGAGTAATGAGTTACAGCAGAGCGTGACCGGGATGCTGGAGCGTGGTCAGCGGCGTCATCTGGAGCGTAACGCGCTGCTGAGTTCGCTCTATCAAAGCCAAAGTTTTTTACGCCATTTGCAAGATATCAACCGCCGTTTTGGTGACAACGTACCGGACGCGCGCCAGTTGGCGGAAATGGATCGGCTGATCATGGCGGCGATTGAAACCCCGTCTCCACGCGCCACTATTCAGCAGTTGAATAGCGTGACCACCACGCTGCCACAGACTGCTCGCCAGCCGGTTATCGACTTTGTGTTGCCTGATTTCAACGCTGAACTGCAAAAGCTCGCGCCGCTCTCGAAGCAGCTGGAAGAGAGCGACCTGGCGATCAGCTGGTATATGTTTCACATCAAAGCGCTGGTGGCGATTTTAAACAGCGATATCAACCAATACGTGGCGCAGGTGGCGCAGGCGTCGGAGCTGCGCACCGCGCAAAGCCACAAAGAGCTGCGCTCTATCAGCGTCTTTATTAGCGTGTTCGCCGTTCTGGCGCTGCTGATCACCGGCTGCGCGTGCTGGTACATCTACCGCAATTTAGGCTCTAACCTGACGGCTATTTCTCGGGCTATGTCGCGTCTGGCGCACGGTGAGTCGGACGTGTCGGTGCCTGCGCTCCAGCGCCGCGACGAGCTGGGTGAACTGGCGCGTGCGTTTAACGTTTTTGCCCGCAACACGGCATCGCTGGAGCACACCACCCGCCTGCTGAAAGAGAAAACGACACAGATGGAGATCGACCGGCTCGAGCGCGTGGGGCTGGAAGAAGCGCTACTGCACAGCCAAAAAATGAAAGCGGTCGGGCAGCTGACGGGCGGGCTGGCGCACGATTTCAACAATCTGCTGGCGGTGATCATTGGCAGTCTGGAGCTGGTCGATCCCGACTCGCCGGATGCGCCGCGTATCACCCGCGCGCTCAAGGCCGCCGAACGCGGCGCGCTTCTGACCCAGCGCCTGCTGGCCTTCTCGCGCAAACAGTCCCTGCACCCACACGCCGTGGAGATGAAACCGTTGCTGGAAAACCTCGGCGAGCTGATGCATCACTCTTTGCCCGCCACGCTGACGCTGGACATCGAAGCGCAGCACCCGGCGTGGCCCGCGTGGATTGACGTTAGCCAGCTCGAAAATGCGATCATCAATCTGGTGATGAACGCTCGCGATGCGATGGAAGGGCAGAGCGGCGTGATTCGGATTCGGACATGGAATCAGCGCGTGACCCGTAGCGATGGGCGCAGGCAGGATATGGTGGCGATGGAGGTGATCGACCACGGCTGTGGGATGTCGCAGGAGGTGAAATCCCAGGTCTTCGAGCCGTTCTTCACCACGAAACAGACGGGGAGCGGCAGCGGACTGGGGCTGTCGATGGTGTACGGGTTTGTGCGCCAGTCCGGTGGGCGCGTCGAAATCGAAAGCGCGCCGGGGCAGGGAACCACCGTACGCCTGCAACTCCCACGCTCGGCGCAGGCGGTGGCTTCGCACGATGAAGCGCTCGCGACAGCGGAAACCGAACAGAGCGATCGGCTGGTGCTGGTGCTCGAGGATGAAACCGACGTGCGCCAGACCTTGTGCGAACAACTGCATCAGCTCGGCTATCTGACGCTGGAAGCCGAAACCGGTGAGCAGGCGCTGAAGATGCTGGAGGCGTCAGCGGATATCGAACTCTTTATCAGTGACCTGATGCTGCCGGGCACAATGAGCGGCGCGGAGGTGATCCACCACGTTCGGAGCCATTTCCCGCATCTGCCGGTGCTGCTGGTGAGCGGCCAGGATTTACGTCCGATGCACAATCCGCAGCTGCCGGACGTGGAACTACTGCGAAAACCCTTCACCCGAACGCAACTGGCGCAGGCGCTGCGGAAGGTGAGTCATCTTTGAGATTCCTCCGCTACTCGCCTTCATCGTCGTTGATTAACGTAAAGCCAGCCCACCTGCCGCGAGACTGGCTTTATGAAACGCACGATTACCGCTCTGATTTTTGGCCTGCTGTCATTCACCAGTCAGATGGCCCACGCTGATATCATTGACGACGCTATTGGGAATATCCAGCAGGCGATCGGTGAAGCGTACAACCCTTCGAGCAATCGCCAGAATGACGACGATCGTTATGAGGAGAGCCGCCGCAACGACAGTCGTCAGTACGATGACCGCCGCAGACAGCTTGAGGATCGTCGCCGTCAGTTAGACGATCGGCAGCGCCAGCTGGATCAGGACCGACGTCAGCTGGAGGACGATGAGCGCAGGCTGGAGGAGGATTACGATCGGTGATACATGTGCGGTCTATCGCCCGGCGGCGCTTCGCTTGCGCGGGCCTACAAGGGCACGAACCGTAGGCCGGGTAAGGCGCAGCCGCCACCCGGCAATACCTCAATCAAACACTAACCGCATCCCGTCATACCCTGCCTCAAATCCCTCGGGCAGCGGGTTATCCATCATCCACACGTCGAACTGGTGGCTAATGTGCGTCAAAATCACCTGCGGGCAGCCAATCACCTCGTTGAGCGCAATCACGGTGTTCAAATCGCAATGGTTACGCGGGGGTTCTTCTCGCGGCGCGTGGCTGCAATCGATAATCATCGCCTGTGGCTGGTTGTTGAGTAAAAACTTCACGGTTTTGTCCGGTAGTCCGGCGGTATCAGACAGCCACGCCACGCGGCTGTGGGCGCTCTCCAGCAGATAGCCAAAGGTCAGCTTTGAGTGATTGAGCGGCAGCGGGGTGACGCGCAAACCCTGTAACTCAAACATCACGAACGGTTCAACCGTATGGCTAAAATCGAGAAGCCCAGGATGTTTGAACAGATCGTCGCAGCCGGTTTCGTCCGGCGGGCCGTACACCGGAATCGACGCGCCCACGCCCCAGCGCAGGGGGAACAGGCCCTGGACATGATCCATATGATAGTGCGTCAGCAAAAACTGCTGAAAACTGCCCGCTGGCCAGTCGTCCATCAGATGTGGAATGCCTGCGTCCAGCAGCGTGACGGCGTCGTTGAATTTGACGACCGCACTGCACGGGCGACGGCGATGCGCCTCCTGCAAACGCGCCCGACGGCAGGCCGCGCAGTCGCAGCCGAAAACGGGCACCAGCTGAGCGCCACCCGTGCCTGTGAGTTGGATGGTTAGGGCCATGATTTCCCCCTTTGAGTCAATTGCCGGGTGGCGGCTGCGCCTTACCCGGCCTACGGGTTAGCGGGGTTTTGTAGGCCGGGTAAGCGAAGCGCCACCCGGCTTGGTTTTACAGCGCTTTGGTAAAACGAAAATGACTCTGGGCATACCCTTCACGCAGATAGAACCGGTGCGCATCCACGCGCTTCACGCTGGTCGACAGCTCGGTCATTTCAGCGCCTGCGTCGCGGGCAAAGTCTTCTGCCCAGGCTAACAGCTGGCTGCCGACTTTCAGGCCACGCGCCTGCGGCAGCACCACCAGCTCCTGAATCTCGCCAATCCAGTTGGCGTGATGCAGGTGAAACTGCAAATGCAGGCCAATCATCCCGACGACGTGGCCGTCCAGCTCCGCAAGGTGGTAGTGCATATTGCGATCCTGAAGATTAGCCAGATACCCGGCGTTAAACGCACGTTGGTCAAACTCCGCTTGTTTTAACTCACAAATCAGGCCGTAAACGGCCTGGGCATCCTCCGGGGTGGCGCGACGAAGCTGGCAGTCAGGCATGTTGTTTCTCCTTCTGACGGATAAGCGATAACAAATTATCGACTGACTGTAGCAAACTTCCGTCGTTGTTGAGGAGATGACAGTCCGACGGCGTATAGCGCGCGGCGCGCTCCAGACGCTGGTCGATCTCTCGCGCACTTTCCCGCCCACGCTGTTGCAGGCGCTCGCGCAGTACCTCCTGCGAAACCTGCAAACAGACCGGCATCAGCGCTTGTTCGTAACGTGCGCGAGCCTGTTGCAGATGTGCGCGCGAACCGTTGACCAGCACGTCGAAACCGGCGTGCAGCCACAGGTCGATCTCGATCCCCACGCCGTAGTAAAAACCGTTGGCATGCCAGCTCAGCGCCAGTAAATTCTGGCCTGCACGAGTAAAAAACTCCGGCTCGCTCAGGGCGATGTGGTTCTCGCTGCCCGCGTTCGCCGCCCGCGTGATGTAACGATGCGCGACCAATAATTGAGCGTGTTCCTGCTGGCGCAGCGCCGACAGCAGGCTGTCTTTTCCGGAGCCGGACGGCCCCATCAGCCAGATCAGTTTTCCCATCAGAACACCCGTTTTCCCTGACGCCAGACATGATCGATATGGATGTGCTCGCCCTTGCGGTGTGCCAGAACGAGATCCGCCCGTTTGCCTTCGCCAATTACCCCGCGATCGCCCAGATTCAGCGCGTCAGCCGGGTTTTTGGTCACCAGACGAATCGCCTGCGGCAGGGTGAAACTGTTGCCCGCATCGTCCGCCACGCGGAAGGCCGCATCCAGCAGGCTCGCCGGATAGTAATCGGAGGAGAGAATATCCAGCAGGCCAAGCGCCGCCAGCTGGCTGGCTGCCACGTTGCCGGAGTGCGAGCCGCCGCGCACGATATTCGGCGCGCCCATCAGGACGTTCATCCCGTGCTGGCGTGAGGCTTCAGCTGCCGCGAACGTAGTAGGAAATTCGGCGATCACGCTGCCAAGCTGATGGGATTCGTGCACATGATCGTGAGTGGCATCGTCGTGGCTGGCGAGAGGAATGTTGCGATCCCGGCACATCGCCGCAATCGCCAGGCGGTTCGGCTGTGACCACCGGGCCGCCAGCGCCAGCTGTTCCTCTTCGTAGCGCGCCATTTCCTCGTCATTCAAGGAGTATTTGCCCTGATAATATTCGCGATACTTCTCGATATTGGCGAACTGTCGCTGGCCCGGTGAGTGGTCCATGAGGGATACCAGGGACACCGGCTCGCGGCCCATCAGTTTCTCAAACAGCGGCAGGGTGGTGTGGTGCGGCAATTCGCAGCGCAGATGCAGGCGGTGCTCGGCGCGGTTCAGGCCGCGCTTTTGCGTCTCTTCTACTGCGTTAATCATCTTCTCGAGGTTTTCCAGGCGATCGCCGCCGTCGCGCACATCGCCAATCGCCACCGCGTCCAGCACCGTGGTGATGCCGCTCGCAACCATCAGCGCGTCGTGGCTACTCATCGCTGAGTGGGCCGGCCAGTCGACTTTCGGGCGCGGAGTGAAGAATTTATCCAGGTTATCCGTGTGCAGTTCGATCAGGCCCGGCAGCAGCCAGCCGCCTTCGCCGTCCATCGCTTGTGGAGAGCGGCTCTGGGTTTCGGCGTAGGTGCGAATCACACCGTCCTGAATCTCTGCCGATCCCTCGATCACTTCGTTTTCCAGCACCAGTTTGACGTTATTGATAATCATGGCGCGACTCCCATCGCATGAAGACGATCCGCCACGCGATCGCGGACCGTGGCGTCGTGGAAGATCCCCACGATCGCCGCCCCGCGCGCTTTGGCCTGTTCAATCAGTTCGACGACCGCAGCGCTGTTTTTGGCATCCAGCGAGGCGGTCGGTTCATCGAGCAGCAAAATCGGGTAATCGACGATAAATCCGCGCGCGATATTCACGCGCTGCTGTTCGCCACCGGAAAAGGTCGATGGGGCCAGATGCCACAGGCGTTCCGGCACATTAAGGCGTGTCAGCAGGCGGGCTGCTTTGGCCGCACATTCGTCACGGGAAACGCCGAGATCCAGCAGGGGTTGCATCACCACATCCAGCGCGGAGATCCTCGGGATCACCCGCAAGAACTGGCTGACCCAGCCGATCGTCGAGCGGCGCACTTCGAGCACTTTACGTGCCGGGGCTTGCACCAGATCCACCCACTCGTGGTTATGACGAATGTGGATTTGGCCCTGATCGGGCAAATAGTTGGCATACAGGGAGCGCAGCAGCGTTGATTTTCCGCTACCCGAGTGGCCGTGCAGCACCACGCATTCGCCCTCTTTGACCTCAAGAGAGGCGTTTTGCAGCACCGGCAGGCGCACGCCGTTTTGCTGGTAGAGCACAAAAGTCTTACTCACATTTTCTACGCGGATCATGTTGGCCTCTTGGGTCTTTTTGCCGGGTGGCGGCTTCGCCTTACCCGGCCTACGTGTTCGGTGCGGTCTTTATGCCGGGTGGCGGCTTCGCCTTACCCGGCCTACGTGTTCGGTGCGGTCTTTTTTGCCGGGTGGCGGCTTCGCCTTACCCGGCCTACGTGTTCGGTGCGGTCTTTATGCTGGGTGGCGGCTTCGCCTTACCCGGCCTACGTGTTCGGTGCGGTCTTTTTGCCGGGTGGCGGCTTCGCCTTACCCGGCCTACGTGTTCGGTGCGGCCTTTTTTGCCGGGTGGCGCTGCGCTTACCCGGCCTACAAATTCCGTAGGTCGGGTAAGCGCAGCGCCACCCGACACAAACACACTCAGTTCTGCAAAACGGATGACACCAGCAACTGGGTGTACGGATGGTGCGGATCGTCGAGCACGCGGTCGGTTAATCCACTTTCCACCACCTGGCCCTCTTTCATCACCATCAGACGGTCCGCCAGCAGACGGGCAACGCCCAGATCGTGGGTCACAATTACCACCGCTAGATCCAGCTCCACCACCAGGCCGCGCAGCAGGTCGAGCAAGCGCGCCTGCACAGACACGTCCAGCCCGCCCGTCGGCTCATCCATAAACACCAGATTCGGATGGGTGACGAGGTTGCGGGCGATTTGCAGGCGCTGCTGCATCCCGCCGGAGAAGGTGGTGGGCAGGTCGTCGATACGTGACGCCGGGATCTCAACATCCTCCAGCCACTGCTGGGCCGTTGCGCGGATATTTCCGTAGTGCCGCGCGCCGGTCGCCATCAGCCGTTCGCCGATGTTCCCGCCCGCCGACACCTGGCGGCGCAGGCCGTCCATTGGATGCTGATGCACCACGCCCCATTCCGTACGCAACAGGCGGCGGCGCTCGGCTTCACTCATGCCGTACAGGGACTGCTCCTGATACAGAATCTCACCGTTCTGCGGCGTCAGGCGCGCGGAGATGGATTTGAGCAGGGTGGTTTTGCCGGAGCCGGACTCGCCGACGATCCCCAGCACTTCGCCAGGCCACAGCTCGAACGACACGTCGCTAAAGCCTTTGCCGGGCGCATACAAATGGGTCAGGTTGTTCACCGAAAGCAGCGGTTTCATTGGCCGTTCGCCTCGCTCTGTTGGCGGCAGAAATCGGTGTCGGAGCAGACAAACATGCGTTTGCCCGTATCGTCGAGCACCACTTCGTCGAGATAGCTGTGTTTTGAACCGCAGATGGCGCACGGCTCGTCCCACTCCTGCACCCTGAACGGGTGATCGTCGAAATCAAGGCTTTCAACACGGGTGTAGGGCGGCACGGCGTAGATGCGTTTTTCGCGTCCGGCCCCGAACAGCTGGAGGGCGGGCATCATGTCCATCTTCGGGTTATCGAATTTCGGGATCGGCGACGGGTCCATTACGTAGCGCCCGTTCACTTTCACCGGGTAGGCGTAGGTGGTGGCGATATGGCCGAAGCGGGCGATGTCTTCGTACAGTTTCACCTGCATCACGCCGTACTCTTCCAGGGCATGCATGGTGCGGGTTTCGGTTTCGCGCGGCTCGATAAATCGCAGCGGCTCGGGGATCGGCACCTGGAAAATCAGAATCTGATCTTCAGTGAGCGGCGTTTCCGGGATGCGGTGACGGGTTTGAATTAGGGTCGCGTCTTCCGTACGCTCGGTGGTGTTCACCCCGGTGACGCGTTTGAAGAAGTTGCGAATCGACACGGCGTTGGTTGTGTCGTCCGCCCCCTGGTCGATGACTTTTAGCACGTCGGCTTCGCCGATCACGCTGGCGGTGAGCTGAATGCCACCGGTTCCCCAGCCGTACGGCATCGGCATTTCGCGCCCGCCAAACGGCACCTGATAGCCGGGAATCGCCACGGCTTTTAAAATCGCGCGGCGGATCATGCGCTTGGTTTGTTCGTCCAGATAGGCAAAGTTATACCCGCTGAGGTTAGCCATTTTTGCGCTCCCGTTGCAGACGTTTCAGCAGTTCCAGTTCTGCCTGGAAATCGACGTAATGCGGCAGTTTGAGGTGTGAGACAAAGCCCGCGGCTTCGACGTTATCCGCGTGGGCCAGCACGAACTCTTCGTCCTGCGCCGGGCCGGAAAGGGTTTCGTTGTAGTCCGGGGCTTGCAGCGCACGGTCAACCAGCGCCATCGCCATCGCCTTGCGCTCGCCCATGCCGAACACCAAGCCGTAGCCGCGTGTGAAGTGCGGGACGTCGTTTTCGGGGGCCACGAAGCCATTCACCATTTCGCATTCGGTCATCAGCAGTTCGCCGACGTTGACTGCAAAACCCAGCTCTTCCGGCACGATTTCAACGTCGACATAACCGCTGCGGATTTCGGCGGCAAACGGGTGGTTACGCCCGTAGCCGCGCTGCGTCGAGTAAGCCAGTGCCAGCAGATAACCCTCGTCGCCGCGCATCAGCTGTTGCAGGCGTGAGGAGCGGGAGCACGGATAGACCGGCGGGGTGCGGGTGACGTCGTCGGGCACGCTGCCGGTGTCCTCTTCGGCTTTTGCCAGCCCCTGATTCGTCAGCAGGCTAAAGACGTGGGGCGCATTTTCCTGCTGTGCGTCGCGGGTGTTCAGGGATGGGGATTCTCCGTTCGCCAGCAGGGTGAAATCCAGCAGGCGGTGGGTGTAGTCGTAGGTCGGGCCGAGAAGTTGGCCGCCGGGAATGTCTTTGTAGACCGCAGAAATTCGGCGCTCAAGGCGCATCTCTGCGCTGTTCAGCGGCTCGCTGACCGCCAGTTTGGCCAGCGTAGTGCGGTAGGCACGCAGCAGGAAGATCGCTTCGACGTTGTCGCCGCTGGCCTGTTTCAGCGCCAGCGCGGCCAGTTCACGGTCGGCGATCCCGCCTTCGGTCATGACGCGATCGACGGCCAGATTCAGCTGCTGTTCAATTTGCTCGACGCTCAGCTCGGCAAGCTGTTCATCGCCGCGTCTTCTGTGCTCTTGCAGCGCATGGGCGGCGGCTATCGCCTTTTCGCCCCCTTTGACGGCAACGTACATCAGCACACCTCGACATGTGTGGTTCGCGGGATAGCCAGCAGGCGTTCGCCGCAGGTGAGGATCAAGTCGATACCCAGCGGGAACGGATGCGGACGTTCGGTCAGCTCGTGAATGATGCACTCCGGCAGTTGCGGCGCGACCATGCGCTCGTCGGCGATCCCGGCCCCGGTCAGGCGTAGCATGCGGCCACCGCTCAGGCTGGCGACCTGTAAGATCAGCGTGGCGCTGGTTTCGGGCGCGACGGCGCTGCCTTCAGAAAGCGCATTCAGCTGTTCGTGACTGATTTTTTCGTCGGCAACGGCGAATACCGCCTGCTGTGGCTGATCGACAAGCGCTGCGCTGGTGTGAAAACGCAGATTCTGGCTGGCAATGTCGTTGGTCATGCTGGCAGACAGCCAGACCGGCGTGTCGGCGTCGGCCAGGGTCAGTAGCACGCTGGTGGTGGCGATGTTCAGCGGCTGCCAGCCGTGAGTGAGCTGATGCAGCGAGACAATCATGCCCGGCTCGCTCATGGCTTTCAGCAGACGACGAAAACTGTGCTGGGCATCCTGCACGGCAAGGGTAAAAGCAGGTTGAAGCGTCATGCGTTATCTCCGCGAACAAGCGTAAAGAAGTCGACCCGGCTGGTGTTCACTTCCGCCTGACGAGCGGCAATTCGCGCGGCACGGTCGGCTTCCAGCGGGGCAATTAAGGTTTCCATCAACGACTGAAAATGGGTCGGTTCCTGCAATAACGCGTCGATGACGGCGCACTGCTCGGCGTGCTGTTTGTCGCGCCCCAGCTGATAGCTGTAACCGAGCGTGCCGCTTTTGAGGCGAATCACGGCTCGGGTTAGCGTGGCGTCCCCGGCAAAAAAGCGCTCGCCGGTGCCACCCATACGCGCCTGGATCTGCACCAGGCCAATCTCTGGCGCACGGATGGTCTCGTATTCCGGCGCGACGTTGAGCACACGCAGGCGTTCACGCAGCGCGGTGGGCTGGCTGTGGGCGAGGACGCTCATCCAGCGCTGGCGGGTGGGAGTATCGAAATGCATTCAGTGCTCCATAGTGAATTCGATCATGTCGGCGCGGGTCAGGCTGACGGAGTACTCCGTCGCGTTGACGTCGCCGTCACGGTGGTTGAGGGTGCGCACGCAGAGCAGCGGCGCCATGTTCGGGATCTCCAGCACTTTGCTCTCTTTGGCCTGCGCACGACGGGCGCTAATCCGCGTCTGGGTGCGTTTGAGGGCGATGCCGGTGGCGTCAAACAGGAAGTCATGCAGCGAGCCGCTGGAAAAATGTTGCAGCGTCGGCCAGAGGGCGAGGTCGGCAAAGTAGTGATCGATCTGACAGACCGCCACGCCGTTGACGCGTCTCAGCGTTCGTAGATGCACGACGTTGTCGCCCTCCTGAATCCCCAGCGCATCGGCGATGTGGCTCGACGCGGGGCGCAGCACCGAGAGCAGTTTTTCGCTGGTCGGGTGGCTGCCCTGATCGAGAAGGTTCTGGCTAAAACGCGCCTGCGAGTTGAGCGGGTAGTCGAACGGGCGCATCAGGACCAGCACGCCGATTCCCTGGCGGCGCTGGACCCAGCCACGTTCCACTAGTTGATCGATGGCGCGACGCAGGGTGTGGCGGTTGACTTCGTAGCGGTCGGCGAGCTGCTGTTCCGCGGGGAGGTAGTCGCCGCAACGGTAGTGCGTGCGCAGTTCGACTTCGAGCTTCGCGGCGATCTCTTGCCAGCGCGTTGGGTAACTGGTCGGATGTCTGGATAAGTGCATAGAAATCAAAGCCTCGCTTCTCAGATGAAGTGCTTACGCAAACGTTGAGAAAGGAAATCCAGCAGGCTGACGGTGATGATGATGAGGACCATCAGGGCGCAGGTTTGCTGGAACTGGAAGCCGCGAATCGCTTCCCACAGGGTGACGCCAATTCCGCCTGCGCCGACCATGCCGACTACCGTCGCTGAGCGAACGTTGGATTCGAAACGGTAGAGGGAGTAGGAGATTAAAAGTGGCATCACCTGCGGCAGGACGCCGTAGAGAATCTCTTCAATTTTATTGGCACCCGTGGCGCGGATGCCTTCCACCGGACCGGGTTCGATGGCTTCAACCGCTTCTGACAGCAGCTTGGAGAGGACGCCAGTGGTGTGGATGAACAGGGCCATCACACCTGCGAACGGACCGAGGCCCACCGCGACCACGAACAGCATCGCAAAGACCATTTCGTTGATGGCGCGACAGGCGTCCATCAGGCGGCGCATTGGCTGGAAAATCCACCAGGGGACGATGTTTTCGGCGCTCATCAGGCCAAACGGGATGGAGAGGATGACTGCCAGCGCGGTTCCCCAGACGGCGATTTGCATGGTGACCGCCATTTCGCTGAGATAGTCACGCCACTGGCTGAAGTCCGGCGGGAAGAAGTCGGCGGCGAAGGTCGCCATGTTGCCGGAGTCTTTGACCAGCATCAGCGGGTCCATTTCCGCACCTTTCCAGGAGACGATGAGCACCGCCAGCAGGATGGCCCAGCTCAAAAGCGAGAACCAGCTGCGTTTCGGGGGTGGGACGGTGATGGTTTGCATGAGTTCTCCTAAAGTTTTCTCCCTCTCCCTGTGGGAGAGGGCCGGGGTGAGGGCATCAGCGTGCGCTGTTCCCCCTCACCCTAACCCTCTCCCTCAAGGGAGAGGGGACTGGATCAACGCCCTCACTCGACAGGAGAGGGAGAACAAATTACTGCACCGCTTTATTCACTGACGTCATCGCGCTTAGCGCGGCGGTCAGGCGGTCGAGATCTTCCAGCTGCGCCTGAATCACCGACACTTTGCTGGTCTTCTCTTCCGTGTTCAGACCTTTGTTGTCCTTCACGCCCTGCATCTCTTTAAACAGCGCCAGTTGGCGGATTGGCACCAGCTGCAGGTCGCTTGAGGCGCGGAACGGCGCCCATCCCAGGCGTTCGAGGACGGTTTTCTCTTCGGCGGTTTTGCCGTAATTCATGAAGAAGTCGTAGACCTTATCCTTGGTGCTCTCGGAGAGGTTTTTACGCCACACAATCGGGTCGCCAGGGATCAGCGGTGATTTCCAGATAACTTTCAGCTGCTTCAGTTTTTCTGGAGCGGAAGTCTTCAACTTATCGAGGTTTTCGGTGTTGTTGGTGGCGACGTCGACCTGTTTATTGGCGACGGCCAGGGCGTTGGTTTCGTGTCCGGCATTGACCGTGCGCTTGAATTCGCTGGCGGAGGCGTTGTTTTTCGCGAAGACGTAGTAGCCAGGGACCAGGAAACCGGAGGTGGAATTCGGGTCACCGTTGCCGAAGGTCAGCTCTTTGCGTTTGGCGAGCATGTCGTTGAGGTTGTTGATCGGGCTGTCTTTGTTGACGATCAGCACGCTCCAGTAACCCGGAGAACCATCAGCAGCAACGGTCTGTGCAAAGACCTGGCCGTTAGCGCGATCTACCGCTTCCATCGCGGAGAGGTTGCCGTACCAGGCGATGTCGACTTTGTTAAAACGCATCCCCTGGATGATGCCCGCGTAATCCGGGGCGAAGAAGGCGTTCACTTTGATGCCCAGTTTGGTTTCCATATCTTTCAGGAACGGTTCCCACTGGGGTTTCAGGTTTTGCTGTGATTCTGTCGAAATAATGCCGAAGTTCAGGGCTTTTTCCTGCTCTTGCTCCTGCGCATAGGCCGGGCTTAACAGGGTGCTGATGCTGAACATGCTGGTGAAGGCCAGCGCGGCAACGGCTTTATAGCTCATCTATCATCCTCATTTGGCATTGTTCCAGGCTATTTCACTTGCCAGCTTGAACCCGGGCAGTGCTCAAAATCCTCACGTACAACGTGTACGCTCCGGTTTTTCCGCGCTGTCCGTGTCCAATCTGGCTGCGCCAATGACGCCTGGTCTTTTCAGTTAAATTAAGCAGCCTGCGCGTTCTCTTCGACGCGGTTAATGCTGCGGTACAGGTGGTCAAATCGTTCTTTATCAAAGTGTTGGCTTGCACCGTCGTAAAACACATGCCCCTGACGCAGGGCGACGATGCGCTCGCAGTAGCGCAGGGCGTAATCCACCTGATGCAGCGTGACCACGACGGTGATGCCGTCGTTCTGGTTAATGTCGCGCAGGGTTTCCATCACGATGCGGGCCGATTCTGGGTCCAGCGAGGCGATGGGTTCATCGGCGAGGATCACTTTGGCTTTTTGCATCAGCGCTCGGGCAATCGCCACGCGCTGCTGCTGTCCGCCGGAAAGCGTTGAGACGCGCTGGTGGGCGAAATGGGCCATTCCGACGCGGGTCAGTGCCTGAAGCGCCTGCTGTTTTTGCGCAGGTGAGAACCAGCGCAGGCAGGTGCGCCAGAAAGGCGTGCTGCCGAGCGCGCCGATCAGCACGTTCTCGAGCACCGTCAGGCGGTTGACCAGGTTAAATTGCTGGAAGATACAGCCCGTTTGCGCGCGGCTTTTGCGGATATCGCCCGCCAGACGGCCTGCGCGCTGCACGGTGTTGCCCAGCAGCTCAATATGGCTTTCTGGCGTTTTGTCGCCGGTAATGAGGCCGCTGAGATGGCGCAGAAGGGTGGATTTTCCGGAACCGGAAGGCCCGAGCAGCGCCACCATTTCGCCCTGCTGGACGGTCAGATCAACGGCATGCAGAGCCTTGTTGTGGTGAAAGGTCTTGCTCAGTTTCTCGACGCGGATGACAGTTTGCATGTTCAGGCCTCACGATAAATGTGGCCTCATGCTGGCGGATTAATGTGACATTTAGGTTAAGTATTGGTTGCGGGAGTTTGAAGAGTTGAAGCGAATGCGATGACAGGCGGAGGGGACGCCTCCGCCAGACGATTATTGCTGTTTGACGACGTTGATCATCCAGGGCACGCCATATTTATCGGTCACTTTGCCGAAACCGTGCGCCCAGAAGGTCTCCTGCCAGGCCATTTCGACATTGCCGCCAGCGGCGAGTTTGTCGAACCAGCCTTTGCCTTCGGCCACGTCCTGGGTGTCGAGCACCAGCGTAAATCCTGCATACTGCGCGTTGCCGCCGGGCACGCCGTCGCTCATCATAATTTCGCTGCCCGCGATACGAACATTGGAATGAGCGATGGCGGTGTCAGGAAATTGCATACCGGAAGGGCAGCCTTCTTCGCTGTTTCCGTCTTTGGGCATTTCGCCGTAGGTGATTTTGTAGGTGAGTTCTGCGCCGACAGCTTGCTGATAGAAGGCGATGGCCTCTGCACAGTTTCCGGCGAATGAAATGTAGGGACTTAACGGCATAATCATTACCTCAGGTAAGAGAAGCCCATTAAGTGTAGTTCTTTTATTGTAGGCCGGATAAGCGCAGCGCATCCGGCAAAAGCGCCCGGTGGCGCTGCGCTTACCGGGCCTACGAAGACAATAATGTCTTAACTATCAGTTCTTTTTAACGAACTCTGATTTGAGCTTCATTGGCCCGAAGCCATCAATTTTGCAATCAATATTATGATCGCCTTCGACCAGGCGGATATTCTTCACTTTGGTACCGATTTTCAGCATTGAAGAGGCGCCTTTGACTTTCAGGTCTTTTACCACGGTGACGCTATCGCCGTCGGCCAGCAGATTACCGTTGGCATCTTTAACAATGAGCGCATCGCTATCTTGCGACGGTTCTGCATCATTCCATTCATGGGCGCATTCAGGGCAAATGAACATCCCATTATCTTCGTAGGTGTATTCAGAATTACATTTAGGACAGTGTGGAAGTGACATATCGGTATCCTCAAAAAGGCTAAAGGGGCTGGAAAGTGCCAGCCAAAACCCGGCTGTTTGCCGAAAAAGGCGTAAAGTATAGCGTAAGTCCACACATTTGTCGGTGACATTCTTTTTTTTGAAAATAGTTAAAAGACAGCGTCTGGAGTGACACTTTCTGTCAGTCACTTAAGCGATGCTTACAGCGTACTTAAGATTTAAAATCGCGTAAGGAAATATATCGAATATTTTATTGCGCAAATTGCCAGGTACTGTCATTTCGGATAAGGTGAGGTGAGCAGTTGTTATTGCATCCAGGTTTGCCATTCCTCGTTTGGCGACCGGGAATTACCTCTCTTTTTGGGTGGGTAAATTACTTTGATATATCCTATAGCTTCATAAAAATGGTCTACGCTCATTATCTTTCGGCTTTTCTTGCCGAGAGGAGTGTACGAGCGCTTTACGCTGCAATCAGAATATATTCTGGTTTTTGATCAGGCGCTTATATTCATTGAACATATTTTCCACGCGTAATCAAAAAAGCCGAAATTTCATTATTAAAACTATCCGGCTTAATAAAAGTAATAAATTTGCGTTAAGGAAAGGCTTTTATCATGCACACACAGACAATTTTTGAATTAAGCCAGGAAGCGGAAAGGCTGCTGCAACTTGCTTTGCAGAATCTGGATGCGTTGAAATCAATGCCGATTGCCGTGCTGGATAGCACAACTGCTGCGATGACCGGGGAAACGAATAATGTTCTGCCGCTGCATTTCAGTACCCGAGGTGTTGAAACGCAGCTCTCAATGCTCAATAACGAATTACGCAAAATTACCCGTCTCGAGATGGTGCTGGCGATCGTCGGGACCATGAAGGCGGGGAAATCGACCACGATTAATGCGATTGTCGGCACCGAAGTGCTGCCAAACCGTAACCGTCCGATGACCGCGCTGCCTACGCTTATCCGCCATACGCCGGGTCAGACCGAGCCGGTGCTGCATTTTGCCCATGTCGCGCCTATCGATACGTTGATCAAACAGTTGCAGGATAAATTGTGCAACCACGATCGCGGAAAGCTGACCCAACGCCTGGAGATCGATAAAGACATGAACGCGTTGCTCGGGCGCATTGAGCACGGCGAGGCGTTCGAAAAACACTATCTGGGCGCGCAGCCTATTTTCCAGTGCCTGAAAAGTCTCAACGATCTGGTGCGTCTGTCGAAGGCACTGGGCGTTGATTTCCCGTTCTCGGAATATGCGGCGATCGAACATATTCCGGTGATTGAGGTGGAGTTTGTTCACCTGGCGGGGCTGGATTCTCATCTCGGACAACTGACGCTGCTCGACACGCCGGGGCCGAACGAGGCTGGACAGCCGCATCTGCAAAAAATGCTCAACGAACAGCTGGCGCGCTCGTCGGCGGTGCTGGCGGTGATGGACTATACCCAGCTTAAGTCGATCTCTGATGAAGAGGTGCGTCAGGCGATTTCGGCAGTGGGCAAATCGGTGCCGCTGTATGCGCTGGTGAATAAATTCGATCAGAAAGATCGCAACAGCGACGACGAAGAACAGGTGCGGGCGATGATTTCCGGCACGCTGATGAAAGGCAATATTTCGCCGGGGCAGATCTACCCGGTGTCGTCGATGTGGGCGTATCTGGCAAACCGCGCGCGTTATGAAATAAACACGCACGGGCGTTTACCGAATTCGCAGGAGCAGAGATGGGTGCAGGATTTTGCCGAAGCGGCACTCGGACGTCGCTGGCGCACCGCCGATCTGGATGATGTGGAACATATTCGCCATGCTGCCGATTTGCTGTGGGAAGATTCGTTATTTGAACAGCCGATCCGCAAGCTGATCTATGCCGCTTATGCTAATGCCTCGCTGTATGCGCTGCGATCTGCCTCGCATAAGCTGTTGAATTACGCGCAGAATGCCCGTGAGTACCTTGATTTTCGTTATCAGGGGCTGACGGTGGCTTTTGAAGAGCTGCAGGTGAATATTTCCCGCCTCGAAGAGGATATGGCGCTGTTGCAGACGCGTCAGGATGTGGTGAGCGACGAAGTGGGGCATGAAGTTGAGCAGGCATTAGATGCCGCTAACGCTTTTATTTCACAGCAGAAAAACACCATTAAGCAGGCTATTAGCCATATTTTTGACAGAGATAACATTCTCGATTTGGCGGGCATTGAACGTCTCAACCTGAGAAACAGCGAGCAGGCCGAAATGGGTCAGCTGGTGCTGGATGACGAAGGGCAGGCGCAGATTGTGCTGAGCAAAATCCGCTCCTCCTGCGAGCTGATCATGCTGGATGCACAGGGCAAAATCAGTCGCGAGCTGGCGTTGCGTTTTGATCAGCTCGAATCCACGCTGGCGCGTTCTCTGAATGAAGCGATGCGCCCGATTGAGAAACGTATTAAAGAAGAGTTGAGCCATGCTGGCTTCCGGGCGCGAATTAGCTTCCCAGCATTCCAGGCGAGCCAGTTGAACTTCAATACGCGCGGACTGTTTACGGACGCGATTGCCTCGGAAAATCGTCCGGCGGGTGAAGTATCGGGCTCCGGCAGCGTGCGTGAGACGGTGTCGCGCTGGCTGAATAATCCGGGCTGGGGCTTTGAAGATTACGTGGTGACGCGTACTCGCTATGTCATTGACGTTGCACAGCTTCATGAGCGGTTCAAACAGCATATTGATCAATTTTGTGAACAAATCTGTAAAGCTTTGGTGGCGCAGGTCGATGTCTCTGTTACGGCAGGAATGGCGACGTTTTTCGCAGAATTCTCGTTATGTCTGACCGGGTTACAGGAAAGCTTGCGTGATAGCCTCGCAGTGCGCCAGCAAAACGAGCACTCCACAAGGGCGCTCAGCCAGCTGTTGCAGCAAAGTATTACGACTGCGACGTGGATTCAGGAAGATACCCGACTGTTACGCGATGATATTCAAACCTTATTCGCGGCTGAGCAACTATGACAACACAATTACTGGACGGTCCCGGGCGGACGCTGGAGTGTATTCATCCGAAGTTTATGGTCGATCTGGTACAAGGGGTGGACGCGGTGCGTCTTCCCCCACTCGTGCCTCAGCAGCAGCAATTTCGTGAGCGTTTAACTCAGGAGATCATGACCCAGACGAAGCTTCGTCCGTGGGCGATGACGGGAATGTTCAGCGAAAATGCTGCTCTGCGACTGGGGCTGGCGGAAAAACTGGCGGGGATGTTTGATCCCGGCCATCTGGCGTTAACCCGAATGACCCATAAATTAGCGTCATTACGTCAGCAAACAAATCGCCAGGCGCAGCAGTCTCCTGGCCTGATGCAACAATACGACGAACTCTCTTCCCACTTTTCACAACGCGCCGCTTATAAAGAGAAAGCCTTATCCCAGCGCGGGTTAACGGTGCAGGCTGGCGAACACAGCGATCAGGTTTTTACCCACTGGCGGGCCGGGCAGTACGACGGCTGGTCGCTGGCGGGGCGCTGTTTTATCGCACTCGAAGAGCTGCGCTGGGGCGCCTTTGGCGATGCCTGTCGTCTGGCAAACGAAGACGTTGGCGCGATGCTGAAAGATAATTTACGCAGCCTGGCGGCCAATTATCTGGCGCAAGGCATTAACGCTTCTCCTGCTACCCGTCACTTCTATCACCAGTGGCTGGCGACGCCGATGTCACCGGGTTTGATGGATCACAAAGATATGCTGGGTTGGCTGGGCGACTGGTGTCATCCGGATCGTCATCCGGTGAGCTGGTCTGTGACGCAAAGCTGGCAGACGGTGGCGCTGGGGATGCCGAGACTGTGTTCAGCGAAAAGGCTGGCGGATGCGATGGTCGGGGAAGTGTTTGGCGAGGCGTAACTAAAAAACCTCTCCGAAGAGAGGCTTTTGCAGGAACTCAGTGGTGTAAGGATTCGACTGGCTGTGGCTCGGATTCCGTCTGCGAAAGCGTGCCGTAGCGTTTGGAATACAGCGCCGTAATAATCGGCACCAGAATCGCAGTCACAATCACCGCCGCAGCGACCAGTGCTGTGGCTGACGCTGCCACCGGTTCAAAAGCCGGGTTAATCTGCGCGATAATCACCGGGTTTGCTACCGCCGCACCGGCGGCTGATGAAGCGGCGACACCGGCTGTACCATTCCCCCCTCCAATCACGCGGTCTGCGATAATCAGTGGAATACCGGTGATGATGATAACCGCTACGCCCAGAGCGATGCCCAGCAGGCCAGTGTCCATAATCACGCCCAGATTAATGGTGTTACCCAGCGCGAAGCCGAAGAACGGAATCAGAACCGGCGTGGCTTTACTGAAGAAATCACGCAGGTCGGTGTCGAGGTTACCCAGTGCGAAACCAATCAGGAAGGGCAGAATTGCACCGACAAAATGATGTGGTTCGAAGGTGGCCAGACCGGCAGAACCGAGGATCAACATAGTCATCAGCGGGCCGGATTCCAGCGACATCAGGACAAATGCGCCCGATTCTTCTTTGGTACCGTACTGGTTCATCAGGCTGGCGTACAGGCCGCCGTTGGTCATGTCCATTGCTGAAACAATCGCCAGAACGGATAATCCAGCGAAGAATCCGGTCTGAATGCCGTTCTCAGGAATAAACATCGCACAGACCATCGCCGCCACCCAGGCAACGGCAATTTTGGTGATCACCAGCGTGCCGGATTTACGCAGAACGGTGCCCGTTGCTCGTAAATTAATAGACGCGCCAATACAGAAAAACCACACCGCGAGAATAGGCACGGTGCCGGTAATCATTCCTTTTGTGAACCCGCCAAAATAAGCGCCGGTATTCGGTGCCAGCGTATTTAAAATTGCGCCAAGTACCAGAGGGACCAGCATCATCCCGCCAGGGATGCGTTCAATCGTGGCTTTGATCTTCATGATAAATCCTCACATCTTATCTCGCGTTTCTGGCGGACAAGTCAGGTAGAAACAATGATTAAATTCAAATGATTACGAGAATTTAACTGTCTGGTGTTCCGTCTGGTTATGCGCAATCCGCAATCCGTTTAGGCATTTAAACGGTCGGTGAGTTGCAGCCGCAGCGGCGTGTTCGGGCTTATCATGCGATCATTGGAATTGCGATTCAATGAAAATAAAACAGTGTTTTAGTTATCTTGATCACATATTTAGGTAAACGACACTGTCGCGCGCTTGTAATTAAAAAGCTGTAAATTGGATGTGAAAAAAAGTGAGTGATTTTCTTCCGTTGCGAGGAAAATAATAACCTCAGAAATAATCATCCTGGGGCGACGAAATCATCCTTTGTGATTCAGGGGGTTTTACGTTTTCTGACAACATCTGACGCTATACGTAAATATTTGTGAAGTTGATCACTAATTTAAACGCTGTTAGGGTAAAGAGGTCACTAACTGCCCAGACAGGCGTCAACAGGTTCGGTTGTATCGACGAGAAACGTCAATGTAAGTAAACCTGCTACGCTTGAAGAAGAAGAATCGCATGAGGCGAATTCGAGGTTCACAGACCGCAAGATTATCTGTGGTATGGACAGGGCTGAGTCTACGAGGATAGCAATGCTTAAAAGGAAAAAAGTAAAACCCATTACACTGGGTGACGTCACCATCATTGATGACGGTAAACTGCGTAAAGCCATTACCGCTGCTTCGTTGGGTAACGCGATGGAGTGGTTTGACTTTGGTGTTTATGGCTTCGTTGCCTACGCCTTAGGTAAAGTCTTTTTCCCCGGTGCCGATCCCAGCCTGCAGATGATTGCAGCGTTAGGTACCTTCTCTGTTCCGTTCCTGATCCGTCCGCTTGGTGGCTTGTTCTTTGGCCGACTGGGTGACAAATACGGTCGCCAGAAGATTCTCGCTATCACCATCGTGATTATGTCGATAAGTACTTTCTGTATCGGCCTGATCCCGGCCTATGCCACCATTGGCATATGGGCACCTATCCTGCTGTTGCTGTGTAAAATGGCGCAGGGCTTCTCGGTTGGCGGTGAGTATACGGGTGCGTCGATCTTTGTCGCCGAATATTCCCCGGACCGTAAACGCGGCTTTATGGGAAGCTGGCTGGACTTTGGCTCGATTGCCGGGTTTGTGCTGGGCGCGGGCGTGGTGGTGTTGATTTCCACCGTCGTCGGGGAAGAGAACTTCCTTGAGTGGGGCTGGCGTATTCCGTTCTTCCTGGCGCTGCCGCTGGGGATTATCGGCCTGTATCTGCGTCATGCCTTAGAAGAGACCCCGGCGTTCCAGCAGCATGTTGAAAAGCTGGAGCAGGGCGATCGCGAAGGCCTGCAGGAAGGACCAAAAGTTTCGTTTAAAGAGATTGCCACCAAGCACTGGCGTAGCCTGCTGACCTGTATCGGTCTGGTGATTTCAACTAACGTGACTTACTACATGTTGCTCACCTACATGCCGAGCTACCTGTCGCATAACCTGCATTATTCTGAAGATCACGGCGTGCTGATTATCATCGCCATTATGGTTGGTATGCTGTTTGTGCAGCCGATTATGGGCCTGATGAGTGACCGTTTCGGTCGTCGTCCCTTCATTATTCTGGGCAGTATTGCGCTGTTCCTGCTGGCGATTCCGGCCTTTATCCTGATTAACAGTAATGTGCTGGGCCTGATTTTTGCCGGTCTGCTGTTGCTTGCGGTGATCCTGAACTGCTTTATCGGGGTGATGGCGTCTACGCTTCCGGCGATGTTCCCGACGCACATTCGTTACAGTGCGCTGGCGGCGGCGTTTAATATCTCGGTTCTGATTGCCGGTCTGACGCCAACTATTGCGGCTTCGCTGGTGGAAAGTACCCAGAACCTGATGATGCCTGCTTACTATCTGATGGTCATCGCGGTGATTGGTTTAATTACCGGCCTGACGATGAAAGAGACCGCTAACCGCCCTCTGAAAGGGGCGACGCCAGCGGCATCGGACATCCAGGAAGCGAAAGAGATCCTGCGCGAGCACTACGACAATGTTGAACAGAAGATTGAAGACATTGATGTAGAGATTGAAGAACTGCAGAAGAAACGTTCTCGTCTGGTGGACCAGCATCCACGGATTAACGAGTAATTAATAAAAAACCCGCCGCTGGCGGGTTTTTTATTAGCAGCCTGCGGCAATGTAATCGCCGTTGGCGCTGATTGGGATGACCGTTAAGAACAGCACAGTCGCGAACAGAATCAGCATAATTCCCCCAGCAACTTTTGCCACTGGTACTAGCCAACTCAGATTTGAATCCCCACCAAAGAATGCCACCGTACGTTCGCGGGCATAACGCACCGCCAGAGATAAGCCCATGATCGACAGCGCCGTGCCAAGCGACATGGTCATCACTGCTGCAATCCCCCAGGTCACAATCCCCAGCGCATTCGAGAACATTAGAATCATGATCGCGCCGCTGCATGGCCGAGCGCCAATCGCCAGAATCACGCCCAGACGCGTTTTCCAGTCGCCAGCGGTTAAATCTGCACCGACGCCGTGATGGCCGCAGCCGCAGCTTTCATCATGTTGATGCAGAGGCTTCATGGCGTGAATAGTCATTTTGCGCGGGTGCAGGCTTCTCAACGTCTGGAAAATGACAAACGCGCCGAATGCGCCGATCAGTATGGCGCTGATTTTTTCTACGTACCAGCGGCTGGCACTGAGATCCCCCGATGCCAGGTTAAATCCCACGGCCAATATAAAGACGAACAGAATGGCGCTCACGCCCTGCATCAGGCTGCCGAGAAAAGGGACTACGCGCGCGCCGAGTTGGCTTTCTTTATTAGTAGAAAGATAAGTTGTGACAATGAATTTGCCGTGGCCTGGCCCAATGGCGTGCAGCACACCATAAAGGAACGCGCCCGTTAGCAACCACAGCCCGCCGGTATACTGATGGTTATTGAGCTGCAAAAGATACATCACCAGATAGCGGTGCAGAGTGATTTGCGTCGCAAGGCACCACTGAATAAAGGCGTTCCAGTGGGCGTGCAGTGTGAAGGCTGCCAGCAGAATCGCCAGCGCCATCAGCCCGGCGGTGGGGAGGCGCCAGTCACGCGTGAGACGTTGTGTGGTCATGGTTTGGCCTGCGGGGTGGAATTTTTGGCAAGTATAGCGTTTATGGCGGTGAGCGGGCTGAGGTTTACTCTTCTGTTACCCCTTCGCCACTTTTACCTTTTACCCACGCCATCCGACGATGGAACATTTTTCTTAATGCCCGCCCCAGGGTGTTAAACCAGCCAGTTGGCCTGGGGTCGGCAAGCATACTGAGGGCACGGGCGTAGTCCAGCACGAGCCCTGGCGTCCATGCCATCGTCTCAGCACGTTTACGCAGCTGTAGCGCCACCCAAAGTTCTGGTGTGGACATTAGCTTTCCAATCGCCAGCCAGAACCCGCGTGTTTGCCAGAGTCTTCCGACAGATCCTTCCAGTGCCGCTTCCAGCGCTCTTGCTACGCTGCTCGAACAATTACGGTGGGTCAAATTATAAGATTCGTTCTGGCGGTAATGTTCCCAGAAGGCGGTCAGGCGAGTTTCGCTGTAATTACGGATGCGCACTTTGCGCGTGGAGTGACACCACTGCGCGGACTCCGTCGCATAGTCGGGTTGAAACAACCCTTGCACATTATTCTCCGGGGTGGCGCGTAGCAGCCGGGCGAATGCATCCGGTGAGCGGTCGATAAGCTCGGCAGGATACAAGCTGATATAGATCCCTCCAGGCGATTCCAGCGCGGCGTGGCCGGTGGAGATAATGCCGTTTTGATCCACGGCGGCTATATAGCGATTAATCACCGGGCGGGGGATCGTTTCACCGGGGGCGGAACCGACTGGCGTCCAGACGTGGACCGTCAGTGCTTTTTCATCCTCTTCCGGTGGGCCATCCCATTCCACGACGTCAGGGGGAAGGGTTTGCGCCTCTTCCATATACTCTTCTCCTTTGAGCCCTGGATTAGCCGCGGCGACTTTGACGCGGTTGGCGAGGATGAACATATTCCATCCCGCAAACGCGAGGCCCAACCCAAGACAATAAGGAACGGTGCCAGCGTAATTTGACGGCCACGGCTGATAGAAGAAGATGGCTAGCGCGATCTCGACAATCCCACCGACAAGGGCTGGCCGCCAGCGCTGATAGCGAACGACCAGTGCGGAGGCGATTTGCAACGTGCCATCGAGCAAAAATAGCGTACCGAAAATGATCGCCAGCACGATGTCGCCGTCATGATGACCGGCAAGGATCAACACGGCTGCTAGCGAGAACGTTGCGCCTTTCACATAGCGCAAGATACGTTGCCCTCCCATGCCGCTGTGCGCCACCATCAAGGTTAAGCCACCTTCGAATAGTAATAAGCAGGCAAAGGGCTCAATAGGAAAGAACAGCGAACCGTCCATAGCATCGATGAAGATAGCCATCCCGGCGATCAGCGTGATCCAGCCAAAGTGACGAAGCCCGCGCCAGTGCGAACGCAGGAAATCGATGCCCAGTAGGATCAGGATCAGTCGCATCATGAGAGATCTTCCAAAATAACCTTCACCATTTATAGCTTACTGGGATATTTAGTGCGTGATCGGTGGGGGAAGTCGGCAGGATCTGAGTGCATCTGTGGATAAGTCTGTGTGCAAAAGGGTATAAGGCGGGGTTTTGCTGTGGAATGCAGCAGTCAGTCATTTTTCTGTCATTTAGCGGTTGCGGCCTGACGAGAACTCCCTATAATGCGCCTCCATCGACACGGCAGATGTGAATCACTTCACACAAACAGCCGGGTCGGTTGAAGAGAAAAAATCCTGAAATTCAGGGTTGACTCTGAAAGAGGAAAGCGTAATATACGCC
>NZ_JAENMQ010000011.1:0-175693 GCF_016771845.1 Lelliottia jeotgali | reverse complement strand
TCACCTGCCACGGAGCGGACAGGTTAAGAATATGAGCGTAGAGGGACTTTTCGTCCATAGCGGTGACCTCTGGCGATTAAATACACCATCATCATGCCTTCAGCCACCACAACAAGGGAAGACCCATTTTTGAACAGGGAATTCTGAAGTTGATTGAGGTATATTCATTGAATAACACTCATTTGCTCTTTGATCTAGAAAATGTTTTCTCTGAGCCGAACCTCGGGAATTTAATATTAATGAAATAAACATGGGGGATGTGCCGAAATTTGATAACGAGAATAATTCCTGGCTGCTGACTCTGCCTGAGAGCCATACAGATGGCCATCAGGAGATAGAATATAAAGCGGATTTTAAAGCTAATATATGGGATTGCACGACTGAATTGGATCTAACGAACTTTATTCCCTTAATGAATATTAAAATGTGGATAACTTAAAACGAGACACCATTGGCTGCATTGATTATTATAACCAATTGAGGATAAAAGAAAAACTTGGTGGTCTCAGTCAGGTGCAATATCGATTAAGTCAGGCTGCATAAGTTGTCCAAGGTCTGGGCCACAGCTCAGGATGATGGACCGTTGCTGCAACGGCGCTGAGCAGTATCGGCCAGCCGGTCGGTATCGTGCAGGCGTATCAACGAGACGCGGTAACCCAGCAGGGTGGGCTCAGGAAGCGCCGGTATTATCCAGTAGCTAAAGACATGCTTTTCTCTCTTTTTGGTGTGGGTTGCCCACCAGGCTGAGGCCAACATCGCCCCGGTAGGCAACCGGATGATTACTGGTAGGTAAAGTTCACCAGCACGCTGCTGGACACCTGACCGGCTAGGGTACCACCGGTGGGCGTATACAGCCGGGCCGCCAGAGGGAACGTGGCGGTGCCGGTCTGCGTGTCCACGTCGACGCTCATGACGCTGCCAGTGGATAGCACCGCCGTGTGGTCGCTGTCCTTGGCCATCTGCACCGCCATGTTGAGAGCCGCAGTGGCCACCGGTTCGGTATTGGCAAACAGGGTGGCGTTGGTGCCGTCCGGCGTCCCAGTATAGGTGGCTTTGACAGTGGTGGTACCGGCCGGGCAGTTGGTCAGGTTGAGGGCAAAGCTCTTCCAGGTTCCAGCGTCATTGGCATGCTGGAACTGGGTACGGCCCAGCGCACCCAGGTTGACCTCTTGCCCCGCCACCAACACCGGACTGACAGTACAGGATGAAGCGATAACCTTGCCGGTAATATTGACATCGGTGGCATGCGCCTTCGTGCCCGGCAGGACCGTGAGGGAGGACAGCAACATGTTGAGCATAAAAACACGTTTAAACATAAATTCTCCAGCCAGAGGTAACACTATCAGTTGTAGGTAAAGCTCATCAGCACCACGGTACTGATGTTGCCGACGGTGCCACCGCCTGTGGTACTGTAGGGGCGAGCCTGTAGGTCAAAGATAGCTTTTTTGCTGGCGTCGACGTTGACGGTCATGGTGCTGTTCTTGCCCTTGTCGGCGATGGTGCCGGAGCGGTTCTGCAACTGAACGGAGACATTGTTGGCGTAACCGGTGCCGGTGGTGTTGGCGTACTTGCCGGCATCGGCGCCGTCGGCGGCGCCGTCAAAGGTGGCCCTGACTGAGGTAGTGCCGGCCGGGCAGTTGCTCAGGGTGACATCGAAGGTCTTCCAGTCGCCATATGAGGCGGCCGAATTCAGCACGGCCGCGGTGACATCAGGCATGGACACATTATAGATGCCGCTGTTGTCGACAGTACACGCTGCGGCCGTGACCTTGCCGGTGATGTTGATGGTCACCGGGTCGGCAAATACACTGGTGCTGATGAGTGCGCCCATTACGACCAGGGCCATAAGTCCTTTTTTAACAGAATGCAAAGTCGTCATGGTGAATATCCTTATTATTTGAGGTTGCGTGCGTTCGCGGCCAGTTATCTAAAAACAGACTGGCCGAGAGTACTTATTATTGGTACGTCAGGTTCAGCGTAGCGGTAGCATTGGCATCACCGGGTGTCACCGTGCTCGCGGTCTGAAAATAACGCGCGGTAAAGGCCCCAGCCGGGAATTCCAGACCGCCGCTGGAAGTTTTAAGTACTACGTTAGTGTTATTTCTTAATATCGTACCGCCATACAACAGCTGAATACCGACGCCGCTGGCCACCCTCGCGGTTCCCGCCCCGGTTAATTGGATGACGCTGTTATCAGATGTCTCGGTATTTTGAGTGAAGCTGAGCGAGGCATTAATACGCGCCCCCACACCACACTCCAAGCCAATGGTAAAAGGTTGATCGCCTTTGGTGGAATTGACGCTGGTAAAACTGCTGGCTAATACTGTATCTAGGGGAACACTGATATTGGATGTAGTAATAGAACAAGAAAGTACATTAACAGTGACAGGAGAAAAATTATAGGTAAACACAGGGCCTTTATCAAGGCTGGTAATAGATGTTCTATGGTTCATGGTAATTGCTGGAATATTTACAACACCAGATACTATAGAGCTTGTTTTCACTAAAGACCAAGAGTCAGTAAATGTCGTGACACCATTATAAGTAATCCCCCTTACGTTTACGGCTGAGTTGTTTATAGCCGTGTTCGTCATTGTTTGATATGTGCCCGTGGCGGAGTTAAGGTTTACCCATTTAAATCCCACACCGTTTAGATCTGTGTTTCTGTAGTTAGCGACAGGACTGCTACCATAATCTATGTTCGAGGAACTTGAATATATATCCCACGCACCATCTTGATCTTGAGTGCTTCCTGTTGGTTCACAGGTGATTTTTGTAGTGCTTTGCGCAGTGGCAATAACAGTACCCACAGTAGCATCCCGCTGAACAGTGACAACTGCAGGGAAATTAACAGTTGTATTTGGTGAAGTACAGGTCCCCCAAGATGGTTTTGAAATTATTAATAAAAAAAATATTGAGAAATAGTAACCCATGCATTTATTTCTTACGTTCATAAAATATAAAATTCCTCTTATGGATTAAGGTATAATTACCGGATAGCCACTCAGATGCATTGCCCGTTAATGGTCGCAATCCCGTTCATATTTTGTGACAGGCTGTAATTAACGCGGCACTGTTCATCCGCGCTGCTGCCCCATTGCGCTTTCAGCTGGCCGCTTTGCGCCAGACCGGTCAGATACACCTGACCTGCATCCCCGACAATAAAGCTCTCAGCATCTTTGCTGCCGCTGACTGACACGATGCTCCCAAACGGCACCAGCTTGCCGCCTTGGTACAGCAGCGTCATCAATACCCGGTTGCCCACGCTGGTCTGGTAACGCGCCCTGACCACTGCGCCCCGCGTTGGCACCACGGTCTGCGTGGTGATGGCCACCTCGGTGTTGTCGGCAAAGCTCTCGGTATTGAGCGTAACGTCGTTCTTGCGGTACGGGCTGGCATACGGCACCACTGCGTACCCCCGGAAGTCAGTCTTCACCCCGGTCTGCCCCTGCACGGCGACGCTTTTCGCATCCGGTGCGGCCACCAGGACCACGGTTTCACCCAGTGGTTGGCCGAATGTCACGCCGTTTTCATGGGCCAGGAGGCCACCCTGCACGCCATAGTTCAGACGTTGGCTGTCATTGTCATACGCATACCCACCGTTGACTTCGCCGTAGGTAGCACGCCAATCTGCATTGACACTGCCACTGTTGCCTTGTCCTTTCGTGCCATACCCTTCCTGCACGCTCCAGTTCAGGTTGTTGTCTTCCAGCGCCGTGCCGCTCACGCTCACGCTGTGGGTGGTGTTGCCGTTCTTGCTGCTGTTAGCCATGTAGTTGGTGTGGCTCGTGCTTCTGTCCCCGAACAGCTTGCTCAACGGCACGCTCACGTTGGCCGCAAGCAATTGCTCCTCGTCGTATGTTCGCCCGCTCTTTCCTGACACAGCGGTGCCGTAGGATGCCTGCGAGTTGCGGTTGTAGGTGTAGTTGACCCCGTAGCTGATGCCGTCCCATGAGTTGTTGTAGCTCACCCCGTAAGACTCCATCCGCCGGTCGGTGTTCCAGTAATCTTCGCGCGCTGCGGTTATACCCAGGTTGCCGCCGCCCGGCCACAGGTCCTGTGACAGCGTCAGCTCCGCCCGGTTGCGTCGCCGCTCCTGCAACGAATAGCTGTCGCCGCTGGTGTAGGTGTCCAGCACTTCCTGCATGCCCCAGTAACCGTCAGTGGCATAGCGGTCACCAGCCACAGAGAAGTTGCTGCCGGTTGTCACGAAGTTCTTGCTGTAGCGCACGCGCCAGGACTGGCCGCTTTCCTTCTGCTGGTCTTTCTGTTTCGACCAGGCCTGCGTCACGTCGACCGAAAGGGCACCAAAATCGCCCAGGTTCTTGCCGACACCCGCCGCCAGAGACTGGTATTTGCTGGCAAACTGGCCGCCGCCGTAAATAGTGAACCCGGCTGGCAGGCCGTAAATCAACGAGCCTTCGCTCAGCGGGGTCTTGTCCACGCTGTTGTCGTACGAGCGGTACACCCCGGTGGTGGCCGAATATTTCAGGCGGCCTTCACGCTGTAACACTGGCAGAGAGGCGAATGGAATGACCAGCAACTGCTCGCTGCCGTCGGATTCCTTGATGGTGACATTCAGGTCACCGGAGCCCCCGGTCGGGAACATGTCGGTGATTTCAAAGCTGCCCGGTGATACATAGGCTTGGTAAATCACATAACCGTTCTGGCGAATGGTCACCTGGGCATTACTGCGGGCAATACCACGCACAATCGGCGCATAGCCCCGCAAGCTTTCCGGCAACATGTCATCATCGGATGCCAGTTGAGCCCCGCGGAACGGGATACTGTCAAACACGTTGGCCGCGGTGGTGGTATCACCGGCGGTCAACTGGCTCTTGAGGGCAATGATGTCGCGCTGGGCATAGGTGTAGACCGTGTCCCACTTGTCGGTGGTCTGGCGATTGGGGCCTTCGGTACTGCTGCGGGTCCAGGTGGTGTAGTTGCGCAACCGCCACGGGCCGATGTTGATACCGGGCCGAAGGTTGATGTACTGACTGCTGCTGTCATTGCCGTGCCCGCTCTTGGCGTTGTTGTTTGAACCGGTGACGCTGTAGTTGAGCAGGGCAGCCGGAATTCCCTCATCCCACGACTTCGGATCCACCCAGCCACGGGCAGAATTGTTGACCGCCGACTGCGGAAAGCTCAGCAACAGCTGTTGGCGGGCAAAGCGGAAATCGCTGCTGGCCTGTGGAATGGCCGCCAGGTTGGCGCAGTCATTGCCCGGAGCACCAAGATCCGAGAATTTTTTGATCAGCACGCCCCAACTGGCGAGGTCGTCTACCGGGATGCAAGGCTGTAGGGTCTCATTGCCCTTGTCGTCTTTGCCCAGCCGGAACTCCACGTTGCGGGTGTCCATCCTTTCGTTGTTGATGAATAGGTCAACCCGGTAGGTGCCGGGCAACTGACTGCCCTTGTTCTCAAAGGTGGTGAGGTCTACGGCCTTCTGGCCTGGCGTCCCCAATTCAAGCAGAGCGGGGTTGAAGTAGTCCCGCGCCTGTGCCGTCATCGTTGTCCCGGACATCATCGCCATCTGGGCCACCACGAAGTGGGCCAGGTGGCTCAAGCGCAGGCGCACTAGGGGTTTATTATTGTTCATCCTTCGCTACTCATCTCGCTCCTGAATATCCATGCTCAGCATCAACATGCTGTCAGTGCCCCGAGGTGTGCTCTGCGCCGATACCGCCATAATCACTGATGAGTTTCCAAGTGACCGGACCACTTGTATTGGCCGGGACGGCAAAGGTAGCCTGGCCCATCGGGAGCACGTAGGTGATGTCCTTGACCTCACGCCCGCCGACTTTGACCTGCTGGAAGTTCATAACGAACGGCGTCGGGTTGGTGACAGTTAACCGGTTGCCGCTCTGTGCCCAGGTCAGTTTGCTGGTGATGTCTTCCGGTACGCCCTTTAGGCCCTGCGGGCGGTAGAGCAGCTTGATGCGGGTCTTGACCGCAATCTGCAGGGTGTTAACCCCTTCTTTTTTACTGCCCGCCGGGATGGACTTGACGTTCAGCCAGTAGAGCGACTCGCGGTCTTCTGGCAGGCTGCCACCGGTGCGCACGATACGCAGCAGGTTCTGCTGGTTACCGTCGAGGCGGAACAGCGGAGGCGTGATAATAAAGGGGGCTTTCTCAGCGCCACCGTTTTGGGTCTCCGCCCAGGACTGGATGAGATAGGGATTGATGTCAGTGTTGGTAACGTTCAGTGAAGCCTCCTTCTTACCGCCGTTGTATATCAAGCGGGTGCCGCCGACGGTGACGCCACCGATGTTGGCCGCCTGCACGAAGGTGCTGCTCAGCAATAAAGAAAAGCAAAGGACTTTAAATCCGGTATTCATGACAATTCCGTACTCCGAAAAAAGGCGGATCGACCGGAGTCGACCCGTATGGATAACTTCCCAACCAAGACGTGGCGAGGAGGCGACAATCGATTAGTTGTAAACGATTGTGAAGTTGCTGGTCGAGTTCGCTGGACCGGCAGTCACAGGGAGTGAGGTAGCCAGGTAACGGGCCACGAATTTCAGGTCGTTGGTCCCGGCAGTCAGGTCATAAGCGGTAGAGGCAGTGTACAACGGCACGACGGCGTTGGATTTATCCATCAACTGAATACCCACGTTGGTGACTACGCCGGTTTCCTGCGTTAGCTGCAGGATGGTGTTGTCGTTGGCATCAGCCGTGCCATCAAACTTCACTTGTGCCGAGGTAATTGAAGCCGGGCAGTTGGTCAGGTTGATTTTGAACTCGGTCGGTGCAGCACTCAGGTTACCGGTGGTGAAGGCAGAGCTGGCCACGGTACCCAGAGTCACGATTAGCGGGTTGGTCATGTTGTTGGTGACGGTGCACGCATCGTCAGTGATAGCACCAACGAAGTCGATTTTACCGTCAGCAGCAAAGGCAGAAGAGGACAGAGCTCCGGCAATCAGAGCAGCAACAATCAGATTCTTTTTCATGTAAAACATCCTTTAGTTCGAGATGTGCGCATCTCATTTCATTGATAGTTATGTATTTCGAGCAATTATTTAGCAACCAGCAATCAAGTTAAAAGTTTAAAATAAAACATTTACAATGATATTTATGGTTATTTCAGGTGTCGCACTTTTTCATATCTGACGCTTAATAACATTCAACGTCCTTCTGTGACAGATTCACTGTAAAAACAGGATGTGCGCGTAAAACCTCAAGGGCTTCGCGGATGACGCATGATATTTGCAAACAATCTCTAAAAACCTATGCCTGAAGGGATTGTCAGAATGTTGTAACTGATAATTCCTGAAGGTGAAAATATGACAGGCTGCAAATGGCGTATAAGCGATGAACTTTGGGAAAAAATGGTACCACTTATCCCTCAGCACAAAACTAATCATCAGCTCGGTACTCACCATAAACGCGTTGATAACCGCGCAGACATGGATGCTATATTATTTTCTCTCAGGACGGGCAGCATGACCAAATCACCGCTGTCAGGAACAAAAAAACAGGCAGTAATCCTACGGACAGAGGGAAACAAGGAGTAAAGTGCAGTCTGATGATAGATGCGAACGGGTTTCCTCTGTCGCTGGTCGTCGCATATCCAGTCCCGTAAAGAAGAGTCAGATACCAGTAAAAACATAGAGTTCAAAGCCCATTACAGGATTGTCGAGAGGACTCACAACTAGATGAATTGCTTTCGCCGTGTCCTGACCCTATGGGAAAAGAAGGCCGAAAATTACGAGGCCATGTTGCATTTTGTCTGTAGTATTATCATCTGGAATAAAACCTTAATGGAGTTGTTTACGGTACATTTCCGTTATGGTGCGCATCGCTGAGCGCCTGCGCAGCAGGTGTCGCCATGAACTGCAATGCTGACAGCATACGCGGGGCGTATTTACGCAGCGTGCTGTATTTTTCGGTGATCAGGTGAAGTGGGTCAAAATTGCCTTTACGGGACAGAAACCGCGTTTCCTCCACGCTGTTGATGAATTCCTGCCAGGGAAGGACGTCTTCTATTGCAGCCCAGGGATCTTCGCCAGATTTTCTGGCGTTAAGTAACGCCTGCCCGACGGTAACGTACTGCTTCAGCTTGCTCTGAATAAGCTTTCCCGTTTGCTGGAGTTGTTCGGCCTGCGTGCGTTTTGCCCGGCTGAACAGAGTACCCAGAATACGCTCGTGCAGATCAATGACTTCGTCAGTCAGGGTGGCCCTGGTCTCTGTTATTATACAAACCAGCGTAGCGTAACGTCTGACATCGGTGAATTTTGCCAGGTCACTGCTGCTCATTTTCCTGCCCTCACGCGCCAGTTTAAGCAATCTGTTCTGGTGAACGGAAAGCGCAATTCCATCAGGCAATCCCAGCGCGGCGATGGAATTAAGTCGGTCGATATGTTGCAGCACGTTTCTACCGTTGATTTTACCCGGAGGCTGAAGTAGCCAGGCCAGACGGGAAGGCTGTTCACCCTCTGATATGAGCAGGCTGTCGAGTGCTGATTTATTCTGCTGTTCCAGTTGCGCGGTAAGTGCCGAAAATACGGATCGGTCAGCGAGCGTGACGACTTCGGCAAGCGTCCTTTCAATCACATCAACAGAAGGGAAAATAACATTATTGTTATGTAACCAGCTGAGCATTTCCTCCGCCAGCATAAATCCTTTGTCAGTTCTCATGGCATAGGGGTGCAGATGCCGGATACAGTCTTTTTGCAGTGACCGACTAAACGGGGATAATTTCAGGTAGCGATAAAGTTCGGTCAGATGTTCCCAGCGGGTTTGCTCTCTCGATGCATATTCTTGCCATAAATCAGGCTGAAGTTTCAGTCGGGAAGCAACCCTGGATACAACGCCATTGTGAGGGGCACTGCTTTTGTCCGGAATAAATCCAGGTCCACGCAGATAACAGAGTAATACAGCAAAGCCCAGGCGATTCGCTGGCCGTCGGTGCTTATTAATGAGCGCAACATCCTGTTCATTTAAAAAGCACATCCGAGTCAGAATCATTTGATCATCTGGAATAACCAGCAAACGTTCCTGCTCTTCACTGCTGAGTATTTTTCTCCGGGGCATAAATGCTTCCTCTGCATATAGTTTATTCGAGTTATCGCTTTGCACTGACCGAAACCGGTCGGTTTCGTACACCTTCTAATATATGTGTCCGAAAGTAAGTGAAATTCATTTCGTACAGGCGCTATAATTCGGACATCTATTTCGTACGGAAAGTTTCCTATGTCACGAGTATTTGCTTACTGCCGGGTTTCGACTCTTGAGCAAACCACCTAGAATCAGCGAAGGGAAATTGAAGCGGCGGGTTTTGCCATCAGACCCCAGCGACTGATTGAGGAACATATAAGTGGTTCGGTTGCTGACAGCGAACGTCCCGGATTTATCCGGCTGCTTGATCGCATGGAAAATGGTGATGTGCTGATAGTCACCAAGCTGGACCGTCTTGGGCGTAATGCCATGGATATAAGAAAAACTGTTGAGCAACTGGCTTCGTCAGATATTCGTGTTCACTGCCTGGCGCTCGGAGGTGTTGATTTGACCAGCGCTGCCGGGAGAATGACGATGCAAGTGATTTCAGCGGTGGCGGAATTTGAACGGGATTTGCTTCTTGAGCGTACACATTCAGGTATTGCGAGAGCGAAAGCAGCTGGAAAGCGGTTTGGTCGACCTTCTGCACTGAATGAAGAACAGCAACTTACAGTGATCGCTCGTATTAATGCTGGGATCAGCATCAGCGCCATTGCCCGGGAATTTAATACTACCCGGCAAACCATACTCCGGGTAAAAGCAGGACAGCAATCATCATGAATGTAGCTCCTGCTTGACGACCAGCTATGTGCCAGGGATTTCAAAGCAAAATATGTGTATCACTTGTTGGGGGGACTTATGTACTGAACCTCAGATTTGACCCTGCCTGTAATTTGTTTATAGTATTGAGCGGCTTTGGTTTGGTCCTGGCTCAGACCTTATGCCTCTCATTTATGCCGGGCAACAGACCCGGCAATACATGCACTCTCGCTTTGGAGAATCTGACAACCGTTATGCGTATTACGCCACCCTGAGTTTTTCCTTCCTCCGTCGTACTGAGCGAACCTCAGAACGCACTCAATAACATCCCGTCTGCGGATGGGTTTCACCGTACATAAAAATGCTGCCTTCAGGGGCTGACTGTATCTAAAAACTGAGAAATTATTATGTTGCTGTCCTCGACGCGTAAGGACTGGCTGGGTAACGTCCGTGGTGACGTTCTGGCTGGTATTGTTGTCGCGCTCGCACTCATTCCAGAAGCGATCGCCTTTTCCATTATCGCCGGTGTCGATCCCCAGGTGGGCCTCTATTCGGCGTTCTGTATTCCTCTCGTTATGGCCTTCTTTGGCGGGCGTCCGGCGATGATTTCTTCCTCCACCGGTGCAATGGCGCTGCTGATGGTGACGCTGGTGAAAGATCATGGCTTACAGTATTTACTGGCCGCTTCCATACTAACCGGGGTATTCCAGCTGATAGCCGGTTACCTGAAGCTCGGTGGATTGATGCGTTTTGTTTCACGCTCAGTGGTCACGGGATTCGTTAATGCGCTGGCAATACTGATTTTTATGGCGCAGTTGCCTGAACTGACCAACGTGACCTGGCATGTTTATGCCATGACTGCGGCAGGGCTGGGGATCATCTATCTCTTCCCTTATATCAACAAAACCATTCCTTCACCGCTTGTGTGCATCGTGGTGCTGACCGGCATTGCGATGTAGCTGCATCTGGATGTACGAACCGTCGGGGATATGGGGAAACTTCCCGACAGTCTGCCGGTTTTCCTGCTCCCGGACGTGCCTTTAAATCTCCAGACGCTGCTCATCATACTGCCATATTCTGCGGGGCTTGCCGTGGTGGGTCTGCTTGAGTCGATGATGACCGCCACTATTGTGGATGACATGACCGATACGCCAAGCGACAAAAACAGGGAGTGCAAAGCTCAGGGCATCGCGAACATCTGCACATCCTTTATCGGAGGAATGGCAGGCTGCGCGATGATTGGGCAATCCGTTATCAACGTAAAATCCGGTGGACGCGGACGACTTTCAACCCTCACGGCGGGCGTGGTGCTGCTTTGCCTGATTGTGTTCCTGCGCGACTGGGTCTCCCAAATCCCGATGGCAGCGCTGGTCGCGGTGATGATTATGGTTTCCATCGGGACATTCTCCTGGCGCTCCATTGCCAACCTGCGGACACACCCCCTTTCAACCAGCGTGGTCATGCTCGCCACTGTCGCGGTTGTAGTGGCAACACATAATCTGGCCTTCGGCGTGCTGACCGGCGTACTGATTGCTTCGCTCAACTTTGCCGTATCCCGGTTCATGCGCGTAACGTCAGTTCTGGAGGGAACGAACCGGACGTATACCGTCACCGGCCAGGTATTCTTTGCATCAGCTGACCGCTTTACGAGCCACTTTGATTTCCGTGACGCGATTGAGAATGTGGTGATAGATGTTTCACATGCCCATTTCTGGGACATCACGTCCGTCAGCGCCCTGGATAAGGTGGTCATTAAGTTCCGCAGAGAGGGCACCGGGGTTGAGATACGTGGGATGAATGAAGCCACCCGCACCATCGTTGACCGGTTTGGTGTTCACGATAAACCTGAAGAAGTTGAAAAACTGATGGACGGTCATTAACAGACCGGAGGGAAAACTATGAATAATACTGTTACAGCCTGTGTGGATGGTTCACTTTCAACGCGGTCAGTGTGTGAATATGCGGCGTGGGCAGCCCGCACTTTGCAATCACAGCTCGCACTGTTGCACGTTATCGAAAAAGACAGCACCCCGGTAGTGTCAGACCTGACCGGCACTCTCGGTATAGACAGTCAGCAATTGCTGACCGATGAGCTGGTAGAAATCGAAGGGCAACGTAATCGTCTGCTGATGGCCCAGGGGAAAGCAATACTGGAAAGTTGTGCTGAACTGCTTCAAAAACAGGGAAGCCCGGATGTGCTTTTGATGCAAAAACACGGTACACCGGATGAAGTTCTGGCAGAGCTGAGCGACCTTCGTCTCATGGTGCTGGGGCGTCGGGGCAGCCAGCATCCGGTAGGCTCTCATCTGGAAAGCGTTATTCGTCTGCAAAAGAAACCCCTGCTGGTTGTTCCGGAGAACTACTCCGCACCTTCCAGAGCCATGTTTGCTTATGATGGCTGTGAAGAAAGCAGGAGAAACCTGGAGCGTCTGACGATGATTCCCTTACGCAGGGGGCTGGAGTGCCACCTTGTCATGGTAAACGGTAAGAAGGAAGAGCTGCTGACCGCACAACAAATTTTACGTGACGCGGGTATAGAAAACAGCACAACACATCTTACCGGGCAATCAGTCGGGGATGCGCTTATTCGTTACGCCGAGGAAAATGCTGTCGATCTGATAGTGATGGGGGCCTACGGCCATCCCAGGTTGCGGCAATTCTTTATCGGTAGTCATACCTCTGAAATGCTGCAAAAGACGCAACAACCGCTTTTGATCCTCCGTTAGCAATGAAAAGGGGCGGGTACGCTCGCCCTATTTCATGAAGTGGATTAGCCGTCTATAACAGGGACCACTCTGGATCGGCATGAGCGCCAGGCCGGAATTGAGAAATGCGCGCCGCACGACCTGAGAAGAACCTTTGCGACGGCGATGCTGGATAACGGCGAGGATCTGATTACGGTGAAGGATGCGCTGGGCCACGCCAGCGTCACCACCACCCAGCAGTATGACCGGCGCGGGGAGGCACGTCTGCGCGCAGCAAGAGACCGTATCATCTTGCCCTGACCATTAACCTTTGCATCTAAAGTAAATCAGTTTGCATTATCTGGATATGTTTCACTCAATTTCTTTTCATCGGACATGGGATAATTTACTGAAATTACATGGATGCAGCAATTCAGCAGCTTAGGCGTAAGGATTATCAGGTTCTGGATTCAGACGCTAAGAAACTTTCACCATTACAATGTGGACATATCAATATGCAAGGACGTTATTCCTTTGCGGTGCCAGAGTCTGTCAGTAAAGGAGTTAAGGACACTAGATGCTGCCGGTACTTCACCGGACTTAATTTCTGGGATCTATCTTCCGGAAAAAATACCCTTGCAAACGTCAGCCCACCTATCAGTAGCGGAAGGCTCAGCGGGATCGTGAGCAACAGGAGCGCACCCGTCAGCGCCACCGCGCATTTAGCGATGATGTGATAGGTAATGGATGTGTGTATACTGAACACATTCAAGCAAAGGAGGCCGAACATGGCTACTCAACGTACTACCCAAAACGTTAATGTCACCATTGATCGTGACTTACTGAGTCGCGCACGTGCTCTGGGTATCAATCTGTCCCAGACGTTCACAAGCGCTATTGATGCCGAGCTACGTAAACACGAGGCGGCGCGCTGGAAAGAAGAGAACGCAGAAGGTATCGCGAACCTCAATGCCTTTCTGGAAGAACATGGCAGCTTTTCTGATCAATACCGGACATTCTGATCATGCAATTTACGGTTTATCGCAACGCGAACAAGAGCACCGTTTACCCGTATCTGCTGGATGTCCAGAGCGACATCATTGACGATTTAGATAAACGCATGATGATTCCATTAAGTCCGGTTGATAAATTCCCAGGGAAATGGCCTGACCGCATCATGCCAATTGTCCGGCTGACTGATGGCAATGATTATTTTGCTATCGTCATAGAAATGGTCGGCGTACCAAAACGGGGGATTGGCGCTGATTTTTGCTCGGCGATGGCTTATCGCAATGAGATTAAAGCTGCCATTGATTTCGTACTCGATGGTATTTAATCCGGTTTCCATAGGTCACATGCAAGACAATTACAACTCCGTTGGAGTACAAGGGTGCTACTTTTCAAGAATCATTATTAAAATGATCTGCGATATTGATTTTTTCTCTGCGCTAAATTATAAATAGATGATAAATATACTAATTTGTGCTAAATAACCCAAGCCTTCTGCCGATAATGATATTATCAGACAGGAAAGGTTATGAACGATTTTCATATTTTAAGTCTCTGTATTCAGAACAATGACATCAACGGTGCGATGCTTGTATTTCGTGATAAATCAGAATTTGCCGCCCGTAAAATCCTTGAACGTATCAAAGTGCGATTGCCAGTTGATACCGGTCGCCAGTTCTGGCGCTGGCTTCAGAACTGGCTTATGAATAAATGCCGGAATGAGACGAATTTTAATGAATCTGCCAGTTCCTCGTCATTTACCACGACAGAAAGGATTATATCGGGACAGTCTGAATCCGGCAGCTCTGGACGCAGTCAAAATAGTGGCGCTTCTGTCCATGCTGGTCGATCACACCAACACATTGTTTCTGGCGAAACCAGAACCCCTGCTGTATGCGCTTGGCAGGATGGCCTTCCCCCTCTTCACGCTTATCTGGGCGATGAACGTATTCAACAATCCCGCTCGTCTGCAGCAACGCGCAAACCGTCTGTGGGGCTGGACGTGTCTGACTCAGCCGGCATTCACACTGGCGTTTCATCATCAGATGCCCTGGTATGCGCTGAACATTCTGTTCGTGTTCGCGAGCGTCACACAGCTCTTTGCCCTGCATTACCGGTTCGGGAGCCGTGGAATTTTCTTCGGGGGGATAATTCTCGCAGTTCTGGTAATCCCGCTCACTCCCGGAAGCTATGGCCTGCCGGGTCTCCTCCTCGCCGCTTCACTGGTACTGATGTTTTCTCCTGTAGCAGCTGGCTGGCGCCGTGCAGGGGCAGTCGCAGCTATCCTTGCTTTATTCTGCCTCAACGGAATGACGCACCTGATTTCATCCCCGGTGGAAACGCTTCTGTTCGCAACGGTCCCCACTCTCGTTTTTCCTGCAGTGGTCGTTATGCTGGCGCGCGATCACGTTCCGGATAACATTCAGCGTTTCATGCCGCGTCATTTTTTTTATTTCGCTTATGCTGGCCATCTTTTACTGGCAGGAATGCTTCTGTTATGGATGCCCGTCAGGGCATAAAGGCGACAAATAGTGTCACGTTCTGCGCTGAAGGCTGGTGTCGCCGTGACCGGCGTCAGCCGCTGCAGTTTGACAGGTTCTGCCTTACCCACCCCATTCCCTGCAAAGCCATACCCGCTTAAAGCCATGAAGAAACTTCTTTTGCGCGGTCGGAGTGAACCCGTCAAGGCTCTTAGCCGCTGACGGGTTGTATCTCCGCGTTAGCGCCGTGAGGCGCTTACGCGCGTGTACAGCTTTACGTCCCGCAATACTACATACAGCGACCTAAAATTCTAGTTACAACATTCCTTTTAAAGCGAGGGTGTTCTGGCCCTTCGGGCCGGGGCTGCGTCGGTTTAGCAGGGGTCAGGGGTATGCTCAATGCTTGATTCTGGCCAGACCGGGGCCCGGCGCCTGCGACGGGAGGGACCTCAGTTTTTTCTCTGAGCGCATGGCCGTCAGGCCATTGCATGCGAAGGCATTATGATTTATCCACAGTGTTGCGGAAGACAAAAATTTATCCTGTCATGAAATGAAAAGGGATATAAAAAAGGGGGGTAGATAATTTTGCGGGTTTGCTGTTATTCCTTTCCAGATTTGATTATTTATTCATTTGCGGATTTCTGTGGATAAAATTTTTTTGGCTTCATTCTGTGCCGTTCTGGCAGGGAATTCAGCATCAGAGATGGGATAACCTGGTGAGGATGTACAAAAAACGCCCAACAGCCGATGAATGGGAAAGTGCTCTGGTTAAAACAGTCGATCTGATACAGCCCTGCCAGAACAAGGGGGGGGAACAGAAATGGTACGTTTTCTCAGGTAAGACAAAGCCGATTTGTCCTTATTGCGGTACGCCGTACAAGGGTAAATTACCCGTGCTAAATTTTTACTCTTCCCGTAAAGAAGGCAGCTATCGTCCTGACGACCACCGGTTGATGGTCTGGAGCGGGCAGTCTGTATATGCATGGCATGTGAATCGCCTTATCGCACCAAATGAACGTACAACGGATGCACAAAGGAAGCGAGTTGGTTATTTTGTTTTCCATAACGATCAATGGTGGTTAGTAAATGAAGGCATATCTGGGCTTATGTCATTACCGGATAAACGACAGATTGCCATTGGGGCAAAAATTGAACTAACGAATAACGCTCAGTTTGTTCTATCAAAGGAGGATGGCGGCAGGCTTGTCGTCGTTCAGTTAGTAGAAAACTAACGGCTTACCATAACGAATAAAACGTACTGGCAGCATACTGAACCTGATTAATGACTCATTATATTAAGTTGTGTCAAATTTAAGCTGCCAGAAAAAAGCTTAATGCATCTCGGTTGGTTCGGGAAAAAAATTAAACCCAAAGTGCGTAATCGGCTACCTCATTTCCTGATCTCATATATAACATGTCATATAGTACATATGTAAATTAAACCACCGATGAGGCTATTATGGATTTTGATGCGGGCAGTTTCTCTGATTTAGCAGGCAGTGATTTAGGTAATCGTCTGTGGTCTTTCATGAATGAGCGTGAAACCGTGGTTCGCATGGAAACGGGGACGTATTTGTCTCGACCCGCACTTGAGGGTGTTCAGCCCAGTATACTTGAGCATTTTGGGAGTGAAGTGAGTAATGAAAACAATGACCGAATAAAGCAAATGCTTGGACGAATGGCCCGTCAGGTGATGTAGCATCATGGTTACCAGCTCGACCAAATGGGCGTCAGACTGAGAAGAAACGAGCTTTTTTTGAGCGCTGCACGTTACAAAAAGTAATATCAACCATAATCCCACCAGCCGCTTACGAGCGGCTTTTTCATATCAGACACGAAACGGGGTCCCCTTGCAAAACGGGGAATATCTTACACTTAGCCTATTTTTGTACCGACTGCTTGACCCGTTCCCCATTGCTTAAGACAACTCAAAGTAAGTGTATGCATTCCGACCGTCAGCTTCATGCCCTGAGACATTCGACAAGCTTTTTATGGCTTCAGTAAGGGTTATCATCCAGTGCGGCAAGCATTCTTGGGCGTATACACGGCACCATGCCCGGAAGGGATTTGAACAGCCCCGCATTGATTATCCGGTTCACAAAATGGCGTTTATCTTCATCTAACTGACGATGCTGCTCAACCAGTTGCTGGAGTAACCGGATACTTCATTCACCAGCAGTTAAAGTTGAGCTTGCAGCTACGTCATTGACAGATCGGAGTTTTTGACCGAGCGCATCACCCCTCATGTAAATAAAAGTCTGCCCATCAAAGCATCAGGTGGATGAGTGCTTAATGAATTGCATGCCATCATTCCAAATATAGAGGAGAACACATCAAACCCCCATGAACCTTGCCATTCTGCCCGTACCTGACCTCCCCTACATGCAACACTGCCACCCTGTCAGACCGCCCGCACTTTACGAGGAGATAATGAGAAAAAAAGAGAAAACAAAAAGATATCGCCTTGAAGACCGGCGAAAATGCCAAAATCAGGCGAAGCCTGAAAGCTCCCTTGGGCTTAGCAGGGGCATGTGGGATGATGGCATGCAACTTACTGACCTTACCACGGGTACTCTGCTGGTTTAGCACCCGGGTCTGCATCGAATACTGCACCCGATCACCAGTCCGCCGGATATCGCGGCCAGCTCAGCCACATATCCATGACCTGAGTTTCGCTGATGACCATGGCATAAACCCCGTTGTGCTGGAAAAAATACACCGGCGCCGGGGAAGTGTCATCGCAAGTCACCGTACCGATGACCTCGTGCGGACCCGCCAGCCAGGGGATAAAATACTCATCCGGCCGAATGCCATTGTGCGCCGTGGCCATCGCGACAAAATCGTCATTGCACTTACGTCCCAGACATCCCCGGTACACCTCACAGGATATCGAGACACACTCGCCCTCTTCAGAAAATGCCGCCCATGCCGCCCGGGATTCGGCACTCAGGTTTTGCATATGGGTCACAACATGCTGCTGAAACTGTTCCGTGATCGTCACTCGTTTCTCCTCGGGTGAAATGTGAAACCGACAGCGTCCATTGTACCGGTTCAATGTCGCCGGTTTTTCTGCTACCGGCCCGGATTAGCCGCTATCACGATGTATCCTTCCATCTGCCTGAATATTCCCCACCGTTTATTGTCCGGGTGAAGTCTCGTTATGCAGATCACGCAAAAGGGAGTCGCCTGGAATTCATAAATTACCCTACGTTAAGCATTAACGGGGGATTTCGTTCAATTGAGACCGTAAGGGATGTACGGAGCTACCAGGCTGTCCTTTTCTGGTTTTGTCTATTTCGGATAGAGCTGCGGCATAGTGTCCAAAATCGCTCGATTTCGTACACAAAACGCTGTAGCCCTACAATCTGAGGGATCACCAATAGTCATTTGGTTAAAAAGCAATCTAAGCGTATGTTGTTTTCTCTTTTCCAAGCGGAGCCCTAGTGCAAGGGATGATTACTTGAAAGAACTACACGCTAATGAGATTTAGCATTTCTCTTTGGCCGACTTAAGATGTAGATTAAATCCAAAGCAGAAATGAAAAATAAAACGCCAATCCATAAAGCACTTTTACTAATTACAAGAGGCAAAACTATAGCGAAAGCAACAGCATAAATAAAAATTCAAACCATAGTATCTGTTATTAACATAAAAACCTCACATTAATTAATTACCAATATTAATATCGGCACCGGTCGATAAAGCTTTAGTTGTTCTCATTGTACGTCTGAACAATCACACGCATTAAAATTTCTGTTCATCAAGAGATTTGAATTTCTCAAATACATTCCATTTTACTTTTTTAAAGTCAGATATTGCTATTAAAGCCTCTTTTGCTGATGATCCTGGTTCGACTTGTGCCTGTACCCACGGTAGTAACTCGTCAATAACATCATTTTTCATTTGCTCCTTGCTTTCCAGCAACCGGCTATGAAACGCAAGAATATCATTGACCAGCATGCCCTCTGCAACTTGCTGGAATGTTACCCCTTCTACAGGATCAGTTAAGGTTTCGAGCCTTTCTCTAATCGCAGTTCGCATACTTTCGTCGCTAGATATTGGCCTGCAATTCCTCCACAAGTTACAAAGATTGTCAGATATGATAATACTTGTTCTTTTACATGAACTACGTCGGACGAAGTTAATTTTCACAGAACCAAATCCTAGCCTTGTTTAACCTGAGTTAATATTTACTCACCAAGAGAGCGTTGTCAATGCTGATTAAAAAGGCTCATCACGTCATCATAGACAGCCCGTTGAAATTTTCTGCAAAATATTGGTCGTCTACCCGCGAATCCAGAAAACCTAATCATTCCTTTTGGACTGAAATCACCCATTAAGCCTGAATGCTTAACGTAGGGTAATTTCCGAATCCCAACCGCCCCCCAAAAGAGCGCCTTAATTCGAATTCAGGCGTAAAATCAGAAAAATTCATTCAGTCAATCCTGTTAACGACGTGAGGCCATTGTGAAAAAAATCCGGGCTACGGAAGTGAAATACATTAAGCTGGGCGAAGGAGGCGAATGGGAGCACGACTGTCTCGCATCCGGCACTATCCGATTCGGCTAACATGATACGCCCCACCAGATATGCCTTGATGGAAAGTGGGAGGACGTGCATAAAGTCTGGATGCCTCTCAGAAATAACAATCCGTCGACAGCCACAAGTGATGTCAGGCAGATAAAAGCGTTTTACACCGCCACCCTCGACATACTCTTCATCACCTTCAGCCAGGGATTAATGCACTGGTGTCAGCCCTGCGGCGACGTCACCGAACTGGAAGATGGAAGCAGGATGCGGCCGACAGTGAACGGCTGGCACAGCCACAGTCTGGCCGGTCACCTTCTTTCCCACCGCGCCCTCAGCGGTGAGCTTCTCGCGACCCGGAATTACCGGGGCACCATCTGCGATATGCGCCTCGCCAGCTACGTTCTGCGTAAAATCAATGACGAGCTGTCACCGGAGATTATCGCCGCCGATCTTGCTGAAGCTCAGTACCTGAAGGCTATCTCAGGGCTGTGTAGTTTGCTGACCTGGCAGGATTTTGAGCTCCTTGTTGATCTAATTTTTTCCTCCAGTGGCTGGCGGAGAACCGGCTCGCTTGGCAGGACACAGAAGATGGTCGATATTGAACTGGAGCTGCCTACCACCCAAGAGCGAGCCTTCGTCCAGGTGAAGTCTGTCGCCGACGAGTCCATATTGTCTGAATACCTGTCGCTGTTCCAGGCAAGCCACAGCTACAGCCGGATGTTCTTTGTCTGGCACCGGGGGACTTTACGTGAGGATCGTGAACACGATGGAGTCACGCTGATCGGCCCCACCCGGCTGGCAGAACTCATCGTGACCAGCGGGCTGACACGATGGCTCAGAGATAAGGTGTCGTAACAGGCCAGTCTGGCTTTTACATACAGCTAATAAACCTGCATTGGCCCAAACACAATCGGGCCATTCGTCCGTACATGACAGGGAACACTGAATGAGAACGTTAAAGAAAATACTGTTTATGGTCGGTGTTTTTATTGCCTTTAAAGTTATATTTTTCTTCGCCGCAGAACTGCAACGCAACAGTGTGCAGGCTGAACCCTCCACTGCGTTATCACAGCAGCCCACACCGGACACACTCCCGTCCCCGGGCCATCATCGCTATGTGGTGGGCAATGGCATGAGTGTTGAGCTGCCTGAAAGCTGGCATCTGTTGTCTTCTGACCAGATATCCGCGATTAAAAAGCGCGTACCGGCTGATGGCACCCCACCAAATCTGACGCCGCTTGCCGCTAATTCAGACTCCGACGCACAGCGGAATACCGGGATTTTTCGGGCCTCTTTTTCAGCCGCAAGCTTGACCGACGCAGATATCAAAGGCGCCAGCAAAGCCGATCTGGATGAAATGTGCCACCTCATGGCGGGCCCAATGGGGGAATCCCTTGGTAAATTGGGAATGAAGATCGTCACCGCCCCTTCATGCTCGGTCGCCGAACTGGCAGGTAAAGCCAGTGTTGTGACACGCTATCAGCGTACGGATGGCGTAACAGATGCTGTCTGGCAGGTGGAGATGCATCAGATTCCCGCCGGGAACGGCATCGCCATCATCACCACCTCGTTAAAGTCGGGCGGAGATGACAAGGTCAGGATGCAGCTGCATGACGCGCTGCATAGTATCCGGTGGAATTAAAGGGGCTACCGGCCATCGAGCGCAGTCACCCCAGTAGGACCGGAAATTAATGGTCACAATGGCGCTCAAAGAGCTCCCCGGAATAACCTATTTCCGGTTGCAGGTCATCGCTTTTCGTGACAAACGCCTCGCAGAGGCGCTGATTAAAATAACCTATGCGGACCAACTCTCCCAGGTAGTCCCGCTCCTCCTGAGTGAGGCGCTGTCCCTCGTCGGTGTCGGCTATCATGTCTGAGAAGGTTGCCAGTTTTTCGATGCTCACTGTGTCGCAATTTTCAAAACAGTGCAGCCGAAAGTAACGCAGGAACAGCGGGAACTCATCTGTCTGTGCTATCTCGGTACCCCGAACCGTCAGCCGACTCAGGCAGGTTATCGTCGACCGACGCTGCATGATTAACGCATTCTGGCTGGCAGGTAACGTGTCCCGCATGATAATTGCATGGTCGGCAAGGCGCTGGCGAAGAGGACCGGCTTCCGCTGGCTCCCGGCCATGATAGATTTTTTGCTTTTCACCATTGAGCTGATGAAGCACCGGATGATACAACCACTCCCGGGACGCAGCATTCCCAGTGATGAGCTCCTCGATGCATTCGCTGTAGGTACAGTGCCGCTCACCTCGTTGTACCCGGCCCAGCTCGAATTCGAGATCAGGCACATCAATCCGCAGGGCAGCAACCGGCTCAGAAGGATGGAGTTGCTCAAAGGACAGGCGGGATGCCAGCGTTCGGTCAAGATCCAGAAAAACCCCGACCCGGAGTTTATCAATAGTGACCACCAGATCAGCGGTAGCGCCAAACATCTGCTGGCTTTCTTCCACTTTGTCCAGAGTGACTGTACCGCCTTCGTACCCTTCGAGCACGTGCGGCACCGCCAGCTGACATTGTTCGTTCAGAATTTCGATGATCTTGGCCCGGAGAGCCTGCATAAGACCATCACAGTCCCCAGACAGACAAGTCGAGTGGCTGAAGTGCCAGAGGTTGACCTCTCCCTGCTTAGCCACCAGCTCTGTCTTACAGCCGGGGCAGATACAGCCGCAGTCCGTTCCCCGTTCCACCTCAGTAATATCGAGGATCTGTCCTGTTTTTTTGTGTATACCGAATGGTATCCCGTAGGTGTAACTCTTTCGCATATTCGCCATCCCCCTCTTCATCCCGGAGACAGTATATCGAATAGCCGCTCAGCGATTTTTTATCAGACCGGTGATATCTCTCCGCTTCTCAGGGGCGAATAACATCAAAAGTTACTTTTCAGAATACCCGACCGCATAATATTCCCGGAGGCAGGGCGATGATTAGCGGACAAAGGCCCAGACGCTGGCAGGCACTTTATCGTAGAGCCTTTGCATGGTCAGTTCGGCCTTGCGGTGATCGTAGGCGCCGGACAATTCCATCATATTTGCTCTCCCGTATTTTTCATTGAGGCGTTCGTAAACAATATCCAGCGTTACAAACGTAGAGCACTTTCGGAAAGTCATCAGGTACTGCTGTTTATTTTCAGACATAGTTAGCCTTGGTTTTGTCTTTGTCCGTTTTTTTATTCCCCGCATCAGCGGGTCATGCAGAGCAATAACAGCATATCTTATTTTTGGTGCAGCACCCTTGTTTTATCTCCCAATTCACAATGGTATAATTACTGGAGATCCATACAGTAACGAGGCGACGTTATCGATGACCGAAATTACCCACCATATTGCGGAGGGCGACGTGCTTTCACAGGTTGCCCGGTTAAACACCGACGGCCGGTCTTTGACCCGCCTGGTTCGCTATTTCTCTCATCTCAAATTCAATACTGCCAAGACATATCTGCACTGGATGCGAGTCTGGGGGGACTGGTATTACGCCAATGCGGCCAACGAAGCCAGCTGGCCCGCCAGCGCTATACCGGCACACCCGGAAGCCTTTGAAGTCTTTGTCGAGCATCTGGGTGGCAGGCTTCGCCGCAGCAGCGTCGTCAGCTGCGTCCAGGCATTAAATAGCATTCATAAAAAAGGGCTCGATGCCCCCGGCGTTCTCTCTTCTGAAATCTGGTTCATCCTGGAAACCCTGAAAAATGATGAAACCCGGCGCCAGACGGTAACACGCCAGGCAACGCCCTTTATGCTTCCCGATCTCAAAAAACTGATATCCCTTTATGCTGGGACTCACTCCGTCAGAAAGCTTCGTGACCTGTGCCTTATCTGGCTGGGGTTTGAGACACTCCTCCGCTCAGTGGAGATCCGCCGCATCCGGCTTCAGGATCTCCGGCTGGATGATATGTCTCTTGAATTCACCCTATCGGTATACCGTACTAAAACCGCCGCCAGCACCAATTTGTCCTATCGCCTGTCACCGCAGCTCACCACCAGCCTCCTGCGACTGATGAACCTGGTAGGCAAAGATGGGCGCACCCACCCTACAGAATTTCTCTTTCAGGCTGTGAATGCTCACGACACCGGTTACATGCCCGAAGGCTGGCTGCTTCGCAGCCGAGGCAACGATATCGATACGCTACTTCAGCGCCACAACATGCCATATCGGGCAAACAGGACGCCAGTTCAGGAAACGGAGCCGGAGAAAGCCGATGATGAAGGGATTCTCAGCAAAGATACCCTGTTAAGGGCGTTTTACGATCTCTGGTACACCCTGAACCCCAATGAAGACGAGATCCGGTGCTGGACTGGTCACAGCGTTCGCGTAGGAGGTGCCATTCAACTTGCACAAAAAGGTTACTCACTGGTGCAAATTATGGAAATGGGGAACTGGTCAAGTCAGGAAATGGTGCTTCGATATATTCGCAATATTGAAGCCGGGAACAAGGCGATGACGCTGTTTATGCGTGAGGCCTTTCGGGAGGCGTGAAGCTGCAATTTGCGGTCGGGCCCTATTGAGAGCCCGGTATAGTTTTGGGCGAGTAACGAGTACTTACTTTTTTTTAATTCGATTACTCAGGTATGAGGCGATACACACCGTGCCACCAGGCGGTAGCGGAGAGCGCATGATCACAACGAACAAAGTGACCATTCGTTTTATCCGTAAAGGCAATCATACCCCTTTCCGGCCCGCACACCTTATCCACGTACTCAAATAATCCCCCATCGGTCATGGACGGTGGATAATGCTTTATCACCAGTGGCGTTGCCAGCCACAATGGGTACTTTTCAGCATGAATCCAAATCTGAAACTCCGCAAATGCAGCAATAAAAACCGCAAAGTAAAGCCCTACTATTGCCAATAACAGCGCTTTCAAATAGCGCATATCTCTCTCCTGCCCGAGAAAATCATCAGTCAAAAAGCCGAATTTCTTTCAAAAGGGTGCCAGAAACTCAATCAGCTGCCGGTGCCTTTCCACATACTGACGTATGTGCTATCCGGACGCTTCAGTCTAATAACATCATCAGGAAAAGTGCCCAAGCGTTCAACTGACCAGATCTCCTGTTGCGTAACCTGGCTCCCGCTACGTGATGCAATAACGCTGACCGAGACACTGCTATCTTCCGGTTGAATAACCACGCAACCAGCCTCATTCGCATCGCTCAAAGTGCCCGTCGGGCAAACGGTGTTGCCATATACCAGTGCACGCCTACCGTGGTCATCCATTGGCCAGCCGGGAATAATAACTACAGAAGGGAGTTGTAAAGACCCAGTGGAGAAGACCAGTTTGAGGGGATTCCCCACGACTTCATTTTTCTGGTCGCAGCCGGTTAAAAGCAACAGCATGGCCACCAGCCGTAATTTGATTTTCATCCGCTTCCCTTTTTCTCCTGGCCGATTAATTTGCTCGCGGCACGAAATTGACGGGACGGTTAGCAACAACCGCCACACTGATGGCGACGATCCACGTCACTTCTTTTTAAACGGGTTGAACCGTGACAGCGGTGATTCTGGTTTGACCGTCATGGCACCGTTCCCGCGCTTTAGTTTGTAGATCCCGTTAAGCTTCATCGTCTGTATCGCGACGTTGGCCAGTGAAATCAGTTTCAGGGTGTAGATCAGCTCAAAGGTCGGAATGGCCAGCACGAAGATATACAAAACGCCAGCAAACATAACCCGCAGCCAGGCAAAATACTCCATGTTCAGCGCCCGCTTAAAATACAGTTTTTCCAGCACCGTGACGCAATAATTGGTGAGAAAAGATGCGCCGATTGCCATGACGATGACAATGCAAATCATAATTGCCAGTTGCACTAATACACTCCTTATTCAGTTGACCGCGACGTTGGTTTTGGATTTACGCTTGGCCGTCGTGCCGCCATTTTTGGGTTTCGTATGGTGGAACAAAAATGCATCGACCATCATCCATTCCTTCCCGTGGGTGCGGACCAGCAGCAATTTCTGGCTAGGATAGTGCGAGTGATAGTACATTTTAACGTCTTTCGTTCCGAACATCTCCTGCTTGCGACTGAGCTCCTGTGCCTCCATCTCAAACTCGGTAAGAAATTCTGACGTCAACCGGCGGCTCAGCATTCGTAGGGCACTCGCATTAACATCATGTTTTGCCAAGGTGCCAAACCGCACCAGTGCCTTTTGCGTCACCTGCACCGGCCCCAGTACTGACTCGACCACCTCATTGCGCCAGTAGTAGTGCATATCGACTTTGACCCAGCAAATACCATCTTCCATCGCTGACGTCCTGAGTGTGCCGGTCATGGGCACCATGGTTAACCCCTGCCAGCGCATCTGCATATAATCGGCGAGTGACCGCAGTGTTTCCGGAACGTCTTTTCCTAGCAGCAGGGACTGAAGGGCGGGAGTGAAAGCCTGCCAGCTTAGCTCATGGCCGTTCCAGAGATGATCAATCTGATTTTCCTTACGTAACAGAAAGTAGTTACCGCACAGCAGCTCAGCCCGTACCTGATCCTCTTGCGCAGGATGCCGTGATTTTTGCAGATCCACGGTATAGACCACCCGATGAATGGAATCGGCATGGTATTTTTTCGCCCACAAGAACACCATAAAGAGGCGTTCATCAATTTGCTGGCTGGCGGTAGAAATCCACTGCATATGCTCTCCTCACGCATTCCTGACAATAAAGATACCCGTATCCACACCCGGCAGGAGATCACGGTATTCCAGCCTTTGCTTGCGAGGCACTCCCGGTTCACGGGGTTGCCACTGTTCCAGAACTTTCACTTCTGGGACCCGGCCCGTTGCGAAAACAGGCAGGGAAGATTTTTCAACCCGGTAATTGGCATCAGCGTACTTCGCTCCCGCCCGGGGCTCATCGTCCCCACGGAAAACAAACAGATGCGCTATCGGTACCGGAAACGCATTCACCCGGCACAGGCGATATGACTCACCCTGTTTCAGTGCCTGGTGCTCAATAGCCTCTATAGCCGATTCAATACCCATCAAGTGTTCGGGGAGGGATGTAGTGGGCGACATCTTCGCCACCGCCAGACGCTTTTCCAGCATGCTCAGTAGCTGGTCCCGGTCCTTTACCTCGTGATTGCGTTGCAACCGCCAGGAAAAAGTAACTTTTTTAAGCTGACCTTCGACAAAGGTAATGCTTCGCGTGGACTGACGGACAATGAGGCCAGGCATTTTTTCATGCACTTTCTCAAAGCGGCGACTCTTATCGAGCTCCACCGCTCTCATCGCCATCGCGAAGTTTTTCTTAGCCGTGTTGATGGCGCTGATCAATCGCCCCAGCTCCCGTGGATCACCGGGCACAATGACAACGCCCGGAAATTTTTGCGTGATTTTGGTAGACTCCGCCGCCAGCGTGGTGATATCGGAAACGCTGAAATAGGACAGTGCGTCCAGAATTTCGGCGTTAGACGCCTTTGCCAGGACATCGACGTCCATGCTATTGACCACCCTTTTCCGCTCGTCATGGCGCGTTACAGGGTGGGTTTTCATCATGATGGAGCAGACCGGCGGGTAAGCATCAAGATACGCCCCCAGTTGGCCAATTTCTGCCGTGATTACGTCACGCAACTCTGTCAGTCTTTCGGTCGTCATAGACCTCTCCCGAATAAATGGCGCAGCGCCAGACAAGGATGTTATCCACCGATTCCGGTTGTCCTGCCTGGTAATGAAATCCGCAGAGATGCGCCTCTTCCGCAAAGTCCTGGCACTCCCCGGTAAAGTACAGGGATAAAGGCGCAGTCTGCTGGCCCAGAAAGTCGAAGCAGCGTTCGACATCAGTAAGCAGACCAAAACAGACGGGGCGGCTTTGCAGATCGAGTCTCTCCCAGTCCGTCTGGGTTCCGAATTTTACCCACCAGCCACGTCGGGTCAATGCATCACGCAGAGCCTGTACCCGGGCTAAGGCAGAGTTCGGTATTTCCGGTATCACGCCCTCACCCTCAATGAGCAGCTCAAGGATACTCATCAGGTCCTTCACCTGGTTCTTTTTGGCCTTTTTAAGCGCGTTGCGAAGGCACTTGAGCGCAGGTCGTGAGCACAGCCCGCGACGATCTGCGGAGTCCAGCCAGCCCTGGATCAGGGCATTATTCACGGAGGAGCCTGTCCCGCGCTTATCACGATGCTGATGAACATACAGCAGACAGGAAGTCGCCGCGCTGACTGCTTCCGGATTTTCACTCATCGGTGCCGTTCCTGGTCGAACTTCTAATTTCTGGCGTTAGAAATAACGGCAGCTGACACGGGCGATACGGGTAATGCACGGTATGCCCATCCTGCGTGATCCTGTTCAGACGATAGCGTCCGTTCACCCGGTCAACAGACCAGGTTCCCGGCATCAACGGCACCCTGCGAGTGAAAATATTGATCCCCGCCAAGTAAAATGACTGTACCAGCTTATTGTGCAGTTCGACGACCCGGACCTTCACCATAAATCCCGGTAAGGGAGACAACCAGATCAAAAGCCATACCGGGGGTAATATCGAGTGGCCCAGGAGATAGCTGGTCATTAGAAGTCCAAATAGCTGTATCAAACTGATCCCAGTCCACAGAAACATCCACCCCAACCAGGCCCGCGACTGACAGAGCTTCCACTCCAGAAGAAACAGATTTTTTTGCAAGCCTTCCCCCTGTATCTGTTAATGGATTGCGGCCGTATTCATCAGCTGAATCGTGGTACGTGGATAGATTTCATTTTTCCACAGCTCGGCCGATGTCCCCCAGCCATGGAAGACGCCGTCCCCCGCAAGCGCATTAAAACCGGTGATTTCATCCCGGATCTGGTAAGCAAGAGGTCCCGGCAAATCCAGATATTCCGGCAGTGACAACAGTAAACCGTTAACCAGTTCGCCGGTAAGTACAGTCATCCGTTCGAATTCTGAAAACTCTTCGCCAGGGATGGCGCCACGCGGCATTGAAAAGCAGCATAAATCCAGACCATCAACCTGCTGTCCAGCATCAAAGCCATCTTCGTTAACCACAAAACGGAAAAATGCTTCCCGCCGGGAATCCGGACCCACCTTTTCACCTGGTGCGGCCTCAACGCCATAAAAGATCCGTGAGTCCCACTGACTAAGCGAGGAAGAGAAAATCCAGCATGACAACGACAACGCTAATTCTTCTTTAAAAATTCGCTCTACCACGGTGCTGTAACCCTTATTTTGCATGTTGATACCTGATTTATCGGATATACCCGCTATCTAAACACAGCCAGCAGAAAATCTAACAACCTCCGGTACCCTAATAATCACAAATGCTGTCGCCCCGTTGTTTTAGCCTGTGCTCCAGATAAATACTGACCATATCAATCGGCTGGTGCTCCTCCAGACAGGCTCGCAGCAAATCTTCAATGGCCACGTCCTCAAGTCCCCGCGTATGAAGTATGGCTTTAGCGCCCGCCAGCATTTTGTGTGTGCTTCGACTTAAATGCAGGCGCACCTGATTGCGGGTATCAAACGGAATTTCGTCACTGCTCAGAGGGTCCAGTTCATTTGTCATGCGTTCTCACTCCAGATCAGGGATCAAATGAAAATTAACAGCGATAGAGGTTTGTGGGTCACCATTCTCAACCACGCTCAGCCAGCTCCTGGCCGCGACTTGCCCTTCACAAACCAGCAGGTAGCCGGTACCCGCTGAATGAAGAGCGGAGAGTCGACTCAGCACATCATCCGAACGTGGCCCCAAAGCTCCAGGTACATGTATAAAAGCGTCGTCCGTTACGGCATTTCGCAGCCGGAACAGAAGCACTTCTTTTTCTTCCTCGCCTTCAGGCAGCACCAGTAAGATCCGACAGCCTGCCCGCACCCGCTGCGCCAAGCCAGAAGTCAGCTTCTGAAATCGCAGCGCATAAACGACCAACCTGAATCGGGTCATGCACAGCCCACTGACAATGAAAATGACAATGACTCCGCCCAGGGCAGAACGGTATAACCACCAGTTGGTGGCCGCAGCGGCAACCAGAAAGACCGTTAACACCACACTCCCCCAGAAAAAAACATACGCATAGCGACTTTGCTTGTTTTCCCAAAATGCAGAGATGAGGATCACCGCCGTAACGGCATATATCACGCAGTCATAGAACGATTCGGTTAACATTAATTTTAATTCTCAGGGTAGTTAAAACAGCCAGATGAAAACGCTACTCCGGCACGTGGCCCAGACAACCATTTTCCGCACAGAAATTACTGCACGTCACCGTCGTTATATATTGCTCTCCACGGAGGAGCCTCAACTCAAGCTCCTCCCGCACCTCATCAGCAGGTCTCTCAAACAGATATTCAAGCTGACTATCATTGGGATTATTCAGTAACCGCTCGATGCTGAAAGCCGTGTGTTTGTAAAGGAATTCAGACTCAACCGGCGAAAAGGCACTTACTTGCACGGACAGACTTTGCGAACTGAAGCGGGTCATAAAATCTCCTTTCACGCTGTTGAAAACAGTATACAAATCCTGTGGCCTGATTTTTTCACTAACCACCCTGATTTTCCTGCTTAAGCACATTTCCGATGAAAGGCCAGTAATGATCCTGCATATCTCCGTCCCGTTAGGTGGTTAGGTGTTACACGGTGTAACTGTGAACCTGACTGCCACCCGGCACGGTACAGGCAAAAAAAAAAGGCACAAACCCCCGTCGCGGGAGCTCGTGCCTTTTTGTCGATGCATCATAAATATTTTAAGGACATCTACATCTATGCTGCCATGGAGGCAGGTGGTGTCAGGATGTTCCTGAGTTCATGGAACGCTTCTCTTAAAAGGCTTGTCCGGTTTGCAATTTTCAGCATCCCATTTTTACCTTTAGAGACATACGTTCCTGAGTATGAAGTATAAATCTCTTCTCCATGCTCATCAGTAAATAAAATGCGCATCAAAGCCGAAATTTCCGACTCATCCGCCGCACTATTGAAAATATTAATAATAGTTTCATTGTTACGTTTGTTAATAATTTTGCCATGAGGCAGCATTACCTCTTCCATATAACAGTCTTGGTATCCAAATGGGTCTGTCTCTTCTAACAGAGTAATATTCATCGTTAAACCACCATTAATCTGTCGAGTAAACTCATATTCACTCAGTCCGCAGATAGCCATATTTATGCTGGAAAAGGTCTCGTATGCCCGGTGCAAATTCTCTGACAGTAAATCCTGTAAATACTCAACGAATGCTTCGAATTCAGTATCCCAAAATTTTTGCAGGGCAAAACGTGCAATATGCACTTCCCCGTTCACTGCCATTAATTGGTTGTAGGTTCCGAGATCAAAACCCGACCGCTGGGTTACGTCAGCACTATGGGCAAGGATTTCATCCACCACGGGTTCGAGTTCAACCAGGCTGCTGGCATAGTGTTTCCCTTCAATGCGGATTTCTTCAGAAGCCAAATCATCATATGCCCACAGAAGGGATTTGATTTTTTTACTGAGGGCCGCGTGCTCCGCACTCAGAGGCGCATCTGTTGATAAAGTGCCAATATAGATATCGACGGCATCTATCAAGTCAGAACCTTTCAGCTTGCAGGATAGTGAGACTTCATCGCTTTGTGTATGACATACAGAAGCGATAATTTCGGCCTCATCAAAATCTATCCCCATACCGCCCAGTTCTGCACGCACATAGTTTGTCATATCATGATATTTAAACATATTTTCTTCCTTCTAAATGGTAAGGAAGAGCTTCCCCACGGAAAAGCTGCTTCCCCGTGAGGTGAGTTAAATTTAAATGCGTTTTCGTGATGACGGCTAATTAAGCAGCAAAATGCCGTTCATCCTGGAGATATCTGATTACTGGAATGATCTCTTTCAGAAGCTCTTTCCGGTTGTGGATTTTTATCACTGCTTTAGGGCTGTACGAGGCACTGGCCGCAAGTAAGCCTGAATAAATACACACACCGCCCTGAGTCGTCACTTCCACTTTAATGTTGACAGGCACACAATCACCTGATGCCACATCCATATAAAGTTTAGTGATAGCTTCATTATTGCGGTTTGTCAGTTGCTCTCCATTCACAGTATCACGAGTAATATATCGTTCATGCATGTTTAGAGGATAAGATGCGTCATCAATAGAAAGAGACAACTTACAATCCTTATTAATTTTTCGGCTGTATTGATACTGACTCAAAAGTGAATATGTGCGTGTCATATCAACAAACGTCCAATATACAGTCCCCAACACATCGATAAGCTTATTACGGCAGTAGCTAATAAAATCTAAATATTCGGAATGATAGAAATGGGTTAATGCATGGCGGGAAATCAAAACCTTCCCTTCCACTTCCATTAAACTTCGATATTTATCTTTCACCGAATCTGGCGTCGAACAGGTGAGTTCTATTCGCTTCTTAACTAGATCACATATGTCATAGAAGCCAATATCCGCTGCTGAAGTGTCAGAATGTTTAAGCAAAAAGTGGCCGTAGCCGAGTTTGTCAAATACCTGAAGAAAGTACTTCAACTTCACCCTTAAAGGCTCAGTCTGAAGGAAGGGGGCATTAGATGCGATCAACTCGTCCACATACATATCTACTAATTGAGACAACTCTTGGGACTTAAACTCAGCTCGGAGCGAGGAACTGTTGTTCCCGGACGATACGAGTTCTAAAAAAACGTTTTCAGACTTTACGTTAAGTCCTATAGAGTTTATCTTCGCGCAGACAAATTGCTTATTATCAAATTGGCTAAACATAAGCACTTCCTTTTATGGAAAGGGAATGCCTCCCAAGGGAAGCAATATCCCTTGGGGGTTAAATGAAATTTACATGTAGAGAGCATCCAGGTCACGCGAGCACTTGACGTCTTGTAACGTCTTCACTGCGTGGTTGATGGCCTTCTGAAATATAGCATCGCACTTTATGCTGGTTAGTCGGTATTCTGTGACAATAACCGGTGCTGAATATTTTCCAACCAGAGTGCTTTCAGTAGAAACCTCACATTCCGGCTGAAATATTTCAGCATAGATATGGCGTTTCATGACACGACCGGAAAGATACCGCTTAAGGTGGATCAGATATTTGTCGGCTTGGGAAAGCGTTTCAACGGTCCACCCTGTACAGAGTATTTCGTCAACGATCCCGGGCACGACCTTTTCCACCACGATCTTAGCAGTCACGCCAGAACGCTCGCTCATAAACTCACACAACGGGCGCGTAACGCTGTTTTCCAGCACTTTATCCAGTAGAGACCGGGCCAGCGGCATTACAGCCATCAGGCACGTCTGCAACCGATCAAGAATGAAGTTAATAAAGTCACTGCCTTTCTCCACCAGCGCTAGTATCAGATCCTTTCCGGTCGTGGAAGTACGGTAAAAAACATACTCCAACCGGTCACGATTTGGGCCTGAATGAAGCAGTTCAGGATTGCCAATGAGCAGGCGCAAGTGGGTGAGTGTTAACGGGACCGAGAACCGTAAAGATGACAAATTCACGGGCCCAGCAGACAGCAAATGCGCGTTCCGGCAGAACATCGCTAACGGGTGGTCATCTGCACTCCCTGAATACTCGTGGCAATGTGATGCCAAGTATTTTCCAAGGAATGGCAGTAACGAACTGACCGGAATATCAACGTCGACAACAAACTGTTTGGCCTGAAGGATGTCCTGCGAAATGTGAATGCCGGAACACTGTGCAAAGCCATTCTTAATCAACGTCGCTGCTATCAAATTTTGAATGCATTTCATTTTTTATTCCTCGATAAGCAATGAGGAACAACTCCCTGAGGGAGAGTCCCTCAGGAGATTTAAATTTTGGAAGCTATTGCTACTGACTACCGGAGCCGGTCTGCATCAAAAATCACACAAACCAATATCCTGATTCCTTCCTCCAACCGTATCAGCTATCAGCCGGTTCAGTTGTTTCCGATCACTATCAGGCCCCCTGTTCCGCAAAAATGCGGGCAGAGAGCGGCAGACAGGTTCACCTGATCTGAAATGACGGCAGGTTACGTAACCCAGACGACCGCCGGTATGCGCGAACGACTGAATCCGTCGGATATAATCAGCTGCACTTTTTCTGGTGCTCACAGGCGAGTTATTGCGCAAATGCCCTTCAATTGTCTCTGAGTTTAACCGAGACAACTCTATCGTAAGCACGTCAGGACCATGCGTTACGGTCTTAATGATGTGCGGTGTACTGCGGCTGAGCGCAATCTGATGCAGGTCATCAAACAGGGACAGTATAAACTGCATCTCCAGGGACAGAGTATTTCGGACATAACGCATAAACGCATCTATGTGCAGTAGCCATGAGCTGGCCATTTGACTGATATTGGGCTCGCAGGCATGAGTCATCTGGTTCGCCAGTTCGCACTGAGCGTCTGACAAACCAAAGCAACTTTTCCTGTAATCCCGTTGCCGCTGCGGCTCTCGGTGTAGTTCTAGCCATACCGATATATACTCCAGCGACTCATACTCATCACAAAGCACTTCAGCACCCGACAGCAATTGCTGGAGTTCAAGCTCGACATCAAAAGCCAATACGCTTTCTTTGAACGTAGCTATATAACCGGGGAGAAAACCAGCCAGCTGAGAAATCTTGCAATAAATACTTAAAGAACAGTCTTCAATAGGTTGTTCCAACGAAAATCTCGTCTTCACTTCCACATTTACAGGCTCAACACCGTTTTGCAATAAAACAGCGGTTACCAGTTGGGTTAAAAATTTCATAAGGCCACCATAGGTATGAGGGCCTCCTGATGGAGAGCCCATCAGGGATTAAAGTAAATAAATGTGCAATTAGAAATCAGATTAGCGTCATCACTTTATCAATATAATTAACAAGCGAAGGACGTCCGTCATCTTTTGCAAACTTACGTAATTCATCAAGGTTATATCCTGGCAAATAATCGGCATACCCTTTGTCACGCAAGTCATCCACTACTTTAGTCAGATATTCAAATTTGCCAAGGCCATCCCGGACAGGCAACGACATAGGCTTAGACAGAATTTTTTGGGCTTCTTCCCAATCAATATTACGGTGCTCACCAGTCTGCAAATCAAGGTGAACATAGGAAAATTCACGATAATTTCCACGGCAAGTAACATAATATTCCGGAAAGAAATAGCGGTCACAGCGCAGCATACAGGTACCCGTGGGTCTTACTATATACATCAGTGTTCTGTCATTTTCATCTAAGCTCTGTTTCAAAATCCTCAAATCCACCTCATTGTCATAGAAATGATAAATCGCAGACGGGTTAGAAATAATATGAGAATTGATCACAGCTGCTAATTTATTATAAAGCTCAGTTTTGATAGATACTTTCATAATGCTCTCCAGTATAAATGAGAGCATTACCATAACGGTAATACTCCCGTTATGGGTTTTAGATTTTATGGATATACCATGTCGCAAATCCGACCGTAGCCAGAAATACCGCACATTTATTAAACTGAGCAAGCATCTCAGCCGTAAATTTCACCCAAAAGGCGAGTGATTTTCACGAAGAAAAATGGTAATCCCTTTTTAATATAGGTTGAGTAATCTTTATTAAAAAGGATACCCCCCCCGCAATGCGGGGGAGTTATCGGGTTTAAAGCTGAGCCAGTTTCGAAGGTGCCCAGATAACCGGGAAACCGTCCTGACCAGCCAGATTCAGCACATCGTTCCAGTCAATCCCCTTTTTACCTTCAGGGATCTCACTTCCTGGTTCGAATACTGTCACTGTCAGCTCTGAAGCTGGATAGCGCTTTGTCAGAAACTCTGTCATGCGAGCCTGAAGCTTGTTTGCAGCTTCACGACCGGCACACAGGCCCTGACTATTAGCACGATCCTTATCCGACCAGATGTAAAAATGAATCGTTTTTACGTCCGGAGGGGGCAGTAAGGAATCGGGTATGACAACGTTCTCCAGACTCCAGGCTGAGCTTGCAGCCCAGCACGGTGTTGAAGTCGCTTCAGTTACAGACAGCGCGTTTTCAATTCCTTCGGCCACACCGAGCGTCCAGGTCTTAGAACCATTGGCATAGTGTGGGTCGAACAGCTGAATTGAAGCACCAAGCAGATCCGCAGGTGGCTTCATCATCAGTTTCGGATTCTCTACAGATGCCTTATCACCACTCTTTTCAACGTACGTTCTGTGTAAGGTCAGGGCCCGTCCGCGAGTATCCCGCAAAATGGCCACCATCCCCGGATAAATCTGACTAGCCTTCGCATCTTTATCCCAGTAGTACAGGCGAGGGTTATAGCCCAGGTCGGCTGGCAGGTGACTCAGGATACGTGAAAGTCCACGCTTACGGAGGTACTCAGCAACCGGCGAATCAGGGCTAATCTCGCGAGTGTAGTGATACATCACTTCAAGTTTACGAAGGCGGGCCGCAATCTCTTCAGCAGAAAGAGACTCATGTTGCTTCACGATTTCGTGATATTTACGCTCACTTTCTATATCCGAGCGCGTCATCGGTGTCGCCAAATCCATCCCAAAGAAATCAGTCAGGATCTTCTTACACGTCTGCGTTTTGCTCATCTTGAAATATTCAGCCAGCACGTCAATCCCATCACAGAAGGCATTTATCGGGAAGTCATTGTGAATGGCACAACCCGTGTACATATCTTTGTGGCGGAATCTGAACTTTGACTTACCCGAATTGGTAAAGGGGCAGGCCACTTGTCCAGGGGCTTTCGTGACGGCTAAATCAAAAGCAGCGATTTTTTCAAACACTGAACGCCATCCGCCCACTTCCGCTATGCGGGCGTGGACAAGTTTTATAAAGTGCTCGGAAACTTTCTGCGGGCTGAGCTGAGCTGATGAGGAAACATAAGTCATTTTATTCTCTCTTATCTGACACTGTGGGTTTCGCAATGTCTTCTGCGTATCAGAGGACATTGAGAAACCCACAACGCAGAATGTAAGAAAGAGGGCCAATTAAGGCCCTCATAAAATTAAGCTTCAGTGAAGCCCTGTTTTTCCAGTCGTTGAATGAAGCCAAAAACGTGCACCTGAGATTTATGGATTTCGTCCTCGGATATTGAAACTTCCCGAAGAATAATTTCCTTTGGCTCTGTGTCATTAATGACTTCACCTATACGACCCAAAATACGGATCTTATGTTTTTGCCCTTCAACTTCATGCACAACACGGTAGGTTTTAATCTGACTCATAATTTGCTCCATTAACCGTCAAGGAGCAAATAACCCCAAGGGGCTGTTTGCCCCAATCGGGTAGAGTTTTTTAATTGGTGAGAATATCCATGACCAGCTTGTTAACTTCTAAAGCCAACATTGAAATATCCTCGACGTTTACGAAAGTACCGGCTTTAAAACCTTCAAGTTCGTCGGTGTTAATGCCAATACCTGCGACTTCTATTCCGTTCTTATCAGCCAGTTTTAATACTTCATCAACTGAATAATTCGACTTTGAAGGTTCCCCATCGGTAATCAACAAAACGATTTTTCTGTCGAACTGACTTTCTAACAACAGATCGTGTGCGACCTTTAAAGCTTCACCAGTGGGAGTATGACTTCCAGGTTTACCCAGGTCGAAACGTGAAATTGTTTCCTCCACCGTCTGGTCGAAAGATTTAATAATTTCACAGGATTCAGTTCTATAGGGAAAAAGCATATTAGCAACATGCATATTCCCGTAACTTTGCAATGCCAGAGACAAAGCAAGGTCAGCTTTTATTGCATGGATATAACGATCATCACTGGCCATTGAGGCTGAGATATCTCTTAGGATAACAATGCCTATGTGGCCACGACTCTTCGATGCGCCCGGTGTCCGGAATACATCCCGTACTCCCATGGGAGCCTGAATCAACCGACCCGGGTCAAACGTAACGCCTCTGTCCCGTGTCTTATTCATGGTCCGGACATTTGCCTGTTGTAGCATCGACAAATCACCGGCGACGGTCTGACTCAGACGCACTGCTTCGTTATAAACATCAATATCAATCGGCAGGTCAGGCAAATCCCATGGGCTACCACCAAATTCAGCCTTAATGGCCTCAGGGCAAGCTTCAGCGATTTGCTCAACCAGACCGGCGAGTTGGTCATGGTAATCCGGGCTTTCTTCATCACACTCCAGAAAATCATTCAGAAGTGCCTCAAGCTTCGCCCATTGTTCAGTAGAAAAGTTACTTTCCTTATCACCACCGATTTCATTAGCCTGACCGTTATCCAGGCCTGACTGCCCATCCCTTTCAGTCTCAGTGCCATTCTGTGCTTCACTTATATCCATAGCTTCTTCAGAATCGTTACCTGAGTCATCATCCGGTTCGAGTTCAGCATTAGAATCATCAGCATCAGACTTCTGGTCATCACTCTGAGCATCACTTTCATCCGCGTCATCATCAGCATTACTGTCTGGTTCATCTTCGGATTCGAGTTGATTATCAGAATCATCAGCATCGGGGGTCTGATCATCAGTCTGACCTTTGTCCTGTTGCTGCTCTTTTGCCTCATCGCGCATGCGCTCAATCAGGCTGAGAGTTTGTTTGGCCAGTCGAATAGCATCCTCCGTACACCTACTGCTGTGTGCCTCGTGAATGATATACGTTAGTTCAGACAAATAAGGTTTCAGAAGCGTAGCCGCGAACTCGAAAAAAGGATCGAGAATCGCCGCCTGCCCTTCCTGTTTAAGGACCTCCACTCGCATTGAATTGAGTAAAAAACCTTCTAGAAACCTTACCGGATCAGGTTGGGAAGACGTTATATCGCAGGTCATCATGCCTGCCTCAACCATCAACTGATAGGTTCTGGCAAGACGGGGACAAGCTTGGGCGTAATCGCTGCCAACTTGCCGTTCCATCTGTATATCATCAAAGAGATTAATCAGCCCCCCCAGACGGCGTGATTTGGCATATGCCGCCTTTTTGAGTGCAGGGGTATCAAACATTCCTTCATGATTGCTGTCCAGAGACTGGAAACCCGGGGAGGAAGACAAGACAGATTCCATTTCTTCCTGCCACTGGTCACTATCTGTATATCTCCCGTGCCCTGCCTCATGACAAATAAAACCTTCAGTTAACTCTACGAATTTCTGGTCGCTGTAATCTCCATTTGGAAGAACACAAAGATTACGTGAGCGACTAAAATATGGGCCTTTGACACCAGAGGATATAATAACGGTTATATCAGATATTCCACTGATGACATTTGCAATATTCTTAAGACGCTGAATGTGCCGAGGTGAGTTTTTTAAATCGAATTTCATTTGAGTACCTTTTATAAATAGGGGTACTCACCCGGAAGGCGAAGTACCCATCCGGGAAATTGAAATATAATTACCAACCGTTTAGAGACATTTCATCATCTACTTCCACTTCAACCATGACTTGCGTTGGAGTGTTAGGCGATATCTGAATTGAATCATCCACTTTGGGTTCGGCGACGAAGGATTTTGAATCTGAACCAAAAACATCAGCTGACATTAATTCATCAGCCAGGCCCACATCAGAAACCTGCGATTTATTAACAGAAGGCATATTGAATGACCGGGTAATAGATTCCAGCCAGTCCGTTATTTTCTGCTCTCCCGAAATAATTCGTTTCAGCATTGCTGCGTCACTCATAAACAAAAACCATTGATGCAGAACAGCAACATCGCGCGGCTCATTAATAGCACCCGCAGGTAAATTACTTATGATGTGGTTGATAGCATCTGCAAGAACCGATGCTTCTTTATGAATAAACATAAAGCTGATGATCTTGTTTTGCATTTGCTTAAGTCTGGAAATAGTGCTTGAGCGCATATTGTCATTTTTGCTGATTTTTGCATAAACCTTAGATGCCTCATCGGCAAGGTCAATCAGCAACTGGTCCTGATAGAGACTATCAGTCTCATCCCCTTCAACGCTTATCGGGTTAAATGGGATGAAATGCGCAAGATTAAATCGGAAAGAATTTTTGAAATCTTCTTTCGATAACTTGAGCTGGTCAATCAAGTTTGCCATTTTCGGGCTGCGATCTTTTTCAGCCTGTATATGAACTTCATAGTTTTCAAGAACCTTTTCAATACCTGCCTCGAACTCCCGCTGGATTTCCTGAGCTTCTTCCAGGAACTCCTGCATGCTTGTCACAGGTAAAATCCACATATGACTGTAACGGATGCACAGGCGGGAACAGAGAGAAGATATTCTGCTGGTGATCGTGCTCTTGAAACTTAGTGCCTTCACATCTATCCAGCGAACCTCGCTTTTGGCGACACTCTTCTGGTTAGTGACATCAGTGCCCTCGTAGGAAAGTTCAATCTCTCCGGTACGACGAGCGCCCTGACACCCACTGATTTCAAGCTTGGTTATTACTGCACCTTCAGTCAGCTCAGGATAGCGTTTAATGAAATTAGAGCTAATCACTGCGGCGTTTTCTGAAGTTAAAGTAGAAGTATTTAAAGTCATGAGTTTTCTCCAAAATAAATATTGGGGGAAAAATCCCCAAACGGGAAATTTTCCCGCGTAGGTTTATGACAATTGAATTAAGGAATTAAAAGTTCATTACCTAGTTCAGTAAGGAGTGAATCAAATTCGATAATACCCTGAGGCACATATCCTGCGTCAGAATATTCTTTAACCACATCAAAGATGTCCACTTTTAAGGGTTTCACTTCATAACAGGTTCTATCTGCATCCACCGGAGAAAGGAAAACAATTTCACCACCGTTTTCTGCAAAAACTATGAAAGTGCTACCATCAGAACTTAATAGATAATGGAATTTCAGATGTGATAAACTTTTTAATTCAAGTTTTGTTCTTGAATAACTTACCCCATCTATTGTTACTTTTTTGCGAGCAAATCCCCCATAGATGAATTCTTCACTTCGCCAAGGACCAAGTCTATGGCTTCTGTAACGAGTTCATTTGCATGGGGAGGCAAAGCTGCTGAAAACGAAATTTCAAAGGTCTTAAGCAGTGCCAGGTTTGATAACGTCAATGACGTTGCCACCCAGGTTACCAGTTGACGCAAATCCATCACGCAATCTTCAACGCCAATGTTATTCACCGAGACAGCCGTCGACACAAACTTCGAAACAACCGCTGCTGGCAGATGATTGAAACGTTGCATAAGAACACCAGTCAAAAACACTTCGTCAGGCCTTTCCATTTCAACGATCAGAAAACGCTTTATGAAAGCAGCATCCTGACGTTGTGAGGAAACAAAGCGACGAGCCCCACCATTCATGTTTGTGTTGGCTGTGCCCATGAAGCGAGTGAACTCGCTCGGATGAATTACCTCACCACCATTAGCACTCAGGGACCAAGGTTTGCGTTCGATTGGCATGTGCAATTTTGCCGCTGTATCAGGGTCGATCTTGTCAATTTCATCCAGCAGGATTAGATGACCATCACGAAAACCCTTAACCAGTTCACTCAATACAAATCCGGTATTACCGTCTATCAGACTACGCTCACCTTCGAGCTCATCAGCACGTATATTGCTGTTGATTTGCTTTATTGTAAGTGGCCAGTTCAACATATGACTGATGTACATCACCATTTCCGTTTTTCCTGACCCCGACTCCCCTTTTAGACAGAGGCTTAAATCCAGATTCGTCGTCACCAAAAGCTTTACTACCTGCTCAAGGATTCGTGGATTCGGGATATAGTCTTTATTTAGAGGGGCACGGTAAGGTGTCTGCTTTTTGAATACTGGCACAATCATTTTAGGGTCCATTTCCGGTATACCGAATAGATCAGTTGCATATACCAGATAGAAAAGCTCCTTTTTGTTACTGCGGTAAGGCTCGCGACATGCATCCGGAAGAAGTTCTTCAACAGGAACATTGGAAACCATTGCATCAGTATCTACTGCATTGATTGCTTTAGCGGTGTTATTCATCTTATTTCTCCAGATAAGCAAACACCGCACCCAGGCGAATGTTTGCCGGGGGCAAGTTAACGGAACGTCATCTGACAGGTTGTCAAAATCTGTTTTTTAACAGACGCAACGTCATAACCAAGATGGATTCCTATAATGTTAAATACATCTGACTTAATCCATTCTAATTCCGATTCGAAAACCGGATTAATGTGGACCCAGCCTTTAGCATCTCTTGTCGTGAGTTTATTAGCTACAACAAGGGTTTCAAATAAGTCCATTGCATCGGTGAAGGATTTTTTAAATAAAGTAACAAGTTCAGCGTCCGACCATTTCAGCGCCAGCTTTTTGCTGGAGTAAAAATAATCAGCATCAAAAAATGTTTCCCAGTCCGTACCATCAGAACAATCATGCAAAACCATGGTTGGATCTGTTTTATACAATTCGCTTTTCGTTTTCATCTCTTTATAGTCATGTGTTTCGTTATACAAGAAATTCCGAAGCTGGTGACGAAATTCAATTGGATCAATTCCGTTTACAGCACAGGCCATCTCGAAAACTTCAGACATATACCATTGTGTTTCCACTATAAGCATTGGATTCACGACTAATGAACCATCATCATCAACATTAAAGAGATTTTTGTTTTTAATCATAAACCGCAGATTTTCAAAAGACTCTTCCATTGCAGCGACATAAATAGCCACTACAGATTCAGTATTCCAGTTGAAAACTGCTGCACCTAATTCAGCATCATATTCAGGCATACGGAAAAGATAATCATTTTCTGTCGCACGAGGAATATAGTGAACGATTGCATCGTCAGGAAGTTTATTGATTATCCTGCTCAACTGACTAGAGTCAGATTCGGAGGAAGCTATAGAATCCGCTGGCAGATCGTAGATTTTGTTTACATTGCCATTAACGCATCCTAGATTTTCATCATAACCAAGAAGTTTCCCTGTTATGGCTATATGACTTTCTTCTTCATCATCATCGAAATTAAATAATGCGAAAAAGTCGAGCTGATTATCGCTACTCGAAGTGGATTTGAACTTTAGTCTCATGGGAGCTCCTGAAGGGAGTCATCCCATGAGGGATGTCTCCCCCACTGGGTAAGTTAATGTATCAAGTCTGTTTGAAGCTACTTGCGCTAAATCCCTTTGTTGGTTTCGGAATATGCGCTAATTTGCTGATGGCAGTCACCCGCATATAGTCAAGAGGTTGGTCTCTCCCAGCCAGCTGCACAGTGTCGACAACAAGATAGCCTGCGACCATCAACTCATCTCCGGACTGAACATTGTAAAAACATTCAGAATACAACTCAGGTGACACTTTGATTTGAATTGAATATTCTCTCTCAGTAATTTCACCATTAACTTCTGTTTTCATTCTGTTTTTCAGTTTGATAAGTAGCCCGGTGGAACAATCGGACACCTCTCGCTCTTTTGCACTTATTACAATGCCGGAAACTTTCACTTCATTTATATACTCAAGAAATGACATATTATCTCCTTACGGGCTTAAGAGAAGCCCACAAGGGTTTCCCCTTTTCAGGATTAGAAAAAGATTGTATTGATTACGAGAACCCCAACAAAAGTGGCTGCTGCCAATTTGCCGAGATTTTTAAACAGTCTGTCACTTCTGCTTTCTGTCTGTTGAGCAAAAAGCGGATGATCGGATGGCAACTGAATGATTTTCTGCTGCTCCTGTTTTTTCGCATCTTCTTTAAATTGGATCTCCCGTTTTGCGAGAAACTCCATTTTTGGCATTATTGCATTGTCCCAACCTGTCGGGCTGAAAACCGTCAACTCTGAGAAAGTGTGATCCTTCAACGAGTCTGGGAATCCGAGTTCGAACATTAACGGTCGGACAGCAGAATATAATTGGTCAACACCCTCATAATGTGCCTTTGTCGCATTATCAAATCTCTGGCGCAACAATAAAACGTCACGTTGAGAAATGATTTCGCAAAGCCAACTATTTAGTTGCGGACTACGAAGTTCATTGGATTTATCAAGTGAATACTCTAGGTTTTCAGCATCAAGAAATACTTCTAACCCAAAGCGAGAAAACTCTTTCACAACAAAACCCTTTAAGTCTTCAAGCTTTTTAAACATAGGTACGACTGGAGATTCCTTCAATAAATGCAAGGCCTCATCATAGCCAATTTTTTTGGCTGTGATATCAATCATACTCACATAAAAAAGCTGAGTATTTGCGGCAAGATTTGCCCCTAAGATAGACACTGGCTTCAGAGTTCGCAGTTCTATTGCAACCGGTTCCTCATCAGAAAGAATAACTAAAACATCATTATCTTTGTCTGAATGATTTAACAATACAGACTTCAGGTCATCTAATTTCTTTTCATTACCCGGCAATTCCAGTTCAGGAACGAGGGTACCGAAAACTTTGAGCAAAACATTGCTGCGAGCTTTATTTTTAGCCATTTGATTCACCTTAGATTTTTAGAAGGAAGAAATTTGAAAATTTCAACACAAAGGCAAAGCCTGTCATTCATCTCCCGTAAGCTATGAACCGCCTGATTTATACTTTCTGGCATTAAAAGTACGCAGCTAAATTAGCTCCTTGAGGGAGCTAATGAAGTTACGATTTGGTAAATAGGGTTGGCCTTATGACATGAGATATCGCACCTGCGAAAAGAAAAGTAACTTTTCCGCAGATGTCTAGCAGCCCTAAAAGGCTGGCCGCTTTTCACGGCATATTGGCGCTGGAGCGCAAACTAAATGTGTAGCAGGCGCTACATAAAATTTGAGAACAAAACTTGTTCCTTTTCTTTATAGCCTAATTATTAGAGCATGTAAATCGAAGTTGCTATATATTTTCTTGGCTTTTTTCCTGTGTATGATTAATGGCGGCAGCTTTAACTTTTTCTTCACCGCATTCATTCAGGAAGAATGATGGGGCACCGTACCACATTACATACAACTCCCGTTCAGCCCGAGTCATTCCAACGAACAGTAGTCTTCGTTCTTCTTCTATCGCCTCAGATCCAACTGAACGTTTACTGGGGATTTGGTCTGCGTTGCAACTCAATATAATGACCCTGGGCCATTCAAGGCCTTTTGACCCATGGAGAGTTGAGAGGACAACTTTATCTGGCGTGTATTCTTCATTTTTAAGCTTTGGACCAAGGCACATCGCCGCCGCTCTGTTTATCATGTTTTCCCAGCCGCTTTTTTCTGCCCACTGCTGGCATGTATCGAGTGCGATCCGACTTAGTGAAGGTGTTCCTTTATTTGTTTTCATTTTAATGGAGGCCATTTCCATCCATTTAACAAGATTACCGATACGGCGAGTGATTTCAGCTTTGTCGTGACTGTTCTCCATAAACCGCCTGAAATGAGTATGCAGTGTCCGGGATTCCGTACTGCTTTCTGCCGGAAGACTCACGTCACCAAAAGTTACTTTTCTCGATTTCATACGGTCGTGAACCTGGTCAAGAATTTGCTCATGCTCACCAAATAGCGCAAGCACACGCTTCATAAGACGCTTATCGCTGGCATGCCGGAAAAAAGCCATAAGGTGCAAAACATCGCTTGTTTCCTTTTCATCCCAAAATGATTTGCCACCGAACCGTATCACTGGCTGCGTAATGAAACTTTCTATCTGATCCAGATGTGCATTCCCACGGCTTAAGATGGCCCAGCCGTATGGGTCCTTTTCTATCAACTTCAGGACTGCCTGGATCTGATCCTCCATACTTACAAAGCTCTGAAAAGTGACTTTTCCTCCACCCTTTTTCGATGACCGCAAATCTTTTGCGTACCGATATACGTTTTTTGTTATTAACGCATCTGCTGTTGATAAGATTTCCGGCTCACAGCGGAAACACATGTTCAGGTAAAAAATGTTTGGGCGAAAATTTTTTTCAAACTGTTGAAATATTTTCACACCGCCGGAGGCCCGGAACGAATAAATTGCCTGATCATCATCTCCGACAATACTCGTATTCACACCAGCGCGAGTGTGCTGCGCAATCCAGGCATACTGGATAGAGTCCGTGTCCTGGACCTCATCTACGATAAGATGAGTCAAATCAAGCGGCCTCATCATCCCTGAATGCATCTGACTGACTACAAAACGGGATAACGCATTCAGGTCGGCAACATTATCCTTTTGGCATAGAGACTGGTAAACGTTAAAAAGGTGAATTTGCTGCCGAGTATGTCTCACAGAAATGATGTCCGGGTCCATTTCCCGACCAATGGCATCAATGGAAAATTCTGCCTCAGGGTACTTACATATGACACCGGCTTCTTTAATTGAGCGATGAATAACGGATCGTTGTGCAGAACTGATGAGCATCTTTCCGGGCCAGCCGACTGCATCCAGCTGCATTTTAACGAACCCATGAAACGTGTTAACCATCACCCTTTCGTACTGCTCAGCATTGAGCTTTTTTTTAAGCTTTTCTTCCAACGAATTAGTTGCAGCACGGGTAAAAGTTACCATGGCAATCCGGGCGTATGGGGATTTAGCGAGAATAGCCACCACTCCCTGAATCAGGGTAAACGATTTCCCACTGCCGGGGGCTGCAATGACCATATTATTTGCATTGATATTATCAATTATTTTTTTTTGTTCCGTCGTCGGACTGGCCATATCTTCCCCTTGTCATGCTGACTTAAAATTATACCTGTTGCAAACCTCTCAGTTTTTTGGTTGAAGCCCTCAACTTACGTTCATCTCTCCTTTTTGTGTTCAGGGGTTATTAGGTTTTCAATCTTGTGTGAAATAATAGGTTCATAAACCACTGAGACCCTAAAAGGAAAATTGAATGAAACTGAGCCGTAATCCTATTCTGGCTGCTGTTGCAGTTCTTGCCACAACCCTCACAGGCTGCTCCACGAATACGGGTAATACACCCGACACGGCGATGACAACTTCGGAGCACGGAGTTTACTGGAAATCCAATCCAGAAAATTCCATTGCTAAAAATGCTTACTCACTCGCTGGGGTTGATGTCTCATTTAAAGATGAAGCCGTGGCCCCCGGAAGCTCAGAAGAAGCTGGCCTCTCAAAGTATTTAATCAATGGCAATGGGGGCCGTAACAGGTGGGATCAAGGGTCTGAGTATCATGTCTTTGGCTTCACTCTATAGCACTGAGGACGCCGAATTCATTACGACTGAACAGTTTGTTGCCTTTGTGCCTAATCCAAATAATCTTCCTTTTGACGATGAATCTTTGGTAAAAGCCGGTGCTCGTACTACATTTGAATTTGTTAAAGACAGTGCATCCAATCGTGGTTTTGACGCTTCTAAGCGTATTGCAGCTGTGGATCAATGCAAAATCAACCGTTCGACGATGGCCAAGTTTGATGAATGCGTTTTAGCATCCAAACCTACCAAAGATATTGCATTTGATAATCGTTTATTCGAATTTCAGGCCATCCGTCCAGCTACCGGAAATGAACTCGCACAGTTAGGACTGAAAAAAGGGTCATACTCCGTCATCCGTTACGGCCTGATGCAAACAGACCTGGCGCAAACATCTAAAGGTTATAGCGGATTTATCATGCGTCCAAATGTTCCCTACACTACTCCGCAGCTTCCAGCAATTTCAATCAATGGTCAGGACTATTACTTGTTTAAAGGTACACTGGGGCAGAAAGGATTCCCTGAAAAAAAACTCACCAAAAAGTTTTGGTAAATTAGAAAGGGGCTTACGCCCCTTTTTTATTTGTATCTAGTATTTTGGTATTGTGCGACCGGTTACAGGGTCAACTGAGGTGGAGCCTACATCACAAATTGCTGGTCTTGGCAAATAGCTGCAATCCACATTCTTTTCAAGAATGGCCTGGGTATTTTCTTGCTTGGCTTTAATCATGTTATCTTCTGACCCCATAGCTTCTTTTGTGCGCTCAGTTGTTGATTGAGCGTTTTCATTTTTAAACGGTAGATTTCCCATTACAGAATCTTCCGTAAATGTAGCGTACTGATCAGGGACTTCACCCACCTGGACTGCGTCATTAATCCATTCTGTAAGGTCTATCTTATCGAAATCCAATTTCTGTATTTGTGTTATAGATAACCCGACACATTGTGATTTAAGGGGATCTATACCTAACTGAGGATATGCTTGTTGCATTATAACTCGGGAGAGCATTGAGTTATAACAACACATATCCGTTGCTTTTTTAACGCATTTTTTTGTAAAGCCAACATTTAAATATTTAACACATCGCTCAGTATCCAGTGTAAAACATGATTTCTGATTTTTATGGATTGATGCTTCCATTTCCTTTTGGTCACAAGCAAGAAGCATTTCAAGCAACATTTTAGTTACTTGGTATGCCGTATATATCCAACCAATTACGTTTAGAGCCAACATAAAATTAGTAACAGCCGTGGAGAAAACCGCATTCTGGGCCGTCGATTTAGCAGCATCAAAAACAAAGTCTCTAACAGCACCCGGCAAAAGGTCATAAGCTTTATTCATGGCCATTTGCTTAAGTTGACCTACGCCAAATGTTGTCATGGTATCTTGGGCTAATTGGCCCGTGCCAGCTGCTCCGCCTGATGCAGACCCGACTGTTCGTCCAAGGTTCCCTGCGACGTTCTCATAAACACTGGTTAAAGAGCTTGTTACGTTACTCCACATCTCACCAACAGTTTTTCCAGCTGACGCAGTCCATTCACCTACTGAATTCGCCATTGTTGACCAAGTCCCAGATTCCCCACCCGTCCAGCTTACTAGAGTTTGATTTACTCTTGTCCAGTTTGTATTCCTTATCATGCTTCCGGCAAGCATTATGGCCTCCATACTACCTGCCGTGCCCTGTGGCTTCTCACAGCAGTCTGTTTTTGCTAAGCCATTGACGAAGCCGACTGAACGTCCACACCACTCTTTCTTGCCCTCAAATACTGAGCAGGTACTGGGGTCATTTGGGTCCGTGCATTTAGCTTCACCCTGCATGTACTGAACCATATTCGAATACGCTACAACCTTACCGAAATCCTTATTTTCTTCCTTTGGCCCGGTTTCGCAGGTCCCACCTGAGCAAGGGATCATTCCTACACACGAGTTGGTCTCTGATTCTACTTCCCGGGTAACGTCGTGGCCTCTGTCGCAGGTATATTTCTGTTCGAACATGTAGCAAGAATTCGTTACCTCATCGAACCAACCTTCTGCACAGGTCTCCTTGTCCATTACACATGCAGCATCATTTTTGTAAACGCTGCATGCATCAGGCCTATTTTTAATATCGTCATAGTTATAGCATAGGTCATTTCCTTTCTCGTCTTTCATGATCTTGCCACTAGCATCATACGAGCAGATTTTATCCTCCGCTAAAGGGTCACAGAAATATCCTTCAAGGTTTGTTTTCCAAGTAATGTATCCTTTATCGCCTTCGTAGAGTGGTTTTGCCAGGTCGAGAACATTATTAGGAAGACGCTTTGTCCCAATATCCAAGTCTTTAAATCTATCAAATCGACAAAATGAGTTACTAGTTTTAACTGCGTCATAGCAACCTGATGGTTCTTGGATATGATTATCTTTAATGTCGCCATCAGCAAACCTGAGTTCGACATGAAAGAACCCGTCTCCACTTCCTCCAACCCATACTCTTGATGCCATTTCGACTTCGCGGGTTGAGCTAGATGCAAGTATGTCATTTAATTTATTCGTAATATCAATTGGTGAACTTAAAGCATTATACTCTGATAACTCCCAATTCAGTTTAGGTTCTAAATAGTCTTCATCCCGAAAGGCACCATCGATATGGGCAAAAATTTGCTTACCGTCCATAGTGACACGCATACTGTCATCCCAGGTCGCCTCAATGATTTTTGCAGAAACTACTTTTGCTTGCTTTGAGAACTTCATTACCAATGAATTATCATGAATGCCATCTTTCCAATAATCTTCACCACGCTTACCAAACCAAACGCGTATACAGTTATTCCCACATACAGTCAAATCTCCGTTGCCGCCTGATATATACACTGGCACAGTAAAGTCACGTGTTATTGTGCAGCTATTGAAATTATCTTTTTTTGGGGAGCTACAATAATACTCTTTGTAATCTGGGTAATGAGTTCTGATCGTACTTTTCTTTGATTCTGTATTGCAGTTCTGTAGCCAGTTTCCTGTACCGCCTACCGCATTACCTATTTCATTGCGACCGGCATTAAACATTGGGTCATTCGGCCTTACATTTGGTGCAGGGTTATCATTGTTACCGTTTACCAATGTACGGTAAGCAACACCGTCATAGCTTTGCGCATCAAACAACTGGCTTTTTCGATTTTTTATATCGCTGATAAAGCCGTCTTCATCCCCATAGCGCCCACCCGCATTAAATTTTACATCTTTGTGTTTCTGTTCAGAGCTGAATATCTCTCCGGTATTGGTTTTTGTCCCCGGCGTCGTATTCGTGTTCGTGCCTATCTTGATTTGGCCATCAGCCGCACGCGTAAGCGTCTTACCGCCATCTTTTGTGTAATTTGAGTTCAGGGTGCCGCCTGACATACTGGGGAGCGTTACGGACTTGCCAATCGACTTCCCATCGGATGCAGCGTTCCCTAAAATACTTTCGTTGGAGTTCGTGGCGCCATATTTCCCGACATTCAGATTAGGGGACTCACCTTTCCCCGCATATTTTCCTGAGATTGTGCCGCTGAGATCATTACCAGGATCAGCGTTCTTATATTTTTCAACAATGTCCTTCGCGCTGGTACTGGCGTTCCGGTTAGCATTAGGGTTCGCCAGATCGAAGTTATTCTCAAGCTGGTCAAATATTTGGTCAGCCGCGTAGATACGCGGCGTCATTACCATGTTTATAAGCGTGACATAAAATGCCCAACTCATAGTATTAGTAATTAGTGTTATAATTAATGTTGAAGCTATTATATTTATACGTTTCAAAGAATAACCCCATCATTATCAAGCACCTGGAACCCAACGAACACAACAATCATTGTATCTCCATAGCATGTAAACGTAATTGTCAATGCCTATTTTCTTCCTTCCGCCCTTTAAAGTTGACCAATCATGTAATGAATCACCTAATCGGTGACAACAGTTAGGCCCATTGGCTTCTGGCGTAGGGTAAAGCATGGATAATCTGTATTGCGAGCGAGGAGTAAAATACTCCCAGGACTTCTTACACATCGCATCAGCCCCCATCGTTCGCATAAGCATCCCGGAGCGGTGAAGTTTAGTAAGAAGTCTCTGGGTGATGAGCGAACTGGTTCTGACCGCGTCATCGTTGGCATAAATGTGCCCGGTGAGTGGATAGAGATTCCCGTCGCAACCGGCACAAAAATACGCGGCCAAATTATCCTTCCCTGCTGTCACTGCTACGCAGTCAGCGGCACATACCATTGAGGCTATGGGGTTTGCAAAGACAACTGCCTCTGGGTTTAGTACGAGCGTCAGAAGGTCACTTTCCCACATTGGATCAACCTCGCTAATGTATGTCAGGCTCGCATCAACGTACGGCTCAGCAGTGCATTCCCCAATAATGAGAAGTTTCAGCATCGTCATAATCGGGAATTCCCATAAATGCACGTCGTAAAAGCCCGCCTCATTGGCCGTCATCGGCTGATTCGTGTTACTTTTACCGATATCAAATTGGGACTTCTGTAACATGGTTCCTTCAAGGAATGGGCTGCACCATGGGCTTTTAACTACCTCAACTATCTTTACGGGCTGGAAAAAGCTTAACTGCCAACCGACCTCCGGCACCCCATTCTGGTCAGTGCAATAGCAACCGGGCCGAGAGGGAGCTGCGCCTTCTGGTGCATCACCGATCCCCATAATTCGCATTGGAAATATACAGCTCCAACATATGTTTTTGACCAGACCCTGCCATACGCCAGCAGACTGACACATCGCGCCCGGGACTCCTGTACCGGCAGCTGAGGCTAATGCTGGCAGAGACAGCGACAAAATAATCGCAACGAGGATTTCTAAAAGTAACTTTTTTAGTTTCAGCACCGGCATGCTCTCTAAGAATTGAAAAAGGTCATTCCGCTTTCTACATAAGCCATGACCTTACTGAAGGCCATCCGCATCTGGTCGGGGTAAGTTAATGTCAACCACGTTGCCAATATGGCTCCTAAGATAAATCCCAGTTTCATTTTAGTTACCCACCCCTATCTGTTGATTGCCAATCCCACGAACTTCAGCCTCTGAGAACTGAGTTACACGGAACCTCTCAGGTTCTGTTGTTACCAGAGCAGGAGTGTTTTTAATCTGGAATCGATTAATGATCTGCTCGTTAACCTTGAATACTTTTCCATTAAATTTTTCCCGGAGGTCATTGAGATTATCCCATCCATTTTCCTGACCAATCCGGGTGAACATAGGCATGACCTGGCCGCTGCCCAATCGGGCCTTATATTGTTTCTCTGCCCATTCAAGCTGACCTAGATTTTGTGGGTCGAAGATAATCATTGTTAAATTTTGAGGGAATCTGGAAAGAGGATTGATGAGCTCTCCTGCGGTGGCGATCACCCGGCCCTGCTTGTCTTTTACGTCTTGAGTGACCCTGACAGTCGGGTCAATAAGCCATTCTTTATGCTCAGGCGCCGGTGGTAAATTAATCATCCACTGATTTTTCCAAGTGTCTGCTATTGCTCTTTTCTTTGCGCCTTCCCAGTCATATTTTTGGGACCGCTCTTCGAGCTCTTCAATGATGCTCTTTTCTTCGACCGGATAGGTTGGCCCTGCAACAGGGAATAAATCCTTCCCCGGTTTATTTTTAACTTCTTGCTTGAAGTAATCGACGTTAAATGACCCAACCATTTTTGCAAATCGATTTTCTTCGCGAGAAATAATAGTTGGCACTTGGTTGATCTGATACTGACTGAAACTATCGGGATCTATTGTAACCAGTGGCGATTCAATTTTTGCCTTTACAAGAACCTGATTGATTGCTGCCTGTGTTTCTGTTATTCGGGTTGTACCTTTTTTTAAGCCATTAAAAACGACTCGCGCTTTTTTTTCACTTGCTGTTTTTAACAAATCCTCAAGGACGTTATCAGGCAGACTGAATGATGCGAAAATCGTTATGCCCGTTTCTGTAGTCAACACTTCATTGCGGCCCTGCTCTATCTTATTTTCCCAGTCCGATGCGGTTATCCCTGAAGTGCCAAAAAGTTTCTCAATATTCCGTGATTGAGATTTCATTGCCTGCGGTTTGTCCTGCACAGCTGTCAACGCTGAGTCCTGTAATGAAGTGTCTTGCTGTATTTGGTCCCGACGTTGAATAATCTCGCTTACAGCTTCTGACTGGCTGCATTCATTTCGGAGATCCTGAGTATGATTGATAACTGCCTGCACACTGTCTGCATTCATTGAGGGGACATAGCCTCGGTTTACGCCCTGGTTGATATCCGCATTTTTCTTTAGTTCTTCTGCCTGCTGTATATAACGATCTACGGCAGCTGGTTTAAGTTGACCTACAGAAGCGGGCACATTTCCTTCTGCTCCCTGTTGATTCACCTGCGCTTGATTGGCTATGCGTTCGGCTTCTTGTGAGTATCGGCCATCAGGCATCGACGATGCCAAGACCTGACCCTGCTGAGCTGTCACCCCGTTGCCGTTGCCGTTGCCCGATAATTTTAAATTCAACGCTGCTGACTGATTCAGTATGGATTCAGCATCATTCTGGTAATTCGAATTTGCACAAGCCGAACCCGCGAGAAATGTCATTATGAATGCAGTAGTCACTACATTTTTCCGTGGCCCACGATTAAAAAATTGCATATGTTTTCCCAATAACAGAAGTCAATTTTACTGGACCCCAAAACCGGGAATCCCATGAGTGGTCTGTCTGTCCCACAAGGAAAACCTCTCCTTCCGGAATCACAATTTCTTTCTCAATTTGTTCTGGTCTAATTTTGTATTTATTTGAGATCCTTTCTGCATTAGCCTTATAGAACCGCTTTCCATTTCTTACGCCATGCATTGAAATTTGAAGTTTGTCACCACCTACTCCGGCGACTATTTTTATCACTCGCTCACCCTTATCAATAAACCGGACGGATTTTGGCATATTGAATGCGATCAGCTGCCCTTTTCTGACGGCTTTATCGCTATGGTCAATCATGTAAAAATCAGCAGGAAGGCATCCATAAAGGAGCCCATATCCAAATGAGAAGCGCCAAAAGAATGCTGCCATGATCAGCAGAAGTATCCCGATATTGACCGGAGAGTACCAATCTAAGGCCAATACACCATGTTTACCCGGGATAAAAGATTTCATAGTTTCCTTTTGAAAAAACTCTGAATTTAGCGTTGCAATTAGATAGCTCCATTATCACCTTTTACGCAGCCGGAATTTTTCATTACAACCCCCTATTTATCCCCCGTTCTCGTTTGAGTTTTGACTAATTATGTTGCTGCCTTTTGTTTATCAAAATCGAACTCAGGCGTAAAAAGTTACTTTCCCCAGAAATAAAAAACCCGAGCTATCGCCCGGGTTCATATTACTGATGCCTTTTTATTCCGCAGACAGCTCTGGTTCTTTAGATGCTGGTTTTTCTTGTTCCTCTGGACCATACACGGTCAAATGCTGCGTTACGGAATCGCCGCTGTCATCGTATGCAACAACCCGCAAATCTTGTTTACCTCGATTCAGATTTTTGGAAAGCGTTGCTGAGCTACCGTAAACGTTGCGCAGTTCGTTATTAATAAACCATTCATAGCGGGCAATTTTTCCATCTTGGTCCTCACATTTATTTGTGAAGTTCCAGCTCAGGTTAGTTTCTGTGTAATTAAGTGAACACACAGGCACCGCATTTTTTACGACATCAAAGTCAACGCTGGCTGATCCTCTTTGCCCCTGCTGGCTGACGACCTCTACCGTTACCTTATACTTATTCTCCTTTAAGCCCGGAATAAGCTGAGCCCAGTAATTCTTACTTCCTTCAACAGGAACGCCATTCACCTTGTAAGTCACGGTATCAATTTTATCAGCTGAGTGAGAAAGCTTAATATTGGACCGCAATGTGACGTCGAGAGGGGAACGCATAAACTTATTTGAGAATTTTGGCGTCATTTCAACTTTCATCGGTGCCGGTTCGTCCACGACAAAGGTGTTTTCGATGCGCTGCTCATTGTTACGGTTATCCTTGAATACCAAGACAAGCGTATATTTCCCCGGTTTAGTTATAGCAAAATCTTTAACGTCACCATCATCTTTGGTCAGTACCAGATCCGCATTATCGTAGATCCACTCACGCGAGTATGTAACGCCCGGGTAATCGTTATCATCTGCTCCGGACAACGACACATGTAAGTTTGTTGGCGACATCGCGTATTTAAGCTTCGTGTTCAGCTTGATTTCAGGGAACTTGTAAACCCACGACTTGATCGACACTCTGCGAGTCGAAACGGTTTTTTCCTTGTTATCCGTCAGCCAGGCACTGTACTCAAATGCAGCATACCCTTGTTTATCGAGCATCGCCTCAGTCAGAGTGATCGAAAGATTTGGTCCACTAATAGTCTGGCCATCAGGCGTTTTCCACTCTTCAGTAACTTTGTCTCCGTTTTGCAGGCGGCTATTCGGATTAGTGAATTTACCAACCAAAGTTACTTTTTCGCCAACCTCTGTTTTAGAAGATCCACTGGTTGACACTGACAGGCGCTTCGGTTTTTCTGCTGACAATTTAGCCGAAGTTTCTTTCCAAGAAGACCCCTCTGCTAGTTCATCAGAATCAAGGTAGCGCATCCTAGCGTAGATAGTAGTTGGGAGCGAATCACTACTGGCTACGGTATAGGTCGGCCCGCCTTGGGTCCAGTTAACCTTATCCTCTGACCACAGGACTTCTGCCGTACCTTCTGGGATGGGCTCCTCATTGTCCATTAGCGCCACAGGCACATCACTTCCTTCCAGCGTATCGGTTACGTCGATGCTGAGCTTCGGCTCCTTGTAAGTCACCACAGTCAGAATATCGGTATAGGACTCTTTGGCTGTGAACTTATTGGTCATTTTTGCGCGATACTGCCATTTGCCCACAACGGTTTTTCGGATGTTAACGCTACGCTTGGCCTTCATATCTTCAAGTGATTGCCAGGTTTCGCCATTGTCCGCAGAAGACTGCCACTCCGTTGGTGCAAGTGCGTCTGCGTTAGCCGTGCTCTTGGTCTTAAAGGACACCAGTGTACTAAGTGGAATCCTGCCAATGATAAGGCTCTTCGACAAGTTTCCTTCCAGTTCCTCACCCTTGAAAACCCTGATACCAATTGCGCTGGACTCGCGCTTCATTACAAAATCTGCGAATGGAGAACGGACCTGTGCAACGGCAACCAGACGAATATTCCCCAGATCCATATTCTCAATTTTTATGGAGGTTTTGACCTCACCGGAATCGTTGACTGGCAATGGCCCGGTGAGCGGCGTCCTTTCATAGGTTGTTTTGTAGCGGCCCGATACAGGGTCCTTTCCGTACACACTTTTCTGCGAATAAATGGTTACATCCCAGTCACCCATATTGACGCGGTCGAATGTGCTTTTACGGGTCGCATTGGAGTACCGCCCAAGGTTTACTGTGATCGGCAAATCCATCGTTGTCGCAATTTTCTTGTCATCGATAGTCATAGCCGCCCTGATATTAAAATCAGGCACTGTATAGATGTTAAGAGTATCCTTCGTCCGGAGCTCAGGATCTTTGGTGTAGACCACATCGATATCCATCACATTTTTGGTCCACAGCGGCGCAGCTGCCACTTTTATTCGCTGAGTGAACGTTGTGGAATCGCTGCTTGAAGATCGGTTTTTATATGCTGTTTTGACCGCCGTACCGCCGTTCTGTGAGATGGAAATGCCGATGTCGGCAGGCACTACTTTTGCCAGAATTCTTGCAGCCTCTCCACCTGTCGTGTACACCAACGCGGTATTGGCGTTAATCCCGGCCATCATCTTACTTTTCTTGTAAGTTATGATTGGGTTGTACGGCAGGTGTGTATTGAGGACAAAACGGTTTCTGGTAGAGATGGCTTTAGAACCTTTCCCGTTTACCATTAGTACGTAGTAATCAAGCAGGTTTTCACCCGTCTTGTTAAAGAAACCTGTAAGACCTGGCGTCCGTCCTTTGAAGTAGAACTCCATGCCATCCGGCACATTGTTCCACTGCGGGAAACAGGCAGTCACTTCGGATTTTTCACCATACCAGGACAAATAGGCGAGCGCGTTTTCTTCAGTGGTGAACAACGTACATTTATCCCCCGCCGTTTGACTAAGCAGCTCCGTATACTGCCTTACTCTTGAGTAAAGCCTTAGATCTTTCTTCTCCAGGCCTTTCATGGTGAACCCTGTCGGCTGGTAGGTGAAAACCGAGCTAGAACTGACGTTCTTACCATACAAGTTTTCGGCCATTACGGAAATTTCATGGTCTTCATTGACGGTCAGGTCATCACCGGCAGGCAGGTAGTAGATACCTTTAATGTTTGTCGGGGTCAGCGTGACGGCTTTATTATCAATGGTAACCATTTTAATATCGGCAACCCCAGCCTGCCCCTGATACGCCGCAACAATTATTTCATTCAGGAAATAAACTGGCTCCCTTTTGCCAAGCGTTTTACCGTCCTTAAGCACCATAAGCGTTGGGTCATCAGACAACATGAGTTTGCTTTCAGGCTCATCATATTTTGAGTTGTTCTTACTTTTGTTCTCAAGAGTGAAGCTGGCTGCATAAGATCCGTTGATCAGGTCCGTAAGGTCGAATATGTATAAATACTCATCACCAACCCGCTGCGGCCCACTTACTGGTTGAAGGGTACGGCGAATAGGTGTTGCCCATGACTGTTTGAAGTCAATGACAGAGCCGTCATCCAAAGTAACTTTTGTGACTGGTTTAAATACACCATCCGGGACCAGATCTAAGCTCATCGTTGTCGGAAGCCACCATTCCCCTTCTTCTCCCTGCTGAGGAACCTTTACCGCCACCGCCACAGATTTCGAACCGGTATAGATGTCCTTACCGCCAACATTGATAATCCGGGCCTCATCTGTGAGATTCCACAATGTATGGTCAACAACCGGTGGACGGTAGTCCCAGTTCAGCGTGATTGGGAAACTGGATGGAGGAGCAAAATAGTTGTTTTTGGAGTTTGATGTAATTGAAATCGTTCTCGTACCCTGGAGTACATCAGAATCGCTGAATTTGACACCTCCCACTTCAATGGTACAAGAGGAAGCGCCCAGCGGTACTTCGCAGGCGGCCCCATTGCCGATTGAAACATACTGGACAAAGTTACGTGGCTCGACCGTAACGGAGATGTCCTTGATAGCTTCATCTTTTATGTACGAGTAAATGTTATTGCCGTCCAGGACCTTACCGTTAACCGTGGACTTTACGCCCAGAATGACTGGTTTTATAGGAACAACGGCATTAATCACATATTCACTTTTTAGTATTTCGACTTGCTTTCGCTCGGAACCTGAAAAGTACGAAACGCGGTAAGGCAGCTTCAGCTCGCCTGATACTTTCGAGATACCTGAAAGCGCAAATCCATTTGAGGTTAGCCCATAGGTATTTGGAAGCCATTCAAAAAAACATGCCAAGTTATCTACCGTTGAAATTGCTCGGTCGTCAACAGTCACATTACAAGCCGTCCCTTTTCCGGTTGCAGTAATGGTGTTGTTATTGACGAATGCAACGAAAGCCCCAGGCCCAGCGTCAAAAGCAAGTTCTGGAACTTCTGCTTTTAGCTTACCGGAAATCATAATGGCTTCAGCGTGGGCCATTTTTAGAGGCGCAAGTAACGATAACAACAGAGTTAACCCAACTCCTGATCTTCTCATGATGAATTCCTGTAGATTAGCGCAGAATTTTCGTAACATTACGCTAAAGAATTCGATCGATTCGAAGTTATAGGCCATTAAATTTATGCAATTTTTCGTAAAAGGGAATAGGATTTAAGCTGAAGGCTGCTTTGATTCAGATAGGCGCAACGCTGTAATAATAGATTCTGAATTCATCCATGGCATTTTTAGGGTGAGAAACCCCAGAAGGAACATACCTGTATTCAGACAATCCATTTGGTTAATCGGTAGGGAGTGCATGATCCGTGGAAAATTACTTTCTTTAAGAGGTATGACGCCTGCACTCAGGTATAGTCCTTCTCCCTGATTGTGCGCAATAGTAAGATTCTTATACGCAGTGTGAGTTCGGTGAGTGGTCTTTCTGTTCCGAAATTCAACAACAGGCTTGATACGCAAAAAAACAGAGGTTAACGCTAACACCTCATTTTGTGATAATTTAAAGAAAATACTATTTGCTGAATTCCAGTCGTATTCTCTTGGGTCTTTTGATGGAGCAACCTCAAGACTCAGAAAATAGTTGTCATAAGAAGAAATATATTCAGTTCGGCTTACACCCTGTTCCGCTGAGGTATTTATCTCGAAAGCAAGCGCGCACTTTTTCCCAAACAACTTGGTCTTGTGCTTTAGAGGATGCACCAGCACATCGTTTAGAATCACTTCACCCATTGATACACCCAAACTCCCGGCAGAGCTTCATCAGTTTGCAAATTCTTTAGATTGGAAATCACAAGTGCACCAGCCGCTTTACTTAGATTTAGTGAATAAACTCCAGTCCTGACTTCCCTGCTCTCGTCAGGAATGAGACCGGTACACTTCAGGTCAGCTTTCTCAATAGCGACTTTAGTGGAAAAAGTTACTTTTGATTGAATGCCATTAACCTGTAATCCGTCATTGCCAGTAACCTTAACTTTTAGGGACGACGCTTCCTTATCGCATGCATTAAAAACTCCAGATGACTCTAAACGCTTTGCGGTGAAATCGTTAAGGTCAGGCACAATCGACGCTGGCTTTAGCAAAATCGCGCTGATCGCAGCTGCACAACTGACTAAAGCAACAAGGCCGGTTTTCTTAACTTTACTCGTCAAGATCTTCTCCTAGCAGGTGTAATGCGCTTACGCACATCATCTTTAACTGGTGCAGTAAGTTATCTATGGTAGTTCCACCGACAAATGTCACAGTTCGTGTTATTGAAGCTCCACCCGGTTCGCACTGTATGTACCCCATTCCCGAATATCTGAGGAAAGTGTCCTCTGCCTTAACGCGCTCAAAATCAACCGGCGGAATGATCACCTCAATGAGAATTGTATCAACAGGTGCCCATGACCAATCGAAGTTAAGGTCCGAAATTGGTGAGATAGCCACATGTAGTTCATCAATATTAAAGGTAATCGGCGCAATGCCTGAAGTTTCTGGATGTACGAAAGGGCTAGCGATGGGAACAATGGGTAACTCCGAGATCTCAAGAACTTCGAGTAACTGATCTCGCCTCAAACCGTGCAAAAGAGAATTTCGAGTTAACATGTTTCCGACCTTTGTTCTAGTTATCAGCAGGTTACTCAATCTTAATGGTAACCTAAGGATTTTGAATACAGCCTAAGCTCTGGATTAATATTTTTACTTAACTAAATTTAACAAAGCATCTATTGCATGAAGAAAACTGCATTCAAAATGCACTTTAGCAGACATGTTTATATTACATTTTATTACTATCAATTATCTAGCTTTACGTTTTACTTTGATCGCATTTTCAAAGTAAAAAAACCTATAAGATAAAAACAATAAAAATGGGCACTTAACTGAATATAGCATCAAAAATGCCAGCTTGTAAGCTGGCATTTTGTAGTGTCACAGCAAGATTCTATAACCTTTCCAGAAGTTTACACTGCAATCAAGTTACTTACTAAGGTTCCCTAATTGATTTAGGGGCTTTCGATTTCTTTTTACGCGCCGGTTGATTTCTGTCGAATCTAGGCGGTTCGGGCTATCCACCTTAGTCTCTTGCGTTGCATCTAAAAAATTCAACACTTCTGGTGTAGTTTCCTTCGTTAGATGTTCAGGATTTGTGTTGTTTTCACCCAGTCTTTGAGAACTTTCTGCTTTAACCGAATTTGTGACAGGCTGCGCAACTTCGGGTGACGACTCATTGCTCAAAATCGGCATTCTTTGTTTTAAATCAGTAGTTTTGGTCAAACTGGTAATACCAGTTTCATTTGCGACATACTGGCTACCCAGCTGCTCAGAAGATGATTGCCGAGCACTATCCAAAAGATTTAAATTAATTTTGCTCGCAATTTTCTCTATTTCGTCATCACTCATTGATTTATCTAATGACTTTTGGTCAGTCATGAGGTTAATGAAACTTATGACTTTTTCCAGGGTTAATCTATCACCGAGGGAACCAATGAAATTAGCCAATCCTGGCACGAAATTATTTAACACGATGCCGGTTGTAATGGAATCTCGTATTTCAAAAACCATGTCACCTTTGTTAGTGAATCGTTTATTCTTAAAATACTTATAAACATATGGCGTTTGCTTTTTAGAAAGCCAAAATGCCCTAATTTGAATCCGGTCACTTTGTTTATCAATATTTTTCAAATCATTATCCATTTAACCTTACCCTCTCAAGAGGCATAGACTGTATCAGCCATAGCTAGAGACAGAGCAAATTGTGGATCATCGACCATGATAATTTTTGAATTTGAAAAATGGCTTTCAACCGCAGAAGAAATCAAATAAGACCCCCCCCCTACCAGGAAAACATAATGTGGGTATTCTTCTACTTCACTGACTGCTTTCAAAACCTTAGCTTGAAGTTTACCAATAGCCTCTTGAACGGCTCCAAAGACTTCATCTTTAAGCTTTTCATTAACCTTAATCCCAGCAATATTATTGCGGTTTTCAATAAGATGCTGGATGAAAGCATTACTATTATTAAGATTGACTGATTCAAGCTTGCGGCGAATTTCATCGTATACGATAGAGCATCCAATACGATCATATCCACGCACTTTAGAAATTTGCTCAAGTTTTCCCGTAATACTGGCCACATCAAGCGTAGTACCGCCCAGGTCAACAACCAAGCTTACTTCAAACGATTCAAGCCCATTAATTTCTTCAGCCCGGGTTACAGCAGGTAAAGATTCAGGGAAAACAGTAACTGATAACACGTTGAACGAATGCCGAACACCATTTAAGTAGCGTTCAACAGGTTTCATGAGGTTGTCTTTTTTCCGTTGGATATTTTCATTATTTGTTTCTCCGAGTGAGGTATAGAACTGGCTCAGAGGCAGGGTCACGTAAAGATGCACATCCTGTGGCGTGATCCCTGAAGAATGAAGTGCATGATGCACGTTCAGACGGCTAATTTCATCGTACTGATGAGAAACGTCTGTCGTTTCAAGCGCGTTAGTAGCTTCGCTATGATAGGAGTATTGGCCTAAACCATCGATAAGATAGTTAAACGGGTTTGTCCCCTCATGCTTAACCCGGAATCCCTCAACAAAACTGTTATGTGTCAGCTGAGGCACCAGGTCACCATTCGCATCAAGGCTTACAAATTTCGCTGCTTTACTACCATCATCAATCACAACTTTTAAAGGTTCGGAAACTTGTTCTTTAATGTCCGTACCAGCCATAACGAGTTTTGCTTTTTGTAATTCTGTCATTTCAATTAACCCCGCAATTAGTTTTTTGTGTACGACTTCACAGCAATAGTTATACCTTATTGATTACTTAATGACAACAATTTGGACGCGCTAATTCACTGTAAGTGACTGTTATATTTGAATCTGTCCTTTTTATCTTTCATAAGCGATATATATTGGTTACTTAATGTAACCAGTTTGTATCGCAGGAATTATTGATTTCGAATCATTGATTTCACATTTAAATACTCAAAAATGCTTTAAGCCTTGGATCAACTGACATAGCAAAAAAAAAGCTCATTTTGCTCAGGTATGATTGATGAACTTCAACTAGGGGATGTTATGGCAGACGAGCATGTTCAGACTTTAGACCTAACTAATTTTTCAGGAAGAATTTTTTTTATTGCTGATATATATGCGCACTACTCATCTCTCTGTCATTTACTCAACTCAATTACTTCCGATAGCGATGAGGTTGTTATTTTGTCAACTGGCAACCTTTTCGATTACGGGCCGGAACCACTCGAATTAATAACGGCAATCGAAAGTAACTTTTTCGCAGCACGACATATTCATTTTTTTTCAGCGGCGGGTGCAGGTGAACTCATGCTGATGAAGCTGCTCCCGGAAAACCCCGACAGAAGAAAGTTCTATCCGAGCACTTTTGAAAACGAGCGTTGGGTCAGCCATGGTGGGAGTTGGCATAAAAACATAAATCGATACTATTTAGAAGGCTTGATCACCAGATTAAAGGCATCGCAGCTCCCTATTTTACTGCATGCCATTTTGCCAGGCTCCATCAGTGTTGGAGTCAGTGCTTCAGATTACTATCCTGTTAGAAACTCATTCCAAGACACATATAATGCATTGAAATCATTCAATAATATAAACATAACTAGCTTTCAGGGACAATTTTTCTATGGAATGGATCACTCAATCACTCCAAAAATAATTGAAGGGGTTAACTTGATGGTTCTAGGACGCAACCCAGTAAATAGCATTCGAAAAATTCATGATAAGCCATTAACCAATCAGCCATTAATAGTCGGAAACTCGCTTCATATAAACACAGGTTCGTTAGATTTTGATTCAAACATCAGGGATTCAAAAATGGCCCCGGGTATATCGGTAGAACATAACCCAGCGATTACATTAGTAGAACTAAAGACAATGAATAATCCATCGATAATGTCACATCAAATGACAAAGTTAAAAAATGGGTTAATGAATATCAAATCCACTTCATTAGACATCTTCTCTCCAGATAACCATGTGATGGATCAATTATGATTTTAATTAAACAGACTTGCGCTACACTGCTGGTTGCCTTTGTTTCCATGGTTTCAAATAGTGTTGTTGCCGACGATCAAAGTGCATCGCAACCTAGCACTGCTAAGCCGGTCCCAAAATTATTGACTCTGAAGGCCACCAAAGAAAATGGTGAATGGCTAATTAATGGGAGAAAATTGCCTATATTCAAGACAAGCCTCACTACCGAAAATATTTTAACAATCGAGAATGCTTCCAACGCAAGCTTTCTCAATTTAGTTATTCCCGCTTTATCATATTCAGCCATTGCAAAAAATGGGTTCCTATTTACTGCACCATTGGAAGTGAGTAAGGAGGATTCAGGCTCAAAAGTTCTTTGGCTTGAACCTTTATCAAAACTTACGATTGCATTCAGAAATGACCTTGGTGATACCCCACTTCAGGCAATTGTTGCAGTTACGAATAAAACCAAAAAGGTTTTGGCTATTTTCGGCCCTGATCAAGGCGGGAAATTCAAACTATCTGAAGCAATATCCCAGCATTCCAGCACTGACTATTCCAGTTACGGATTTAGTAAAAAACAGGTAATCCGGCCTAAAGATCATCCTGCCCAGGATTTGCCCACCGTCATTGGAACTGTGTTGGAGGGGGGACGAATGTTTTCTACGAGAACAATTACTAAAAAGCAACAGTTTCAATTCTCCGAACCTGTTTACGTGCTAGAACAAAACAGAGCAATTGGCGGTAGCAAATTTTGGACGAAAGAACTTTTTTCTCACTCCGGTGAAAACGTTTATTTTTTAACAGCCGGTAAAACAATTGTTATTGGTGTGAAATGAAAAAAATCGGATTTATTTTAGCTCTTGCCTGTCTATCCGGGTGTCAGAGCATTGAATCAAGGATTAGCCATCTGCCTTCAATTGATTTTGATTCCGTGAAGGTGGGAAACTCTGCTTCTCACGTGGATGGGAAGGTATCTTTTCAGGTAGCGAGTGCGGGAACTGAAGCCTGGATGATTGTTAGAAATGGCACACGTAATTTCATTGAATTCAGTGGGCTTAGCCTTGCAGGTAGTCGCTGTACGTATTCAAGCAGAAACAAATCGCTTGTGTCGCCTGGTACCGTTGAAACATACAGATTACCGACGCTCGGGCTATTAGGTTTATGTTTCAATAATGAAGATCAATCTCATTTTATAAATCAATCTTTCAGCAATATTTCAATCAAAGAAGAAAGCACTGAATCTCTGCAATTAGACTTTATGGTCTCGTATAACAGCCCAGGTATGCAGCCAACAAAAGCTGTCAAATTCACTCAAACATTTTACTTGAATTTTATTGAACCGGAGAGTTAATTATGAAAAATATACTACTATCTTTGATTTTTGTTGGCTTTCTTGCTCATTCCTATCCATATCAAATAATCTCTCAGCCTGCGGGAGCCCAAGTTAAGAATATTTTAACTAACCAAGTACTCGGTAATACTCCTATACAAGTTGAAGTGAGCAGTACTGAGGCGGGGTCGACATTCGGTGTTTCAATGTTTAGGCATGAGAATGTTGCTATTAAAATTTTCACTGTCCAACCTAGCGCTGAAAATAATTTCGCCGTCGCAGGGCCTGATGTGGCCACAATGGCATTGCCAGGTAAATCACCGTTGAAGGTCACGAACGATGCTAATGCTTCTGTTGTTTATCTTGAGCTAAGACCCTTCATGTCAGAACCTGTTACCAGCGTACAGTAGTAGAACACTATCTGTTGGCGCTTCTAATAGGGCGTCAACAGGTAAATGTAAACTCGTCATTCATATCAAATGCTTCTCCCAAATTATTTTCAAACTGTCGCGTTCACATTAAGCGCACTGACCATTGATTTAACCCCCTTAATCGCCAGCCAGCCCGGGCACATAAAGCACGCTCCCTTACGATTTAACCCCCTTAATCGCCAGCCAGACCGGGCACATAAAGCACGCTCCCTTGCGATTTAACCCCTTAATCGCCATCCAGCCCGGGCACATAAAGCACGCCCCCTTACGATTTAACCCCCTTAATCGCCAGCCAGCCCGGGCACATAAAGCACGCTCCCTTGCGATTTAACCCCCTTAATCGCCAGCCAGCCCGGGCACATAGGGCACGCTCCCTTGCGATTTAACCCCCTTAATCGCCAGCCAGCCCGGGCACATAAAGCACGCTCCCTTGCGATTTAACCCCCTTAATCGCCAGCCAGACCGGGCACATAGGGCACGCTCCCTTGCGATTTAACCCCCTTAATCGCCAGCCAGCCCGGGCACATAAAGCACGCTCTCTTTCGATTTAACCCCCTTAATCGCCAGCCAGACCGGGCACATAGGGCACGCTCCCTTGCGATTTAACCCCCTTAATCGCCAGCCAGCCCGGTCACGTAGGGCACACTCCCTAGCGATTTAACCCCCTTAATCGCCAGCCAGACCGGGCATATAAAGCACGCTCCCTTGCGATTTAACCCCCTTAATCGCCAGCCAGACCGGGCACATAGGGCACACTCCCTTGCGATTTAACCCCCTTAATCGCCAGCCAGCCCGGGCACATAAAGCACGCTCCCTTGCGATTTAACCCCTTAATAACCAGCCAGACCGGTCACGATAGATACAGTACGCATCGATTAAACCACTTAATAGCCACCCTTCAAGACTAAGTGAAAGAAGAAAGTTTGCGATTACTTCCATATTCTACAAAAGCCTTTGTTTCAAATCTTTAAAAAACCTAAACGAAATTACTTAAAACCGAGCAGCAAACGCGATAGCGGTTTGTGCTTTAAACATGTAAACTTTACGCATATGCACTAGATTTACGCTTTATACGTAAACTTTACGCATATGCGTAAAGTTGCCATACTATACGTACTCTGAATCAAAATGCGTTTAAACTCAGTAATAGAGCAATGGAGCCTGACAGTATGAATCTGATTGAAAAAATTGCCCTTGTTGGCCAGCGAATGAAATCGGAACAAATCTCACTGAAAGAATCGTTAACGATGGCTTCACGAGTCAATGTTTCAGATGACAGCGTCGATGGCGTTGACCGACTTATTTATAATCACTGTCTTAACAAAAAAAGCCTTTCTGATATTTTCGGTATGTCGCGAGTGACCTTTAATAAAGTCATTTCTGACTTAGAAGCAAAAGGCGTGGTGAACGCACCCATTTTTCAGAACAAAAACCATCTTTATACACGCTGGGATGTCCAGAATATTATGGAAGCCCTCGATTTCCCGCGATACAGCGATGTGTATACAAGCAGAGCTATCGTGACGCAGAACTATAAAGGCGGGACGGGAAAGAGCACCACATCAGTCGCTCTAGCAGTTGCATCGGCACTGGACCTACAATTGAACGCCAAAGTTTTATTGATCGAGTGGGACCCTCAAGGCTCAATCGGAAGCAATATGATTCAGAACATCCAGGAAGATGATGTTTTTCTCACAATCGTTGATGCCATGCTCGGGATTTACGAAGAAAATTCCGAATATAAAGAGTATCTCGATATGGGTCATTCTGAAGAAGATATAATTCGTAATATGCCATTTACGACCCACCTTCCTAACCTCGATATCATTACCGCATTCCCTACTGATGCCCGCTATAAAGATCACTTTTGGCAATGCTCAAAGGAAATGCGCACTGAACTCTTGTTGCGGTTTAAGGATGTCATACTTCCAGTTCTTAAAAAGAAATATGACCTGATCATTATGGATACACCACCTGAAGACTCCCCGATAATATGGGCTGCTGATGAAGGTGCCGACGGCATTCTAGTTGCAGTTTCACCGCGTGAGTACGATTATGCTTCCACCACTGATTTTATGCTCACTATAAGCGAACGTTTTAAACAGTCTCCAAGCAAAGGGGAGAATCTGAAATGGTTTAAAGTCTTGGCGGTCAATGTCGATGACAAGAGTCCATACGAACGAATCGTCTTGGATAAATTAGTTCGGACTGTCCAGGACCTGTTTATGACCACCAACATCAAAAACTCAGAGGCGTTTAAGGCAGCTGCATCACGTGGACGCTCTGTATTGGATATCAAAAAGTCAGAAGAACTCTGTCCTCCCAAACAGCTTGATATAGCTGAGGACTCTGTTAAAACCGTTTATCATCAATTTATTAATGAGATTAAAAGCTTCTCTGTAAAATCCCGGGAGGATGCATGAGCAACGAACAGCACATTGGTAGTGACAAATCCCGCTACGTCAGCACTCCTAAGCGCACAGAGATAAGACATGCATCTGGACTTGGCTCTCTCAAAACTAATGCACCGGCAAAGAGGTTTTTTAACCTCAATGCAGGAGAGAAGGTCGAAGCCACGTTTGTTTTGGTCCCGGCTGCGAACGTGCAGGCCACCACAGTCGTTCATCCATTAAACCCACGTAATCAGGAAGCACTAAATCCTGATGCTGTACGTGACATTTTGGAGCAAATAAAAGCACGAGGTGTTGATACTGAAGGGATTGCAGTAAAGCAAAATGATGTGTACTTGATAATTGAAGGGAGTCGCCGCCGTTACTGCTGCATTCAGGCAAATAAAGACCTGCCTTTGTGGGTCCTGCCTGAAACCATCACGGAAGACAACATCAGATCTATCATTGCTGCCACCCAAACATCACGAAAATTTTCATACCGGGAAGTTGGTTTGCAGTATTTGAAGATTATGCAGGAAAATAACTTTACTACCAATGAAGAGCTTGCTGCTTTTCTTGGCATGACGCACGTATCTGTTTCGAAGCGAACTCAGGCGGCTCATATTGATTATTCTTTAATTGAGCTTTTCCCTGATTGTGAAGCCATTCCGAATTCGTATTACGCAAAATTATCAAAATTTCAAAAATACATTGAGAGAAACAAATTCTTTATTGATGACGTTGTATCCAAAGTTAAATCTGAATTAAGTCAGACTGGCGACCTTGATATTGATGACGCACAAAGATTTGTCATGGATAGAATTCAGCAAGCAGTAAATAATTTAGATGATGAAAATCCAAAGAGCACATGGACAACTTGTGACCTAGCTGAATTTGAAAACAAAGATAAATACGCGAGAATTAGTACGAATAAAACTGGCCGAAAAGTTAAAATGGAATTTAATAGAATAAGTGCAGATAGTATGAAGAAAATAGAGGAATTCATCAAGTCTGTTTTATTGAACAATTAGTAGATTCATTTTAAAAACCGTGCTTTTGGCACGGTTTTTTTAACCTTTTGCTGTTATTTCGTTTTATTCCTATACAGGCCATTTCAAAGTACTTGTTGTTATTGTGTTTCCATATCGATTACCTAATCTTTCCTATCCCTTTGCACCCCCAACGAATCATCCATTATGGTTCATTTATGTAAACAAACTGGTTACATAATCAGCCAATTTTGTATCCCCATCATGCAGAAGTGCGCCACTTGAACATTTCTCATTCAATATGCAATCACTTTGGTTGCACTTTGTATTCATAATGATTTTGATACGCGTACAAATTGATGCATTAAGCGCAACTGGGATGATATTGGGATTTCAATTATTACCTAAAACCTAAAGGGACTCTGAAAAATGGATAAAAAAACGGCCACTGAAGGCCGTTTATCTATTTTAGCAATGCCATAATGCTAAATTTACTCTGCGACACCAGAGATTTCACGATTGTAGAGGATCTCAATTGCTTCACCATAACTGCAATTGAATTCTTCCTGAATATCCCAAAGTTTTTTTCTGTCTGTAGAATCCGTCGTAAAGCAGAGTTCCATTTTGCGGTCCACATAAAGACGGGCAATTTCCTGGTAGTTTTCAAACCGTACAAGCATTTCGGAAAAAGACCCTTTTACAGTTCGGATATTTTTCATACGCTCATACTCGGCATCGGATGTTGAAAAGTATTTTTTGGCTTTCATCGCTTCAATACTTTCTTTCTCCTGTTTCATGATAATCTTCCATGGTGAGTTTGCAGTAAGTGCTCGTCCCACCGATGAAGAGAAATAGTCCTCAAACGACTGAGTAATACAAATACCTGCACAGTTCGTTTTTCTGAAACGACGCCATGCGGCCTCCAGGAATGAAGAAAAGAACTGGTTTGCGTTGTTACCCGCACCATTTGAGTCATCAGGGCGTATGTACTCCCATGCTTCATCAAGTATGAATAGTCTGCGTCGGCCATCTTTTTTAATAAACATGGCATGTTGTGCAGCTTGAATGATAGACATCAAAACAACTGTTTGGAGGTGAGGTGTGCCCTTTAACTCTTCGAGCTCAAGCACGACGAATCGGCTGTCAAAGTTAATGGGCGGAAGCGTTTCTGTGAATCGGTGGCCATAAATTCCGCCATCGCACCACGATCTTAGCTGATTGCCCAAATCTCGGATACGCTGGTCTTCGTGGCTTAAACAACGTTCAGCAAAACCAGTGATCGAACCAGTTTTCCCTAATTTTTTTGATTCGTTGTACTCTTCGGCAATGAACTGGAGCATTACCGACTGCTGGAAATCACTGATTTGTCCGGTCTCTGACGCCATGATTTTAAGCTGGTTCAGAACCATGATCGTTTGTGAGACTTTGTCTTTCTCTGAGTCTTGTGACGTTTGCTCGCTATCATATTCAGGCGCATTCGCAAAGGCTCGCTCGTCCTGTACTACATCCGTAAGGAATGCGAATGGATTGAGTGTAAAGTCCGGACTTTTACCGAAATCGATAAACTGACTGTTACCGTATTGTTCGGCAATACCCTGGTAAGAACGACCGACGTCAACAACAAATACTTGGGCGCCATCAGGGTCAGTCGAGTTGTAGTCATTGTTTCGAAGATGCTCATAGGCTTGCCTGAAATGAACCAGATTATTTGCCCGTGGGCCTGCCCCGAGATAATTGTTTATCAGATAGGCCGTCCAGAACGATTTACCAGCGCCTGACGTTGCTCCGATGACCATATTGTAACTGGCTGACGTTTTGAAAATATCCAGCCCCATCATTTGCCCCTCACGCGAAACAAGAGACAAGACAGGTCGGTCAGTGTTGCCTTTCCAAGGCCCGAAAATAGGTGACATATGCGCTGCACCTAGATTACTTACGACATCAAATCGGTCCAGATCGTGTATTGTTTTGGGGTCATTACACATCGGCAAACATGACATTAATGATGGGAACACTATGTAAGAGTCGTCTGCGACGTTCACTCGGCTTTCCAGATAAAATGAACGCATCTGGTCAGCAGCTTCACTGACTTCCTCCTCACTATTTCCCATTACAGTAAACGTCAGGTAGTTATGAAGAAGTCTTGCCCCGTCTTCAAGCTCACGTGTCACGGCCATGTAATCATTATCCATGTCTTTTAAACGTGGACAGAAGGTGACTACTGAAGGGATGCTGGCCTGTTTGTTTGTGACCGCTTTATATCGCACATTTTCTTTCTTCAATTTCAATGGATCAGCGAATAAAACAGTTTGAGTTATCATGAAGGGGCTGAAGATTGTTTTCCGACCGTGCAACCAGTTTACTACCAGCTCATACATACAGCCAAAGTTGACGTATTCCGGAAATTTAACCACCGACAATTGCTTAAAATAGCGATGCTCTGTTTTATCGTTGCTCAGTGTCGTTGAAGAAAAGTTTCCTTCAGTCACTTTATACTGGCGACCTGGTACGTTTAACTGTTCGTTGAGCCGCCGGAAGGTGTTGACTTCAACGGCCCCCTCTGACCAACGGGAGCTCTGCCCCGGATTAATCAGCTTATCGATGCAATAAAGCCAGCTTTCGGCATTTGCGCAAAAAGCAGGCATGCCCATTGTCAGCAATTTACTTTTTATGTCGGAATAGAGGGAGTCTATTTTTCGATGTTCCAACTCCGTGGGCAATGCGCCTTTTAAGGGAATTGAGAATGAAATCCAGACTTGAAAATCTCGCAACGAAAGCGAGTCATGGCCCGGTTTGAGAGGTTCATGCATACTTCTCTCAAAATAGTCCAGTTGGTATGCGTTAAGGAGGTCTGTTTTCTCTTTATCATCACCTGTCATTCGTCCCCCACGGACGGAAGACCAGGCGCTTAATTGCAGAGTCAGATCGGGCAGGGCGGTCAGAGATACTTGGCAAATGGTGTCATTCGGGAAATCTATTTTGAACAATTCAGCCAATACGTCCTGCTGATTATCGAAAACACCCGGCGATGGGTTACAAATAAACATAAACCCTAGTCGATTGCCATCGATCAGGAAGTATGGCGTATCAATGAGTTGGTCAAATACTGGGACATATCCTCCGAGTTGGTGGCGAGCCAAACCATCATTATATTTCTTTATTGCTTCCATATTGGACCTCAGAGTTGTCTTACGACGCCATTAGGGGAGACCGCTTGTGTTGCTCTCTGCTGCTGCTGCATGTTCTCCCGGGCTGCATCCTGAACTTCAAGCGGCACAATTCGTGCTGGGTTGGCTGTTGAATTTTTACCGGCGATCCAGGTCTGAGGTTTAACGTTTACGTAAACATATCCGGGCAAGTTAAGCGCGTCATTGTCATCCGTATAAGGTGCGAACGTGATGCGCATGACTTTACCCTGCTGGAGCACAGCGAGAGGCTCTGGTGCGACCACGGCCTGCTTATAACCCTGACTTCTGTATTGCTGTATCTGCCCCGAACTCAAAGTCGGATTCACCGGCTGGCCATTGTTTTTTGAATAGAGATCTCTTCCGGGCGCAATGTCTGAATTGGGGGCAATGTATCGAGGCACAGGAGCAGGCTGATATGGGCGCACCGTTTTATCAACAATTTCAGCAGCCGGATGGTTGTACGGGTTAGCTGATGGCGTTGTGGTTACATAAGAGGAACCATTTTGTACGCGAGCAAAAACTGGCGTACCGGTGATAGGGCGCGGCGAAATCGTTGAGGTTGGCGCTCCATTTTTCAAATTCTGTTCGTACATAACCGGCAACTCGCCAGCAGGTTTCAGTGCCGTTTTGGTATATGTAACGGGCTGGTTTAGTAGTACCGGGGATTTTGGATATTTAATCCCTCCCGGCGGTGTTATTTGGGTAGGGTATTTACCGTCGTTGGCATTGCCACCATTCTTTCCCATATCAGCTTCCCCCCCCGAGCTGAAGAGATCATCCCGGTTGTTTGTCAACTCCATGACTTCGCGGGGCCCCTTACAGATGACACCTTTTTCGATCCCCGGGCATTCCGACTCAGAATTGCCGATACAACCGGTCAGATAACTGGAAGCACCAACGACAAGAAGAGCAAAAATTGATTTTTTAAAGTTCATACCGTGGCCTTATTTTGTATCAAATGGGTTTTTTAGAAGAGGAGTGATGGACTGTTTTAACCAGGCGTCAAAATCCCCAGGGACACCGTTACCCGCCAGGCCGTCTTCACGAACTACTGATGGCACACCCTGCAATTTATATATGCCAGCCAACATTAACGATGCGACTAATGGCTGGGCCTCGCACTGCGCAGCTTCTTTTTGTGATATTAAGCGCTTATTTACTTCGGTTTTATCTCCCATAATCCAGCGTAAAATATCAAGATTGTTTATTTTCCCTTTTTCCTTACTACACCAAAGCTGGCGCAAGTTTTCCTTTACTTCTGGCGAGGGGACCAGAACAATATCAACTCGGTACTTTTCCCGATTTTCGTAGAAATGCTTAACCAGTTCCTGGCAACCGTCGCAGTCGAGGGTAATAAACAGCGCGGCTTGACGGGCTAACTTAGGATTCCCGAGGGGAATAACAGAAGCTGTGTCTAGTTGAAAAGGTGCTTCACTAAGTTTAATGAAATAGCTTTTCCTAATTTCATCTACTGATAAAACAGGTGTTCTTTTGACAATATCAACGAGACTCCCACCTGTAATGGAATAGCGACCGTCTGTGGTAACTGCCATTAGTTGAGAGCGTTCGTCTTCAAAGATATACATGCCACCTGTTGGGATGTATATAGCATCATGAGGCTTATAATTTTTCATCTTTGACAGCATATTAGCCAAATCTGAAGAAACTCCGCCTTCTTTAGCCTTGGACATCAGTGCTGAAGCATCATTGTCATTAAAAACGCTGTCATCCGCCTGCACTCCCAGAGGGGAAAGCAACATCGACATTATCGCCATAGATAAAAGTAACTTTCTCAACGTGCCGCCTCGGTTTCGTCATGGGAGTCTATATCTGATGATGTTACGCTTTGAGAGAGCGTTTCGTTGTCGATATAAGTAACGATTTTAACCGTATTAGGAATTGAATAGGTCAGTGAATAATCAATAACTAAATAACCCTCACTACGATAAAATCGCATTAATTTTGAGAAATATTTCTCGAATCGGGCACTTGGGTTTTCATTATCTCCCGATGGTCGGGTGTTTTTATAAAATTCCTTTTTTAACCCGGGCATATCCAGTACGGCAACTTTGGTTGAGTTTCCAAAAGCCGAAGAAAAGTCGATGCTCTTTATCCCTTTGTAGCCATAAATGCACACCGCTATCAGGACTCCGAACACAATAATCCAGCGAAGTGCCTTTTCCACATCGATTTCAAAAGCTACTTTTTTGGGGATTTTAACACTGCCAATTCTGACATCACTGTCGACGGCTTTAATTTCAGGTAAGTCTTTTTTCTGTTCTTCGCTCATAGATCACCTCAGCGGCTGACTAAGTTCGTAGGGATCGTTGCACCAGTTTGCACGATGAACGTGATAGCACGGCCAGGGCTTACTTCAACAATTGGCCACTGCTGTTCAGCTAAGGAGGTATAGTAGTCAACAAGGCGATTTAACCCCCCAGTAGCTGCACCCGATCCTGCCAAAGCACCCAAAGCACCGAAATTAGGTGTCTGGTACTGAGCCTGTGAATTAGGGTCAATATTGAGGGAAGAGACCTTGCTAGGACTCAGACTTCCTGCCAGTGCCGATAAGCCGCCAGCAAATGCCGACCCGGCAATTGCATTGCCATTTCGACTGATAAGAGTGCCGCGAATGCCGTTTTTGCCATCATTTTCGCTAACTGCATACGCTTCAAGTTTTACATCAAAAGCTTTGCCTTTGGAGTTCACACAAGAAATGGAAGTAGCCCGAATATATGCCCGTTGCGAAGCAAGATCGCCAACAGCGGACCCCATAAGATTGCAGTCCCGTAAATCCATCGTGAAGTTGTTTGGCATAATAATGTCTTTCTTTATGCGCATCGTGACAGGCATGGGTTCAGCCTTAGACGAGAGGCTCGTCGGAGCTTCCAGTCCGTTGATTAACACACCCGTAATAATCGACGTTGCCGGTAAGAATTGTTCGTCCTTTCTGGCAGCATGCCGAGCCTTGCTGTCAATTGGGGTCGTGCCGTCAGCTCCATTACCTCTTTTTGAAGCATTTGAGGTGTTACCATCGACCTTTCCTTCCCGAATCCTGCTCTCTGAAACTGGCGTAACCTGAATGACCCCATCATTACCACTGGTCTTGATTGACCGCTGTGTAATGGTACGCATTGGGTTATTGCGAGTTGGCTCTATTACGCCGTTACCTGAAAATCGGTTGTTGACCGGTGAGTTGTTATTTAGCTGATACGGGGCAGGGGTTTGCTCATTAACCAGTTGCTGAGACCCACGTGGTTCTCTTGAATCAAGGCTACGATTACCGTTACCCCTGTTATTTTGCATATCACTCAGCTGTTGCGTTACCTGCTGCAATTGAGACTGTAACGTAGCCATCTGAGTTTTAGTTTCCTGCTGGGCTTTCTCAGCTTTTTCCCGGTCATTTTTAGCTTCGTTTTGGTCTATACGGTTTTGCTTAATCATTTCGTCATAGACTTTTTTGCTCTCGTCACTGCTCAGTTTATCGGCTTGCGTATCATCGATAAGCATATTAGTGACCATATCTTTTTTCTGTGTTTTGGTCTTTTTCTTTTCGGGTGTACTGAATATTGACTGGCTGATGATATAAATCAACGCCACAATTACCACACCCATCGTGCAGTATCGGAATGATTTATTTTCCCAAGCCTTATTTAGTTTCATATCCCGCTCCGCTTTGAGGTGGTAACAACCGTTTTATTTTAATACTTCGTTCCGCTTGAGACATTTGCGGGACTATATAAGGAGTCCCGGCGTGAACCCAAGTATCATGGCTTTCATGTGAATTCATTACTGAATTTCCGGCATGGTGACCAATTCCATCTAGCTCATTCTCTTTCCGGATTTGGGTTTTGCTGTTCAGAGCACCATTATCATTTCTGCTATTGGATGCAGGGCTTCCAACAAACTTACTTTCTAGTGTCGGGTCATTTAATACGACAATAGGTTTTTGATTTGTTGAATTTGCTACATCTTCTTGCCAGTACTCCGTTGGAATGATTGTCACAGAGGCTTTTGGTACATAAGTCGTTATGTAATAAAGTCGCGTGACACCAAAAACTGCTCCACCGAATGAGAGAAACAGAAGGAGCTTTAAAAAAGCTACTTTTCTCATCCTTATCTCTTAATTAAGCTTGGCCGCGTAGTCACCCGAGATTCACGCTCTTTGAATAATTTATCCCGGACTATATAGAGTTCGGTTTCTTCACCCGGTTGTAAAAATGCCTTGTCAAAAATGGCACTCGCAATAACACCGTCAGTCACACACTGCTGGTCAGGTACGACCTGACTGTAGGGCTGATCATTTTTTACCAAAATGACGTCAATAAGCTCTCGGGCGCCCACTAGGCGCTGGCCAAGTTTTGCGTACATGTTGAAATTGCATGGTGATTGTTCTTTCGCGGGAATTCTGGATAGCCTTTCTTCCTGAAGACTGAAACCTGACGGCACTTCACCAAGCGCTACCGGTGTGAGGATATCGATAACTCTCTGCTTGTGATCGTCTTGTTTAGGGTCACTTTGCTGCATATCTTCTTGTTGGGATTTTTCCAGCATTTCAGCGTATTGCTGTTGGTCCAGGGAGGTTTCTCGTTTCTCCTTCATGTTCGGACTCAACGAAGTCGTTACAGATATCATTGCCCCCGGCACATCCAGCGGTACCAACGTCAGGTTGTAAGTTGATTCAGGGACAGCATCTTCGGACAGCATGATGCCAATGGGCTTGTCGGTATTGGTCGAGATGAAAACATCTCCTCCGTTTACAAAGATGTTGGCATCTTTTTCTGACGTCGATGTACTGACTGAAGCATTTTTAAAAGAGGTTGAAATCCTGTTCTGCAAACCACGGGATACGGGTAAAACAATATTACCTCCCGGTGGCACATTTACGCGCTGTACTTCCCGGTATCTATTCCGGGCTTCCTCGTACAGCTCATCTGCTTTAGAACCTCCACCGGTCCCCTGTACATTTTGCTGGGCAACGGCACGGCCATAGGCATCTAATTGGCCAGATTGCTGCTGTGCTGTATAGCCCGGTAGGGTAGGGTTCTTCTCAAGGGCACTTGTGATCGCACTGACAGCCGGGGAACTGTTGCTTTCTTTAGAAAGTGTGACCGTTGGCAGGTCAGTTGTCGGCTTCGGTTGCTCGGCGGCCTGAGTTTTCGGCGCGATTGATTCAGTCATAGCATTTTTGAATGAGTCAGCTCCAACCGGCATTACAACTGGATTATTGATAGTCGCAGGCAGCTTATATTCATCAGCGTTTACCGCATGGGACGTTGCCAGTAAAATAGCCAAGGCCAAGGTACTAAATTTCGAAGTGTTGGATAATTTCATGACTATTTACCTGTCGACGGTGGCGGGTTATCCAGTGTTGCCAATTGCTCTTTGCCATTAACAGTGATTTTTTTGATGTTTGGCGTACCAGCGTACTGGTTTACGTGAGCAATGCGTGGACGACCGTTTTTCATACCGATCACCCATTCAAACGTCCATTTTGACGATTCTGATTTGTCTGGCACATTTAAAAGCGTTGTTGTTTTTGTGCCCCAGACATAGACCATATCGTTTTTGGGATCAAAGTAGATATCGTTAGCACGGAATGTCTGATCCACGCCACGAGCTTGCATAATACTGATTTGGCTTTCCAGAGCCTCACCTGTCTTAGCCTGGAGTTCCGGCGATAACGAATCCAGAATGTAATTCATTACGAACTGGATATTCTTAGGGTTTATATTCCCAAGCATGGTGCTGTAGAACATGGCCCACTGAGTCTTGTAGGATTCAGAAGCTTTATTGCCAACCAAAGTAACTTCTTCCGTCATATTAGGTGGCGTCACTATCGTGACTGGATTTGTCAAAAAGACGATTTTTATCACTAAAACGCCGATAATTCCTACACAAACCAAATTTGTCGTGACGATCCTGCTGCTGCGCGTAATCAGCTCGCTATAAGCTATACCAGCACCAGACTTTTGGGCTTCAGGACTGAAATTCTTTTTGGCATCAAAAAAGCGGCCTGAAAATAAGGATTTCCCTTCTTTTTTATCATTCCCATCGTCTTTTTTATTAGACCCAAGTGCAGTCTGCAATTTTTTCAAAATATCCAAAACCGACTCCTTAGGAATATAGATTTCTGATAAATGGATCAGTGAAATACCGACTATTGAATACTGATTTACCTGGGAAAAAACCCAGCCACCACATTTTATGTCTGAGAACACCTCTAACACCGAGCTCCGCAGCTTTGTTGTAAGCAATCCAGTAAAAAGCAGCAAGGCAGGTCGCGAGAGTAAAGCACTCGAAAATATTTCCAATAGCTAGTAGTAGAAATGCCACTCCCAGCTTTTTGGCATCCCAGAAAAGAATAAGCAAAGGCATATTTACACGGTAGGGAAACCGGTAAGTGTGTTTTGGGATATTTTGTTGCTCAGACATTTTTTTCCAAAGAGGGGGCACCCCCCCTCATCGCAGTGAAGGGGAGATTAAAGGGCGATACCTGCATCCATAAATGTGCTGATGATCTTCTCGCCATTCGCCATTACCAACATCATGAATGCTGAAACCAGAGCAATGCCCGGGTTCGGCTTGATGATGGAAAAGTAAAAAGCAGAGAACAGCATGGCTGCTGCCATGATTTTACCCGGGGCACCAGTCATACTTTCACTCATATATGCCCAGACATCGCCCAAAGCACCATCATCAGAACCCGCATAAGATAACGAGCAAATGCAGAGACTCATAATAAGGCACAGCACAACTTTCCCGGCCTTTGATTGAATGAATCGTTCAATTGCATTTTTATCGGTATTGATACCGTGATTCAACGTCAGTTCCATATTCACTCCATTAAGTTTATTTGGGATGGGTCTATTGCAATTGAATGATACTTTTTAAATCCCCCTGGCGATTTCACTAAACCCCATCATTTTTCCTGCATAGCACCTCGCATTCTGTCAAGACCTACCATGTCAGCAACAAAAGTAACTTTATGGCTGGCAGGGCATTTTTTGCGATTTGGTGCAGCGGGATTATTAGGTTTCAGATTGCACTTTGTAAGATGGTCAAAAAAGGAGATCAAAATGGCCCAAGACAAGTACCAAATCGTACAGATTGACCCACTTTCTCTTGTCATTGAAATTGGCTTTAACCCCCGCGAGGCGGTTATTGGCAATCTTGGCTATGAGCTGGAGCCCGTCAAATCGACCATAACAGCTATTAAACAAGCGTATAAAGAAGGTCGCCGCGTTGACCTGATTAAAGTTGTTCTGAAAAATGGCCAATATATTGTCCGTCAGGGGCATTGCAGAACCCACGCTCTTAAACTGGCACTCTCAGAAGGCGCAGCCATTCCGAGCATTTCTGTCATATTGCTCGCTTATGATAATGAGATTGAGGAATATCTAGAGAATGTTGATGGCAACCGGAGTAATGGACTTAATCCGGTCAGCCAAGCGCATGCACTATCACATGCAGTAAAAATGGGTTATTCCGTCGAGTCTCTGGCCCAGCGCTATCAGCGGTCAACTACTGCGATTCGTAATATGCTCAAGATCCTTGAAATGCCTTTTGAACTGCAACGCTTAATCAGCATGGGGGAAATTAAAAAAACGTTGGCCATTGAAATTATGCTCAGGTATTCAAACGACCATGAAAAAGTATTGGCGAATCTTAAATCACACCTTGATATTGCTGTTCAGCCAGTCACAACCACAAACCCGGTCAACACCACAATTGTGAGTGACAGCGTATGTGCGGGTGAACCTGTAATGAGTGCCAACAACACCAAAGAGGATAGGGACGATAAAGGTAAGAGCCGGGTTCAGCAGAACGTTACGAAGTCGGTAACGCGTTCTTCATTAGGCATTAAACGACTGTCGCAGAAGAAAACCGAGCGTCTTAAATCTGGATTCCTGTCGCTGACCACTGCACTTACCCCTGATACTTACTGTAATGATTGTGTAACTCAAGTTAAGATCAGTAAACAGCACAAAGACTTATTCTCTGGTTTGGATGAGAAATACGTCACAGATGATGGTAATGAGCTGAATTTGAGTTTAAGCGAGAGCAATTTAAAAATTCTTCTGGCAATTTTAAGTGATGAATCAACTGTCATTGTTATACCTAAATCTAGCATCTCAGAATTAAACGAAATTCGAGACATGCTGATTTCTTCTAATTAGCCTGGGGTGAAAAATGACTAAGTGTAAATTTTCAGTAATTGAAACACACAAGTCTCTCCTTATTACCAAGGAGGCTCTTGAGAAAAATATTGTACTTATCAATGCTGGTCATCGGTTTGATAACAATGAGGGTGGACACAACGAATTTGTTGACACTATTCAAAAGTCACTGTCCATTGTTAACCAACGACTCAAGGATCTCGAAAAATGACAGAGATTTTTTTACCCACGATTACTTTTTAATTCCTTCTTCACTTAAGGTTTATGAAGAAGAAGGACGCTTTTCCGCATACATTCAGCGTGAGTGCCCGAATTGCGTTGTACTCCCTTTACCCAGTAAAGATTGTAGTATTTGCCTTGGTTCTGGTACTGCCGCACCTGAAAAGGAGCAATTGATAAAATTTATCAGCCCAAGCATTTTTGAGGATCTACCGACATTTTTGAATTGCCCCGATCTTGAACACTGGAAGCAGTATAATGCTAAGGCACTAAAGTTACTTTATGAAGATGGATCAGACTTTGCTTCTGGCTTGAAACGTCAACTGGACGCAGGCTTGTTTCTTACCACAAGGCAATTGCAGAGCTTTAAGACCTCGTTTGGTCAAGGTTCTGAAACGCCTATTGTAGTTAGGAAACATGTGGCCGAAACGCCTTTAACTTCCTGCACTGATATTCACGTGATCAGACGTTATAATCCAGGGGATGTAGTTAAGGTTATTATTGCGTTTACAGAAATTAGGGCACAGTATTCAAAATCAAGCGGTTCTAAGTTCTTTACCTATACGGGGATGACTAACCTTGGCGGATTCGCATTCACTGATAAGAGCCAGGATGCCGTTGAGTTGGGTGAAAGCTACACGCTTACAGGGAAAATTCGGCACTTTTTCACTTACGACTCGACTTCCTATGCCATCACATCTGTAGCCCGTCTGACGCGGAATGCAAATACAGCCTGACGTAGCAGGCTGTTATTCTGGCACTGTCGTGCCGACTCACTCACGGTAAACCAGGCTACGCACTATTCTTAACCGATTTTTCCATGCCCCAATAAAACTTTCATTTTTTTAGTCGGCCATTCTATAAATAAAATATTTTTTAAACTGATAATCTAAATAAAACAGACTATTTATTATTTAACACCCACTTGCCTGTAGATCAGACTGCCTGATTTTAAATTCTGATTAGTCTCGGACCAGGACAGGTATATCAGTGCTTAGTGGGGGATAAGATATTAGCGGAGGATGTTATGCAAAAAGATCTCACGTTTGGATTTATTGCCAAATCAATTAGATCTTCTGGTAAGTCTGCTCAGCGAAAAATCACAATCCCACCAGACTCTGGAGTATTCCCGCCGGTCGCGATGGGTAGTGACTTCTCCTCCTCAGTGTCCTTAAACGGCGTCCAGCTCCAGCCAGTATGTCGATATCCATTCTTGCAGTTACTGATGCATGCCCATAATCAGATCCGCGCCAAGGCTCACATTGTTCATGATGACGTTAGTTTTGCCGTAAATATAAAGGCCAATGACTGGCTTAGCCGTTCCCGACTTACATTTTCAGATTATAGTTCGATGCGAAACAGTGAACGCATGGGGTTAATTACCCACGGTAACATTGAGGAGCTGTTGATCTGCCTTTCAACAACGCTCGCTGAATACGCCCCTTATTACAGAAAGCGTCACACGTTCAGTTTTCTATTGGCATTCTCGTATTCTCAGGCTTCTGATACATACACCCTGACTTTCCCCCTTCGGCTGCTGCCGATGATTGATATTACCGGCGATCTCATCCAGACGTATCTGACAGAGCGACTTTTAAAGCGCAGGGCCATCCTCTATCCGCTTTATGACCATTTGCGAAAAGCCAATCGCACTGCGTTTCGGGTGTGTGAGCTGACAAAATATTTAGGCCCGGGCCGTGAGCGAGTCAGAATTATGCCTAATCTCATCTGTCTGGCTGAGATGGGGCTAATCCAGTTTGTCAGCGACGGGAGAGGGGAGTCACGCATCATTGAGGAGCTGGAGATTATCCCTTATGCGCAGCGGGCACTTAACGACGCACTCACAATCGAAGAGATATCTTCCGCAGCTGCCTGAGGTTCATTTTGAATGACGGTGTTGCGGCACCACCGGTCTATTGGAGCACGGCGAGGATTTCTTCTGCGGCCTGTCGGCTACCTGTTGACGAGCCAATTGACCGGTAAACACTCCGTGAATGGATAGTAAATCCCCGCTCTTCATACAGCGCTCTGGTAAATGGCGTATCGCTGTTTGAGACAGCAACCCGGGCTCCTTTGATAACGGCACTCACCAAAAGGTCCGCCAAGCGGGTATGTGCCGCTTTGTCAAAGGGGGTTCCGTCATACGAGACAAAGCTACTTTTGGTGATCTTGTCATAGGGCGGGTCACAATAAATCTGGTCCTGCCCCCCAGCACCAGCCAGCGTTTCTTCGAACCCGGACAGTTTAAGCTCTATTCCCGACAGCCGGAATGAGAGATAATCAAGCTTTGCATTGCTCAGTTTGAAGCTACTTCGCTGGCCCCAAGGTACCGAGTATTCCCGGGCCAAGTTGTAACGGCAAAGCCCGTTGAATCCGAGGCGGTTAAGGGCATAGAAAAGCACAGCCCGCCGCAGGCTGTCGCAAGTGTTATTGAACTCCGTACGCAACGCATAGTAATCAGGTTCCGAGAAGGTGCATTCTGCCAGCTGATTAACCTGGTCACGAAATTCCGCTTTGCTTTCCCTGACGCAGCGATAGAAATTAATCAGGTCGGGGTTACTGTCTGCCAGGAGCGCCTCTGTCGCAAACATGTTGAGAAACACTGATCCGGCACCAATGAAGGGTTCAACCCATCGGCGTTGCTCATCTCTCTGGAAGTGGGTGCGAATGATGGGCATAACCTTTGTCTTGCCTCCGGCCCACTTCAACACTGGCTGATGTAGATTCTGATTCACATTCGCTCCGTATATTGGAAGAGTCAAAGGGTCAGTCACCCAATCATAGCGAAACCAATAAGATAGCTAACAGTTTACAGGGACAAATTCCGCTGCTGCTGGCTCACAAGGTAATTTTGAATTTTTTTGCTATTTTTTTTGAAATTTACAACCCTTACACTAAATCACTCAATTTGTTGATTTAAAACTATTTTTTCATAGTTTTGAGTTCCTCAAAAAGTAACTTTTGTCCCGCCAAAACGTCATAAACCGAAAAAGTGCCTTTTAGCCAACCTTGCAAACCGAATTTTTTATATAACATTTCCCTCATCAAGCCCCCAGAATGATTACCGGAGTTACTATGAGTGAGATTATGACTGAGCTTAAGACTGCTAAATCAACCCCCTTCCCGATGCCGACAATTGCGTGTCAGAACATGACCGGGACAGGGCGTATTATCTCTGGCATTAAGCAATTCCGTGATATGAACATTGATCTGTGTGCAGAGGTTTCTGAGCTGAAAACCTACGCTCTGCATCCCGGTGTCATTCAGGTAACCCCAGGATTCAACTCCCGCGAAATGGGCATGGGTACCGACTTTTACCTGCTGCCGGAAGTGGCTGAGCACATCGCTAACATCAAAGCGGCTTTCATTCGTGGTGACTATGTTGACCCGATCCGCATTCGTTTCATTGACGGCGTACCTTTCGTCCGTCAGGGCCACTGCCGGTTAATAGCTGCACAAACTGCCCTGGCGGAAGGTCACGACATCACTATCCGTGCCACCGAAATCAAAGATGATGAAGTCGGCTGCGAACTGGCCACTATCGACGGCAACCGCGGGATGGCGCTATCTCCTGTGGCACTCGGTGTGTCTTACCGTCGTTTACAAGAAATCGGCGGCTGGTCCCTGGAGCGTATCGCCCAGCGTGAAGGAAAAAGTGCTACGGCTATCAGTGCTCTGATCCGCCTGGCGTCCATCCCCGTGTATTTGAAAACGCTTATTCATGCCGATGCTATCTCCTACGTTGCCGTGCTTGACCTGCTGGATCAGTTCGGCGAAACGGAAGCGATTTCCCGTATTCAGAAGTTAATAGCCGATCTCGAAGAAGCGTCCTCAAAAGGGGTGATTGTCCGTAAAACGCCTCAGGGCCAGGTACGCCTTCGCCCGTCCGACTTCAAGGCACCGCGCATTCCACCTGTCCTGGCCACTCGTGTGGTGGAAGGTGTCAAAGTTCTTAACGGTCAACTGTTGCAGAAACTTAACGCCATCGAGCTGCCGGAGATCTCAGATTCCAGTGCTGATGTCGAAATCCCGGTGACACTGAATCGCAGTACCATTGAACTGCTCATGTCGCTTGCCAGCGAAATCACCGCGTCTGAAAACAAAGCGCTGCGTCGTGCAGAAAAGCGTCAGGCTAAATTAAATGGCGGAAAAGACCCCAGCAATGGCACCCCGGCAGATGATGATAAAAGCGGTACCGAATCCGAGTAAATGAAAACCCCGACCTGTAGCAAGGTTTGTTGTTTGTTCTGACGTCGTTAAGTCCATTTCCCATGCTGTTGTTAGCCCCCTTCGTGGGGCTTTTTTTTTGGGGCGCCGGAGGTTATTAGGTTTTTCCATCGATCTGCTAACCTGGCGGTATACCTTCACTGAACAGGCAACATCATGAACGCACTGGCACTCACCACCAGCCCTCACGCCGCAGAGCCACGCGGCCAGGCAGTACTTTATACTGCGGACGACTTCCCTGAAATGCGGGAAGAGCTCAACATCATTGCGAGCCTGGTCGAAGAGTACAATGTAGACCTCATCGAACTCCGCCGCCTGTCGGACCTGTTCTCAAAGGGAAGTACTCGCACTTTTTACAGCTACCTGTCGGGTTACAACCACCAAATCACGGATAAAGATGCGATCTATGCTGAAAACGCGCTTCGCTCGGATTACTGGAAGCGCGTCATGGCCCTGACAGATGTGCTATCGGTCATGGACGCGGAAAATAAAAAAGCCTGGGATAAGCAGTTCACCGCAGATCGATACTTTAATCCACCGCAGGTTATCCCGGAATTTACCTTGGACGCCGTGACCAGTACCGTTGTCAGCCTGTTAAATGATCGCAACCAGTTCATGCATGAACGGGTCTACGGCGTCTTCAAATCGCTCAGCGTCCACCACAAAACCAACAAAGCGTTCGGTTTTTCAACGCGCATGATCACCACCGGAGCCTGCACTCGGGAGCGGTATCCCTCCGGCAGGATCATCACAGACGTCAGAGAGTCAGGTCTGGAGGCACTTTCCGAGCTACGCGTGGTGTGTGCCTTCTTTCGGGGGGAAAAGCTGATGCCAGTACATGACACCAAAAAACGGGTAGAACAGGCTCTGGAGCATGCGGGGTTCGGTCAGTGGTCCGCATTCGACGGCAACAGCCTGCGTTTTCGTCTGTTTAAAAATGGATCACTCCATATTGAGGTCCACCCGGATATTGCCGGGAAACTCAACAATATTCTTGCCGCGTATATCCCGCTGGCTCTACCAGCGGACCGCTCAGCGCATGCCCGCAAGACGATCAAAGCCTTTCCCGTACTGAAAAACTGCATTGATTTCCATTCCCGGATGCTCATTGGCGATCTGACGGCAGATAAGACCGTCCGCGAGGGTAAGCCAGCCTGGTCAGTCTGGCTCTCTTCCTCGTTGCTGGCGGAGAACGCGGGTAAGAATACCATTGCTGACGTCCTCAGCTTTATGGGGGCGAAGCTCGACCGGCACACCGCCGAATTTGATTTTGACCCGAGTGAGCCACTGCGGCATGTGGCCCGGATGGGTGATGTGCCTGATGTGGTCTCTCACCAGTTTTATCCCTCATCACGCACTCTCAGCGAGTACGTTGACTCGCTTCTTGGTCCCGGCGAGGGTGACACATTACTTGAGCCCAGTGCAGGGCAGGGAGGCTTACTTCAGGCAATCTCTCCGACGGTGGATATCGCCTGCGTGGAGCTCGATGCCCTGAATTGTGAGATCCTTCGCGCCCGTGGGTATCAGGACGTGACAGAAAGCGACTTCCTGGCCTGGTCTCAGAAGAACGCTTCACGCAAATTCAGCTGTGTGGCGCTCAACCCGCCATTTTCCGACCGGCGGGCGCAGCTCCATCTGGCGGCTGCGGCATCACATCTTGCGCCCGGGGGACGTCTGGCGGCAGTGCTGCCGCTTTCCCTGGAAAAACAGGAACTGTTACCCGCTGATGCGTTTGTTATGCAGTGGGGGGAAGTGTTCCATAAACAGTTTGCCGATACCGCTATTTCAGTCCGCGTTCTCTACGTTGAACGCCATTAACCACCGGAGGCACGATGACCCAGCAAGATAAAAGCAGTCGACATGAACTGGAGCAGTGCGACCTAGACGAAGACATTCCCTTTACCATGGACGCCTTTGAACGCAACCGCCCCACCCGCCATAAAGTGCAGCATGTGCAGTTAAGAGGGGAATCGGCGCAATGCCACGATCCTGACAGCAATCACCAGCTGGATGATCTCTGATCCCAGGGAGCGCGTCACTCATCACCGACGCGCCTTCAGCCTCTCATTTTCCCACTTATCACCTGAACACATTCCACCAAAAGTTACTTTTTTAATGCCGCAGTTGGCATTTAAATTACTGACGTAAATGGAAAAGCAAAATGCATGGGCCCTGTAGAATAGGCTTACTTTTATCCCGGGAGTAAACCATGCGTAAAACGATATTGAGCTGCATACTGGTCACAGTGCTTGTCTCATCCTGTTCGGTCAATGCTCAGGTCTTTAGCTTTTCCTTCAAAGACACCAATTCGGCTGACCGCAGCGTGAAGCCTACCGCACTGACCTATCTCAACCCCACCGGCACCATGACGCTTAACCTTATCTCCGGTCTGGATCGCTATGAGCGGATAAAAGTCATCCGCGACAGTGATCAGAAAGTGATGCACTCCGCAATGACGTCGCTTGTCGGCGTGGCTGACCGGGTCACTGCGGCGGACGGGAGCGAGTATTACGGCAAGAACATGGCCCTGCCTGCACTGGGTGAGGGCGGTTATACCATCCTGGACGAAACCCTGGACATTCATCAGGCAGTGATCAGTTCTACCACCTATAAACTGATGCTGGATGTCACCCGGCCCGCATACACCACCTTTTACCCACGTAAGGACGCGGGGTATGGGATGGTGCTGAGCGGTCCCCTGTGGGAGCTGGGACAGGCCGGATCTGGACAGTTTGATATTTTCCTCGACGGGGTGACGGATGCGAATGACATTGGAGCAGTAAGACTGGTTATCAAACGTGCCGACGGCAGCACCGTTTCCGACCAATCCATGAATTACGATCCCGCTAAAGATCAGGCCTTCTACACATGGGCTAAGAATGGGGTTTCCGAGAAAACAATGCCCACCAGCGATTTGAATGAGACCTTTACTTTCAATGTCTTCATTTCCGACAAAGCCGGTAACATCCGCACGGTCCCGCCCCAGGCATTTAAATATGACGATCAGCTAGGGGAGGTCACCGCATTTGCAGTTCACGATTCCCGGTCGGCGACCAGTAACGTTCCCGGCATCGCAAGTGGTTACGTTCCATACAAAACCGGTCTCTCGGTGCTGGAAAACCCTTACCGCGTGGTACTACGCATTCCTAGGACGAACTGGAAGGCTTACCGAAACGGAGGGATAGACGTCACGAATGCCTACGGCGGAAACACAATTATTGCCAGTGACAGTACCTACATTTATCTCGAAGCAAAATTACCTCAGGGTGCGCTAGATCCTAACTTTTTCCGCCCGAACAACACCTACCAATATGGCGGAGGGGATTTAACCTATGTGGGGAAAGAACTCGCATGGGACCCGGCATCATTGAAATCCCCCGCCTGGTTGGGGAAAAAGATCGAACGTCAAAAGGCAGACGGTACCTGGATTGACAGTGTTAACTGGAGCCAGTTCAAAGCCGCAGATCTGCCCATAACATTCAATGCGATCCGCTTTACCGTTGAGGCCCGTCCGTACGCCCAATACATTACCAACGTGACCAACTGCAACATCCCGGCAGGCGCCACATCCTGCACAGTAAGCCTCTCCCGCACTCTGGCACAGAACACTACCGGTTATATGCACGACGGGTTTGCCATCAGAGCCAGTCAGGAGGCCACATACAATACCCCTATGTGGGAGAACATCACGTGGCATGCACAGAAAACCACGGTCACGGGCTACGATTACGACGATAAAACCAACCTGCTGAACGCCTATGTCAACATCTCAGGTGACGGGAGCTACTTCGACCAGGTTAAAGCTAAAAAGGTCTGGCTGAGCGACAGGAACCAGGCGGATAAAGTCATCATGACCGGAACCCAGACATCGCGTAATGTCTCGACCGGAAACAACACCTTCCAGTTCGACATGAAATCCATTCCCGAAGGCAGTTACAACCTCGTCATTAACGCCATCGATACCTTTGACAACGCTGGTTCACTGGCATTCATGACGTTTATCGTGGACAGGACGCCCCCTGTGGTTAACGTCAGCTATGAGGGGAAACCGGTCGATAAAAGCGTCACGGTCATGGGCCTTGAGAACCTACGGATCAACCTCAGTGATACCCTGACCACGCCGAAAATTAGCCGCATTGTGATGCGGGGAGGCCCCACCAACGACTTTGTCGAACTTTCCTGGGCGAGCCTTGGCAACAACGTTTATTCCCTGAATTACCCGCGAATCTTCCCGTCACTCAATGAGGGTGAGACCTACCGGCTCACGGTGACTGCAACCGATGCGATGAACAACACGAAGGATTACGAGTCAGAATTCGGCTACCTGCCGAATAACCTGGTCCGCCTAGATAACCTGCGCACACTTGCCGTCAATGCGAGCCTCAAGACTACAACGGATGTGCCGCTTGCCGTTCTTAGCACCGGGATGCTCCGGCGTAAAGATGGCCAGCTGGCAACCGGGGTCCAGAATGCAATCCTGACGGTCAGGCGTGATGCACAGTACGGGATAAATCTGAACGGAACGGCAGCAGAGCCTGGGGAGAGTAAAAGCCTCGTGCTGGATCTGGGCTTGGGTGATCCCCGCGTGTTTCCTATCTACCCGACAGAGTCTGGGAAAATAGGGACGTCTAACTTCATTATCGAGCTTCCTGAACTCTAAAAGCCAGAAGTAAAGTATGCCGCCCGTAAGGGCGGATTTTCGGCTGGCCCGCATACCGAAATGCGTTAATGAACACTCAGCAAAAGATCTACATGGTTAATCACACAGTTATCCCCCGAAAATGTGGATAACTGTTTATCAGTTCAGGTTTACACACATCAGTTTTCGTAGGAATGCAACAAAATCCGGACCCGTTAACCGCCCGGATGAGCTAGCCATTTCGTTGAAATGTCTCCTCTTAACGGGAGGGAACATGAACGTAAAATTTCTGATGTCAGCAGCTATTGTGCTTGTTGCTGTGCCACTGAGCTCGGCGGCGCAAATCTATAACTAAACCTACACCAATACCCGTGGAGTCGTGACGAATGCTGAACCATCCAGCCTCTGGATGAAACCGTCTCCCCCCATTAAGGTCAGCCTTGACCGTAAAGAGCGCCTGATTGTCACCCGCGACAGCGACAAAGCTGAAGTATTCCCGGGGACCACCGATATCGTTACTGTCAAAGACCGCATCACGGCGGCAGACGGCAGCGAGTATTACGGCAAATCCATCACGCTGCCAGTGCTCGGCAACGGAGCCTTCAGTATTCGAAACGAAACCCTGGATAACAAAGACGAGCTCGTTTCTACCACCACGGCCAAATTCTCTATCGACGTCACACCCCCGACCATTCCCGGTCCCATCACGTGGATTCGGGCAGGCTGGGTCAACGGTAGCGTAGATATTTTCAGCAACTGGGGCGCAACTCAGGCTCTTTCCCTGACCGACTTATTCTCAATATCAAGTTAAGAATGCCAGAACCGGCGCATGGGAGGACTATGTGGACGGTATGACTATCTACGCCAACCCGCTCCAGTTCCGGGTTAAGTACCGACGCCAGGACCATGCCAATTTTAATGGCACCGAGTTTGGCTGGTATGGCAATGCCACGAGCTCCGACAGCAATTTTGCCTACTGGGACTTTACGCTGAGCTATCCAGAAAGCTATCGGTATGCCGATATGCTCACAAAAGCCGGGATATACAGGACCCTACAGTTTAAGAATCTCAAATTTACGCCCTCCAGCGGCGTTGTGCTGGCTCCTCAGTACCTCAGTGGTGATGTCCACCTCAAGAAGGCCAATAGGTGGTCTGGTAGCGATACAGTGCGAATGGTAGCCCCTGACTGTATTGACGCTGTCAAAATCAACGTGGAGCCCCGTACTTATGTCCAGAATGTATCGATCACGGGAGTAGGGGCCTGCTCTGTTGCCGCAGGAGCCTCCTCATGTTCAATGGCACTGAATTATTGCAAAACCAGCGACCGTGGCTATGAGCCAAGCCAGACCATCATCACTGGTACAGGCGCACAGTCAAACTTGGGAGGCCTGAGCTCATATCTCTATTTCTACTGGGACTTCAACCCAACAACCATTGATGAACTGACCGTGAACAGCCTGATAAAATCCGTCATGTTGCAGATAACCGATCAGGATACAATGAACGACTGGCGCAAATTTATGTGGGTGACCGAAGATTTTGCCCTGACCTTGAAAGACGCCGCCGGGAAAGACACCGTGCTAAAACCGGCGAGAACCAGTGTCATCAACTATCAGCAGAAGAACCTCACGTTTAACTATGCCGTATTGCCATCAGGCCGCTACACTGCTGCCGCAACGGTTAAAGACAGCTATGGAAACGTATCTACGGCTACGCTGCCTGGAGGCATTCTGCACGACACCATAGCGCCTGTTGTCGCGATTGACTTTAAAGGTAAACCAGCTTAGGGGCAGCTGGTGAAGGGGCTGGAAAATTTGGTCATTCAGGTGACCGACGATTTGACTAAACCGTCAGTCACCAGCATTACGCTGGATGGTGGGCCAACGTCAGATAAAGTGAATGTCGGCTGGTATCAGACTGGAGCTAACAGCTTTGCTCTTCAGTATCCAAGGGTGTTCCCGTCGAGCGATGATACTGACGCCTACAACCTGATCGTCACTGCCATCGATGAAGCGGGAAACACGACAACAAAATCCAGCCATTTCCGCTATGTGCCTGATAACATGATTGAGTTTAATACCCTCAAAACCCTGGCAGTCGGGCAGGCCCTTAAAACCTCCGATGACAAACCGCTGGCCTACATCCAGTCAAACAGCATCCGGAAGAAAGACGGTGCGCTTCTGACAGGCAATCAGAATGCCGTGCTTTCTGTCCGTCGTGATGCCAAATTTGGTGTGTCAGTGAATGGAGTCAGCGTTGAACCCGGCGAGTCAAAAGAGTTCATCCTCAACTTTGGTATCGGCGACGGTATTCTAATACCTGTATTTCCAAATCAGTCCGGTATAAGTGGTGCAGCAGACTTCATGGTGGAACTGCCCCAGATTTTATAATCTTAAGTATTTTTAGATCCCCTTTTGCTCTTTTCAATCAGAAGAGCAAAAGGGGTATACTTCCTCAATGCCATTCCGCTGCTTGTGAGTTATTTCTACATGAAGGGCTGGTTTCTCAGAATATTGGAATTTTTGACAATTTATTATTCACAGACAGTTGTCAGGACCCTTCTAGCATAGTGCAAGGATCTTCAAGGATCGCCGCACTTCCATCTTGCAGTTACCCACTTATCCACTGGCTTCTTTTTAATAACATTTTCATCCTTTTTAAATTCTTTTTCTTCTTTTTAGGAGGCTGAAACCCGCACCCTGTCTGGCTTCAGAAGGGGTGTTTATGGGGAAGACCTCAAGTAGCAATGGGAGACACCTCAAGTTCTAATGGGGATCACATCAAGATCCTATGGGAAAGGCATCAAGTTACTATGGGAAACAGCTCAAGTTTGATTTGAGTTTTACACAGCTTTCGTTAACAGATTCTTGTCAATGTGATTCAGGCATGTACACTGTGGGTAACTTGAAATTCCCCACAATAAAATTGGCGACCTTAATATGGCGGCGACACAGATAAGAAAAAGTTTAAAGGCTTTGAAAATCAGTCAGTCGAACGAATTGACTGAGGCGGCTTACTATTTGCCACTTCAGGCAAAACGTGCGCTGTGGCTATGCCTTGTTGAATGTTATGCAAAAAAGGACGAAGAGCAGATAGCCGAGACCAACTTTACGATCCTGGTTTCTGATTACCAGGCTCACTTCAACGTCAGTGTAGAGACCGCCAGCCGGGATTTGAAGAAAGGCATTCAGGCCTTATCTGAGAGCAGTGTGACCTTTTTCCCTAAGGGCGGTAAATATGAAGAGATAAAGATGCCCTGGCTGGCACTCTCCGGTTTACGTCGTGGAAGGGGGCAATGGGAGGTTGAGTTCAACCATCACATGATGCCCTATATTGTGGGTCTGACATCTCAATTCACGACGTACGGGCTTGTTGATGTTGAGAAAATCAGCTCCGTCAGAACTATCCGCCTTTACGAAAGCCTCTGCCAGTATCGTTCTACGGGGATTTGGAAAGTAAGTCAGGAGTGGCTTGCAGACCGCTTTAAGCTTCCCGATACACAGCGCCGAAACACTGCGGAGTTGAAGAGAACATTTTTGAATCCTTCGATCAAACGTATCAATACCAGCACCCCGATTCTCACTGAAGTTAGCGATGACGGTAATGGTAATTTCATCTTCACAATACTGCCCAAGAAAGATAAAGCTTGATGCATTTCCCATATATTCGGTCTTACCGACTTGCGAGAAGTCGGTAAGACAAAAGGCACAGCTTTGAAGTGGCAGTTCGTTTAGCTCCCACACAGCGTGGACTCTCAGGTTCTGGAAAATTTCAGACGGTAGTTATCCACTTATCCACCTGCTTCTTTTTAAATCCTTTTCTCCTTTTTAATTCCTTTTCTCCTTTTTAGCAGACTTAATCCCCCGTCGTAACTGGGTTTACAGGTCATCCTTGTGGGAGACACCGCAAGTAACAATGGGAATCACGGCAGTTATCTGTGGGATTCACCACAAGAAAGTATGGGAACCTGATCAAGTTACTATGGGAAACACCTCAAGTAATTTTTTCATTATCCACAAGGTTCATACAACCTGGTCATTGTCCGCAATTCAGAGTATTGCCATTTTTGGTGGCCGTTTCTTCAGGCGTATTTGCATGGTTTTCAGTATGGGAAACGGCTCAAGTAAGTATGGGGATCAGGTCAAGTAGTTATGGGAAACACCTCAAGTTTGGATGGTAAACGTGAGTTTGATCTTGATTTCAACCATTTCTATGCCCTTCGGATGGAATAACTTGAGCTGTTTCCCATAGTCTTGGAACTGGATAAATAATACACTGCATAAATGTTCCTTATAATCATGCAGTTGAACCTGGTGTATGATTTCTGCGCTATCGTTTTCCCTCAAATCCTGCCTGTCTGCATGAATACGAACTTGAGCTTTTCCCCACAATCCAGATCATAAAACGCGCTCTTTGAACGCATTACGACCAGCGTTAAACCCTGTCCAGGCCAGAGACATTAACTTGCGGTGTTTCCCACATTCAGCTCTGTGCCAATAACTTGAGGTATTTCCCACAGACGGAAACCAAAGTAACTTTGGGCGCATCTTACAACTGGCAGAACAAAATGAACTTGATCTGTTTCCCACACTAGCCGGGGCCAAAGTGACTTTGGGGGCTTTTTACAAAAGGTTGGGTAAAAGGAACTTGATAGGTTCCTCCCGGGGCCGAAGTAACTTGATCTGTTTCCCACACCAGCCAGTCCCAAACTAACTTGAGCCATATCCCACACCAGCCGGGGCCGAAGTAACTTGATCTGTTTCCCACACCAGCCGGTCCCAAACTAACTTGAGCCATATCCCACACCAGCCGGGGCCGAAGTAACTTGATCTGTTTCCCACACCAGCCAGCCCCAAACTAACTTGAGCCATATCCCACACCTGCCGGGGCCGAAGTAACTTGATCTGTTTCCCACACCAGCCAGCCCCAAACTAACTTGAGCTATATCCCACACCTGCCGGGGCCGATGTAACTTGATCTGTTTCCCACACCAGCCAGCTCCAAACTAACTTGAGCCATATCCCACACCTGCCGGGGCCGAAGTAACTTAATCTGTTTCCCACACCAGCCATGAACAAAAGAACTTGAGCTGTTTCCCACAACCGGCAGTGCCAAAGTAACTTGATCTGTTTCCCACACCAGCCATAAACAAAAGAACTTGAGCTGTTTCCCACAAGCAGTCGGGACAAAAGTAACTTGCGGTGTTCCCCACAACAGCCATAAACAAAAGAACTTGAGCTGTTTCCCACAACCAGTCGGGACCAAAGTAACTTGAGGTGTTTCCCACACCAGCCATAAACAAAAAACTTGAGCTGTTTCCCACAACTGGCAGTGCCAAAGTAACTTGAGCTATTTCCCACAACCGGCAGTGCCAAAGTAACTTGAGCTATTTCCCACACTAGCCAGGACAAAAGTAACTTGAGGTGTTTCCCACACTAGCCAGGACAAAAGTAACTTGAGGTGTTTCCCACACCAGCCAGGACAAAAGTAACTTGAGGTGTTTCCCACATAAGGCAGAGACACAGTTTGTCTTTCACAAAGGCACGACGGTTTACCGGAAGTGAATTCCATGGTGCTATTGAAGGCACATACAGAAGACCCGCAGATCTTTAGTGTAAGATGGCTACCGCAGAATCGACTGTCCCCTGGAGGGCGATTACCTGCCGCAGGAAATAAACCTCATAAGGCGAACTGACCATGACAAATGAACAACAACGCATAGACCGGGCTATTGAACTGGCCTGTAGGTTTGGCGGTAGGGACGAATTGCATCACCTTCAGTGGGTGGTGGATCAGATGGTTCGGGAGCTGGCGGGCAGTCGCTATGACCAGATAGTGGCTGAGGCGAAAGCCGGTGAAGATGGGGAAAATACATATGCCTGGCACGTGGGTAGTGCTCCGTAATGCTGACATGGCACTGGATTGTCGCCCTGATATGGCACTCAATCAAGACGTTAATGCCTGTCCTTTGACCCGCACTGTTCGTTCCTTCAGGCTCTAAACATCAGCATTCAGTTTGAATTCAGCGCGGTAATGCCTCTCTCTTATCCATGCGCCGCATGAATAAGAGAGTGTGATTATGGAGGAATGCGTCCGAACGATGCGGACGTCTGCCGAAGGACAGCCACCCCCTTAACGCAAAATGACCAGGTCCCGCCCAAAGGCAAAACCATCACCGGCCCTGTCTTCAAAACGAGAGACATACGACTTGCCGTATTTATCGAGGTCTTCAATGGCACTACGGGTAAGCCGACGCGAATAATCGTAGCCCCAGATGTCCCCGTTGCGCTCTTCGAACCTGGAGGGCTTGTAGTGCTTTTTCAGAAAATCATATACCTGCTGAAAGTCGGGTAACGCCTTCGCCTGTAATTCCACGTTGTGCATCGTTCACTCTCATCGCTGATGATGAGCGGGTTTGCTGACCCGCTTCTTTTTCGGTTGCCGTTGTGGTGATGTCAGATCTTTACCATCACTGTATTAACGCGGGTGCCGACGGATTTAAACGTATCGGCAGGTAATTTCTCGATACTGCCCCCCAAATCGGCGATCCGCTTACGCAGTTCCACCGTGAGAGTGTCCTGACGAAACTCGATGCTCGCTGGCATGACGGAGGCAAAACGCCCGCCGGTCTCCAGCATATCAAGTGCATGATTAACATGTTTCACATCTGAGCGTTTAAAGAACGGGGGATTCATCAGAATGACGTTAAATTTTTGCTCAGGCTCCCAGCGGAGGAAGTCCGCAAGGATTAACGTCGCCGTGGAACTAAGCGCCTTATCCGCACTGGCCTGTGCGAATCGATCATCCATCAGCTCAACGCCCGTAATGAGTGCGCCGGGTGCCACTGCCTGCACTGCCCTGATGATCCGGCCATCGCCAAAGCCAGGCTCAAGAATGCGATCATCGGCAGTCGGAGCTGCACCGGCAATCATGGCCGCAATAATGTCAGGCGGGGTAGGGATGTAATTAAATTCATCCTTAGGAATGACAATCTCACCGGTTATCAGCAGCTGGTCGAGGCGCTCACCTGCATCCGAAGGAAAGACATGGGCCTTTTCTTTGCGGTTCCATTTCCCCCCGGCGGCATCGAGCACCTTGTTGGTCTTCAGGTACAGCGCCCGATCCAGCTGAGCGGACAGAAAAAGGCGGTTTTCGTCGGTCCTGGCATGGCCCAGGGCAATCAGTACGTCAGTGGCAATTTGCATGGTATCTCCGGTATCGGGGTGATCACCTGCCGTAGGGTAGGTGATGGCATGGGATTGATTAGTTAAACGGCATCAGCAGCGCAGGTAAGTCGTAAGAAAAGCGGTCTACGGGGGCATCTTCAAAGCGGCTGTCCGTCGCATCAGGGGCAATCACCACGCCGCCATGGGCTGCATGGAGATGGAGGACGCAATCCTGACCGTCGTTGATGTGCAGGGCGGGGACACCCTTATTGACTTCAAACATGAAGCCAAAACACGGCTCGCCATCCGGTCCGCTGACTTCCACTGACAGGTTTTCACCCACCGTGGCGCTCACGGTATAAACCTTGCTGTCCTCTTCAGGCAGCGCCTCGTCCTGTAGCCGCCAGTCCTGCATGGTCAGCACCATCTCACCCGGTGTGACCGGGGCTAGCAGCTGGCGGAGTTCACGGCGCACGGACTGGCACATTTCAGGTGTCGGGATGGTAGACTCGTCCTGGCCTTGCTCGACCCAGCCTTCCGTATCCACGTACATCCACACGTTTTGCTCGCGTGATGGCAGGCATTCATTTTCCTGCACCACCAGATACGGGGTACTTTCAGGGACTTCCAGATACCGGACCGGCTTACCGCTGACCAGGCCACCATCGGCTGAAGTGCCGTCGGTTTCCGGTTCAGTTACGTCAGAGATATAGCCTCCACAGTGCGTGGCCACGACTTCCCCCAATTCGAGAAACAGGGAACGGTGTTTTTCCGGGGTATCCAGCTCGCCCAGTAATTCCGGTTTTAATAACAGACCTGCGATAATTTCAGTCAATTCCTGAGGGCTTACAAATTTAGCCATGATATATACATCCACTCTGTCTGCTTTCGATGTCTCTATTTTATCAAGGCGTGTTTCCTGGCTAATAACCTCTGAATAAAAAATCAAAATTAATTAACTTCAGGGAGTAATAAAAAAGGTCCGAATTAATTCGGACCCGGAGTAATTTAATTCATAGCGGTTTGGTTAATTAACATTGTGCGTTAAGGACTCGGCCGTCCGCACCAGCAATCCGGAGCGTCCGTAGGTAAAGCAATCGACGGGGGCGAGGGTAAAGCTCGTGTCAGCTGACCCGGTCGCCAGTACCAGACCTTCGTGGGCGGCGTGGATGTGCAAGCTCGCAAGCTCGGTATCGCCGGGGTTAATATGCAGGGATGGTGTATCATTTTCAATCGTCAGCACTGCGCCAAAGACAGTCCTGCCTTGATGATTCTGTACCGCAATCTGCGCCACGCCGCCGAGTGCGGCGCTGACCGTAAAAATCTTCTCTTCTGGCAGAGTGTCGCCGCCGTCATGCTCGTTATCCTGCATCCGCCCGATGTGCTGTTTGAGATTGCACTGTGCCGTATCGACGGGAATCAGCAGACGTTGCAGGCCGGTTCGAACTTCACGACATTCCGCCCGGGTCGGGAGCGCATCCGTTGAGGTATCTGGCGTACCACGAACTGCATCCACCCAGCCGTTTGCACACATGTAACGCCAGACGTTGTGGGTCAGGGAAGGCAGGGACGCATCCGGGCTGACAATGAGATACGGCGTTGTTTCCGGGCATGACAGATAGGGCTGACTCTGCTCTTCTTCCGCTCCCTCCGGCATCATGACACCGTCAATTTTTCCGCCGCAATGGCGGGCCACGACATGGCCCATCTCCGCAAGGAACGCCTGGTGATCACCCGGCTCAGCAAATGCCCCGAGGCGTTGAGGGTCCACCAGCAATCCACTCACGATTTCAGCAAAGTCAGAAGGGGTTAAAAATTTAGGCATGTTGTGATCTCCGTTTGTCAGTTAATGACACGCTAGCATTTTCGTTCTTCAGCCTAATAACCCACAGGACATAAATATTAATGAAATATTAAATCCAGATCTGTCTTATTTTATTGGGGCTATGCGTTTTTATTTCAGGCAGGCGAATAGGTGAATAACGGGCAGGTTGATTTCCTGCCCGAGACATTCAGCCGAACTGACGTTCAAGCGAAGCTGAAAGTGCGGTGGCTTTTTTCAGACACGGCTCAAGGCTGAGGGAGTTATCGGCAATGACATCCCAACCATCATTACCGTAAATGAATTGCACAAAGCCCAGACGCGTACACGGTGCGCCGGGGACGTCTGCCGGGGAATAGACTGTGAGGATGTCCTGGTCGGTGGAGAACATCGCCGCGAGAATGGCCTCGACGTCATCGGACTTCGACAGCACCGTGGCCTCACCGTCATTCACGGAAACACAAAAACCCGCAGCGGTAATGCCGGAAACGGCCTCCCGTGCAATCTTCTGCTCTGCCTGCTGACGTTCATCTGTACTCATAGGGGGGGTCTCCGGGTTTATCATCGTTGTTATCCCGGCCATAAACTGGCAGGGCGGTTAAGGCAACCGGAAAGAAGACTTCTTTTCCCGGCACGGTATCGTGGCAGACGCTCATGCGGGCAGTTATTCCATGTTGCCGTCTAGCTTCTGATTATTAGTGATATGGACGATTTTGCTTATATTCTAGGTGCGTCATATTAGACCGCTAAAGATATTACTCTGATATTAGTTATAAATTATGTTGGCGATGTCCTGCAAGTCGTTTTTGATATTTATTTTGGTTTGCGAGTGGTAATTAAAATGGCCTGATTGAGTTTTAATTCATTTGTAATTTATTCGATTTATTTCCCCTTCGGGTTATTAGATTTTGAATGTGTTCTGTCATTCTGTATCTATCAAGACGGATACCGGAGTGAAAAAATGACTAAGTATTTTGACCGCAGCGGCATGGAAGTCTCTCTCTCTGCCATCCAGTGCGTTAATGATGTAAAGGGCACAGCAGAATATACCTACCGGGTTGTCTGCAATAAATGCAACGGGCGTGGTGAGCGTAATCACTTTTATAAAAGTCGTTGCATGGTGTGTAATGCAACGGGCTACAGCCTGATCACCACCCGCACAGCCTACACGCTGGACGCACTTCGCCGCAGCTACCCCGCCGCAGCCCGGAAAGTGGCTGATGCGGAATTCAGAGCGAAGCAGAATGCAGTACAGGCGCGGTATTCCCAGTTTTCAATCTGGTGTGAGACCCACCAGAACTTGCTGGATGCACTGACGGCACACACGGTAAAGAACAACTTTCTCGACAGCCTGAAGCATACGCTGTCTCGTCGTCACCCGCTGAGCGATAAGCAAATTGCGGTAGCGGAGAAAATTCTCGGATTAAAATAATCCGGCGTTTTAGTGCTCATTCATAAGTTTACTTTACGGAGGTTAATATGATCCACTCATTCAAAGATAGTCGTCTGGAAAAATGCTTCCGTAAAGGGAAAGGCCAGGCCGGTATTCCGTCGGATATTACCAATGCCATTTTGAGTCGACTGAAAATGCTGGATGAAGTTTGCTCGGAAAAAGAACTGGCTTCCAACAGTCTCCGTTATGAAAGATTAAGAATGACCTCAAATCGTTATTCTTCTATTCGCGTAAATTCAAAATATAGGCTATTTTTTGAATGGCAGGACGGAGCGCATAACGTGCATTTATCGGCACATGACTACAAATCGCTCATTCACTGAGAGTATATAATGAAATTATATGGAATTTCAGCAGCGGATATTAAAACGGATGCGTTGTTTTATATTCAGGCAAGTTCTCGCCAGCAGGCGCAATACGTTTTTTCGCAGGTATTGCACACGACGGAGTTCAGTCGCTGCAAGCTGATGGGGCAGACCAGCACCAGGGTCATTCCTTCCATTAGCCGTGCCACGTTGTCACTGCAACCCTGGGCGCAAAACCCGCTGGTCAGCTCCCGCCAGCTCGCCATGAACACGCACGGACTGTCGCTGACCGGGACAGTCTCGGCGGCGCAGATGGCAAATATTGTGGCTTTCTGTGATGACCTGAACCTGCCGCTCAGTGAGTCGTCCTCCGATCCGGCATGGGCAACGCACGTAAATGCGCAGTGCGCCCGTCTTAATCCACCCCGGCTCTATCCGATTCAACTCGATGCAGAGTCCGCCAGACCGTTCCAGATTTATGTCGTCGCGCCCGCAGGTGATGAGTCCGCTGTGGTGATTGATGCAGTGATGCGGGAGTATTTCCCGGAGCGTTACTACGAGCTTACCGGGGACAAGCTTCTGCTGAATAAGCCGCCGCTCATCACCCTGGAGTCTTTCCGCTCTGATACCGGCGAGGCCATTCTCGAACTTGGGTTCACCAGTCAGGGTCTGATGCTGACAACCACTGTCTGTAAAGAGCAGCTGCGGCGTGTCCTGATCCTCTGTGAGGATTTTGGCGTACAGCTTCAGGGCAGGGCAGGGGCAAGCTGTCACCCGGGGATCAGGAACGAGCTTCGCCGCCTGGCTGTAGTGGGCGTCTATTCCCGACCGGGAGCAGCCGATGACCGTAGGGCTTATGCTTCTGGTGAAGAAAAAGATTTGATCTCTGGGCTACTGAAAAAGGGGCTGGAGGCCACGGATCTGCCTCCAGCCCGTCACGGCGTTACGTTCAACGGGGTCATTTATAACGCCACACCTTCCGGCGGCACGACGGGATTTTTGTATCTGTCCCCTGACTTCCCGGAAGGGCAGTTCATGATGACGGCGGAAGTCGTTAATGCAGGACTGACCACCAATGGTGTCCGCTATATCGAAACCATCGACGGATTTCGCTTCATCCTGACCGCTTATGCCCGCCAGAATATGGACTCGCTGCTTTCCGAACTGGCGGCTAACAAGGAATACTTCTCACTCTATCGCTGGGCATGATCTGGTTTGCCTGGAGCATCTCCTGCCTGTTCAGGAGATGCTCCAGGCTATCAGAAAAATTTTTCGCGGCAAACGCAGACTGAAGATTATTAATACGCCGCAATGACACCGTTATTGTTACGAATTCATCAAAAATGCACACGTTTTATTCTCCTGAAGCTGAAAAAATGAGCACTCGCTCCCGTTAAACGGAACGCTGTCGGTACGAAAAGATGCGAACTTCCCGATCACGGGGTTGGACGTCACGGGGGCTCCGGGAGAAACCAAAACTATCACTTTTGATATGGGGCAAGGTGAGGAGCGCTTCTATTCCGTTACTCCCGGAAAAAGTGGTGTGACTGGCTTATCCGAGTACGCTCTTGAGTTCCCGCAGTTGTAGTTATGACGCGGTGTCGTTAAATCGGCACCCTGCTAACCTGACCTCGCCACGCATTCCCGACAGTACCGTTTCCGGGCACGTGCAATCTTCACATAATCCCTTTGCCTCATGCACTGACAGCAGTCGGGAAAGTAACTTTTTTCTTTTCTGGCGCTGCATCTATCCCGGTGTCTGCTGAATTTATCTGTTCTGTATATTTTCGAATATCTTGAGTGCAGGTTATTAGCCTGCAAAGCCAACCTGGTAAGATCATTGTTAATAACGCGACTTTAACCCTGACACCCTGAGAGGCGACCATGCTGAACAAACACTTTGCAGTAAACCTGTGTATCGTAAACGGTGAAGTTGAAAAATCTTCTCTGCGCGTAGTGGATGCGCAGAATGAGCAGGACGCCACCCGGCTGGCGCTCCTCGCTGAGTGCCATTCCGATGCCGACTTCGGGGTGGAATGGGAGGGCGAAAATAACCTGTCGGACATGTTTGGTGAATATTACTACAGCATGAAGAGCTGCGTGGAAATCTCCCCTGAGCACGCCGACGTGCTCCGCATGTATCTCTGAAGTTGTCGTGCCCGGTGCCAGTCCGGGCATTTTACTGCCCGATCATCAGACCGGGCACGGTTTTATTGTCCGTCGATGCCGTGAGTATACGATGAAAGAAATCACGCCAGAACTGATTGCCCGCCTCTATGAAAAGGCCGATGCCCCGGTCTCCAATGACGAGCTGTATGCGCTTTTACAGCAGTCCACCGGCCTGAGCGATGCCGAACTGAAGGCACAGAAGTCCTTTGGCAGCAGAGAAATGAAAACCAGCGCCGTCAAACATAAAGTGCGCTGGTATCAACAGACGCTTCGCAAAGCCGGAGTGATTGAACACGTTCCAGGTGATCGGGGAGTCTGGCGTTACGCGCTTAAAACCGAAAAGAAGCTGCACGAATGCTGGAATAAAATGGCACTGGTCGGTTTCTCAACCGACTTGGGGGTCGCCATCTATGGTAATGCTCAGCAAGTGTTTAACCGGATAGATGAGCCGGTGACACTGTGTGTTACCTCGCCACCTTACCTGTTACGACACGCCAGGGCATACGGAGCCGGTACCGGCAGGGGCGAACAGGCGTATATCGACTTCATCTTGCATACCCTGGAGCCGATTGTTAAGCGGCTGGTTACTGGTGGGTCAATTACTCTCAATATTACGCAGGATGCTTTCAATCCGGGCAGACCATCCCGGTCACTGTACGTGGAAAGGCTTACCCTGGCGCTGTGTGAGAATCTGGGACTGGAGCTAATGGACAGACTCATCTGGATAAACCGTGCCAAGCCGCCATCGCCGACGCACTGGGCGTGTAAGCATCGGGTACAGCTCGCAGTCTCCTACGAGTGTGTGCTGTGGTTTACCAACGACGCGATGCGGGTAAAATCAGATAACCGCCGGGTGCTGCAACCCCATTCTGAAAAGCATCTGAAGCTGCTGGACGCCGGAGGAGAGCAGCGGGTGACAAGCTATGGTGACGGCGCATTCCAGCTTCGTCACGGCTCTTACGGGGTAAAAACAGACGGGGCAATCGCTAAAAACACCTTACAGTTTGGCAATGCCTGTGCCGATACGCGGTTGTGTCACAAAGTCGCCCGTGAAACCGGGATGCCGCTGCACGGCGCGTCGTCACCCACCCGGCTGGCCTCATTTCTAATTGAGTTTCTGAGCGAGCCGGGCGATCTGGTGGTCGAACCATTTGCCGGTCTCTTTAAGACACCGCTTGCCGCTGAACGCCTCGGTCGGCGCTGGCTTGCAACCGAGAAAATCATGGAGTGGCTGGCGATTTCACGTAATTTGTTTCTCGGCGCACCGGGGTATCAGTCCAGTCCGTTGCTTGATGCCCTGGTGCTTGATTATCAGAAGTGATTGACCGGACGCGTTCCGCATTGCCTGATGGGGGCAACCAATCAGGTACTGGGCTGCTGTATTTCAGCCACCAGCCGCTGTAGAGAAGGCGACATCAGGCGGATGCACTCTTATTTTTGATTATTCTATTCTGGTGTGGACTCGAACGTGATTTTTCCTACGCGCACACCATTTTCTATCCTTAGAAGGAATTCACATTCAAGATGGTGTTCGCCAATCTCTATTGACAATACGTTATCACTGGCTTCGATGTTATCAGCGAGCTTCCTGAGTTTATCAGCAGCCCTACGTTGATGTGACTTTACTAGTTCTTCCACATAATTCTCCTAGCGCATGAATGACCACTGGGTATTTATACCCTAAGTCGGCTTTGATTTAGCCCATTTCTGGTGCCCTTTCGCCAGCTTTTCCGCCAAACCCTCAACCGAGAAAATCACGGAGTGGCTGGCGAATTCCCGAAATTTGATTCTCGGTGCGACGGGGTATCAGTCCCGTCCGTTGCTTGATGCCCTGGTGCTTGATTCTCAGATGTGAGTGACCGGACGCGTTCCGCTTTGCCTGATGGAATCAACCGATCAGGCGCAGGGCTGCTGTATTTCAGCCACCAGCTTTTGTAGCGTCGGCGACATCAGGTGGATGCGTTCAGGGGAGGTTTTTTTAAGGACGCGAATAAGCGAGGCGTTATAAACAGCGGAACGACTCATGCAGCCGGTAAGAAAACGGTCTGACTTGCGCAGCAGCCGGTGGGTGCGCAGAGTTTCGGGTAAGTCAAAAATATATTCCAGGAAATGCAGATTTTGCTTCAGCCACGTATGAACGATGTTAATACTGACGGCACTGACAATCTGATGCTCTTCCGGCGGTAGCAAAGGCGGATTTTCCTGGACGATTTCATAATCTGGAACGTGCTTATAAATCAGATCTTCAGGGTTGTCGAGATACCGCACAGATTTTCCATCCACTTCAATTCTGAGCTCTGGGTCGAATGGCTCAAACGTCTTTCCTTCCCATAATTCTGCCTGCATGACCTGGGCCTCCACGTATTCGACGATTTAATTATTTGTCATGCAACTCTATCAGATGGATGTTATTTGAACGTGAACATCTCGCCGGTTTTTCCGATATTACGGTTAATTGCGGCAAATTTCGTCAATGGTTATTAGCTCGCGTACCTGTTTTGAGATAATCAGTGCAGGCGTTGCCCGGTTGACTCAGTAAACCGGAATAGCGAGGAATTCAGTCAAAATGGCGCAGACAGGAGGCGAATATGGCCATGCAGGAATTGATCACTAAAGTCACTCAGGATTTCATCCGGGAAGACGGCTCACAGGCTCGGATTGTGGCACAGGAAGCATATGGCAGCGGCCTAACGCGCTCCGTTGATTACTATGTGCTGCGTCGGACTGATGACAGTGCGAACTGGACGCTATGCAGCAAAAAACCGCATCCGGAATGGCGCACCATGTCGGTGGATGATTACCTCCATCACGGACGTTCAGAAGTGCTTCGTACCGTGTCGCAGGGGGAAATTTTGCGCCTGCTCAGTTTGCTCGGGAAACCCCTTGATTATCTTGAGACTCATTAGCCTGGTGCGGACAATATACAGCCGGTAAAGAAAAGGGGGGCTGAAAGTCTGTATGCCAGCAATCAGCCCCTGATAATCTCTATCCGGTAAAGTAATAGTTATAACCATGTTTCCATTAAATCGATCTGAACTGCCCTCCAGATTAAGAGGGATTTTCCTTTATCTCTTCTTCACGAGCTTTGCATCTGCCTCCTCCCCTGCTGTAAAGGCGTTATTCACTATATCTATATTCGGTTCAGGCCAGCACAATTCTTGTGTGCCGAATGCAGGAAAGAATTTGCCGCTACTCCTGGGGCTGAAGTATCTTATCGTCGGTCTATTGTAACCATCGCGTTTTGCCGTTCAGAACGGCGACGTTATTTACTTAATTTAATCCCCGTCTAATATAATTAACGAATCTCTTTAACAGCACCATCATTAATCCGGGCAAGACTTATTTCTAGTTATTTTTAGAGCGCATTAACCTTCTTGGAAATATTTCAATTGTTTTGAGTTCTGGTTATTAGCCAGTGAGTGCATTCAGATATGATTAATTCATCGAAAGCAAATGCATTTACATCAAAGGAATTCACCATGGCAAATAATTATACTTCGGCATCCTTTCTAATCCCCTGCAATGCCGAACAGGCGGCAATGGTTGAAACTGCCATTAACTTTATTACCGAAGGTTCTGTTAAAGAGGGAAATGCTTTACTCGAAAAGTCTCCGGAGTCGCTGACCCTGCTCGAAAAGCTGATTGCGCGCATTGTGCTTGAACATCCTGAAGTTCACAGCCAGAAACCTTCCTTCTCACAACCAGATTGCCCGGATGAAAACCTGCTGATGGAACTGGCAACTGAAATTACGCCCAACGGGCTGGCAGTCTTTCATGAAGAGTCCATTGACGTGGATGTCGCCATTGGCCTGACACATGCTGTCCTCGCTGTCTTTGAACTGCCGGACATGGTGGAAATCAGCGCGGCATTCACCTGTGATAAGCCACGGCTTGATGAATTCGGCGGCATTATTGTTTTGGTCACTGCTCGGGGATACCAGTATCTGGATCGCTACCGTTTCACTCAGACGATGCATAAAGCACATCAGGACGGTCTGAAATACGCTCTGTGCAGCATTGTGCATCATAACGGCAGTGAAAAGATCGAAGCTTCTTATTTGATGGCCTGCAAGTCCACCGATGATGCCCGTGCCGTGGCGCTGTCGAAGCTTGGATCGCTTCCTGATGTCATTCAATTGAATGGATATTTCTCCCAACCAACCAAAGGCAAAGGGGTCTATCTCAAGCTGGACAAAGTGACCGAACTGACGGCCTTTGAATTCGACGGAATTCGTCGAATCCTTCCGTCTATCGACGCCCTTTAATCTGCCACTTGCTAACCCCTTAATCTGCTCGCCGGTTGCGGCGGGCACAGGAGAGCTTATGAACAAGCTTATTGTGTCTACCGTTTCTAGCGTCAATGAATTTGCCTCCGGGTATCCGGAGCTGGTCAGCCTTGTGATTGATGATGCGCTTGCCTCTCGCATCCGGAAAGTGGCGGTCCTGGTGAAGGAGCACAACCTGCTGCTGGCAGAGCTGAATGAATTTGGTGCAGTCTGGTCTGACTGTGATGAAGATACGGCGCTTGGGACCCTTCAGGCCGAGCGCCTTTCCGTCCTGGATAGTGAGCAGCAGGTGGCATTGAGCGCGTTAATTGAAGCGCAGGGCAAGCGGGTGGATGCCCACTCATCCGGGTTTTTGAATCGGGCTTTATGCTTGCCGCCGTTCCCCGCCACTGCGGGGATGATATGGCACTGCACACCCCGACTATTCCGCTGGAAGCCCTGGACAACCCAGTATATTTATTTAACGAAGTCAATTATTCGTAATTTCAAATCTGGCTATTATACGGGCGGTGTTCGCCCGTATTATTTAAGAGTTTTAATTAACATTGATTTTTAAATATGACGCCGACGGATTTAATTATTTTTTATTTAATCCATTGCTTTGTTTTGCGCCGGAATATTAAATAATCCCATCACACAGATCGATTAATTGTGGGCAATAATTATGTACACTGAATCCGTATTAAATAATGTGCGTCAGACAACAGACCATTTTGTTAATCCGGCGGCGAATGCGTCGTTATGGGTTGAGGATAAATGGTCTGCTGTCTGGCAGACGCTGCAAACCAACGCGGATCTGAACTACACCGATGCCAAAGAGCCAGTCAGTATCGCAGAACGCATTGGGATTGCCACGGCGTCGATTTATGAGGCCATCACGCTGGGCTGGACGTGTTCCGTTGGCTTTAGCGGCGGCAAGGACTCCACCGCCGTGCTCCACCTGTTTCTGATGGCGCTGGTACGGGCCGTCCGCAACGGCACGAACGTCAGCCAGTACCACTTCATTCAATCCGCCGATACGCTCATCGAAAACCCGGAGATGCACTACCACGCCACGCAGGTACTGGACGCCCTTCAGGCGTTCATTGATGTGCAGGGCCTGCCGGTGACGATCCTCGTTGCCCGTCCGTCTCTGACCCAGAGCTGGGTTGGGCGCGTCCTCACCGGACGCGGATTGCCGACGTACACAAACTCGGCGTCCCGCCTCTGCTCCAACGATTTCAAGATCTTGCCGATGCGACAGGCGAAGGCCCGTTATCTGAAAGGCCTACCGGCATCGGTGCGTGAGAAAGTCTGCCTGATGCTGGGCTCTCGGGATGCAGAAGGCCACCAGCGGGCCGGTAACATTGCCCGGATGGGGGGAAAGGCCACGCGAGTGACTCGCACCGCCCACGGGGGTGAACTGTATCCGGTCAAGGAGTGGAGCACGCAGGACATCTGGACATTTCTCACAGCCAGCGGCTCGGATGCCCGTTTCCCGCTGCCGGGTTTCCAGCCGGATAATTTCGTCCTTGCCGAACTGTATAAGGATGCGACCGGAGAATGTATCTGGAGCCCGGAGAAAACGTCCTCTTCGGCGTCTGCCTGCGGAGCACGTTACGGCTGCTCACTTTGTACCGCCATCGGTATCGACCGCTCGATGGAAACCCTGATCAACACCAATCCTGAGAAGTACGGGTATCAGGGCGGACTGAACCGGCTACAACGATACCTGACCAAGATCCAGTATGACTGGAGCATGCGGGATTACGTCGGACGCACCCTGTTTGAAGGCGGATTCATTCGCCTACAGCCCAACGTATTTTCTTCCGGGCTGACCGAACGGTTATTCCACATCTGTTGCAGTCTGGATTATGCCGAGGACCGACGGGCGGCGGCTGTGGGTGAGAAGCTGCGTTCAGGCGAGCTGCCCGATACGCCGCACCAACGGCGCATGAGCGCCCCTCAGTTTCGTCTGGTGGAAGAGCAGAGCGTCCTCTATGTGGATTTCCTCTGGTCTCTGCACTGCTATAACCCGGAGCCGTTCCGGGCCATCGCTATTTACCGGCGGGTATGGGAGCGCGGAGAGCTGGATCTTCTAGAGGATGAGCCCGTAATCTCCGCCGTCCCCCGTACCCCGATGCCTGCACCACTGTGGCTGCGTGTACCGGGATGGCAGCAAGAGTGTGATACCGACGGTCTGACCGATCCGCTCACCGCCTCCGTCTATTTTGAGGGTGAGCGGGATGAACGGGCGGCACGAACGCTGGCTACGGCAACCGGGAAAAAGGCCATTGTGGCGTTTGATGAGGAGGAAGAAGTCACCGTCGATGCCGATGCGGCTGCATGGGTCATCTGGCATGAGTACGACGACTTACGCCAGCGGGTGTCCGAGGGTGGTCTGTCATCATGCTACGCGGCGCACTACCTATTGCGCTACGGGGCAGTCCGCCTGGCAAAAGGGAAGGGATCGCTTTACCACAAACTGGCTCAGCGGGGTCAACGCTATCAGCGGGTCGGGCTGACCGCGAAACGCAGTCTCCCAGCAGTGCTTGACAGCCAGCAGTACCTGGTGCTGAACGATGCCGCATACCGTGACCTGGTGGCACGACGCATAACACGTCAGATGAAGAAATGGCGGTTCTGGAGCAGCGTGGCGCTGTGCGCAGAACTGCATCAGTCCAACCACACGTCCCTGGGAAACGCGCTGACACAGTCACTGTTGCGGGAAGTCCGCGAGGCCGACACCGCCGCTGCCGCTGTTCTGACGGAACAACTGACCGACGCCATTTTAACGCACTGCCATCTGCGGCTACAGGGGATCGCTGGCGCTCAGCGCCCGCCAGAAGACCGTCGCTATTTCAGACTGAGCCGAAATCAGTCACTCGCCACGGTGCGACACTGCCTTCAGGCTGGAACGGAGGATGCCTTTACCGGAGCACTGTGGAACCTGCGTCTGCTGACCCAGCACGGACGGACGATTCGCACTGGGTTTCGCACTCTGGATGCACAGCCAGTTGCGCTGGCCACGTTGTTAAAACCACTGATCAGAAGGCTTATCCGGCAGCGTCTGGCAGGACTGACCCGCACGGCGTTGCGATAGCAGCGATATGAGTGGTTATCGCAGAAAATCAGCATGAATAGTTGTGATGTAATTGTGATGCATTTTAACCCGTTAAGGTAAACGATATGAAAAGTTACTTTACTCCTCTGGTTCGCGGTGTGCTGTTCTTGTGTCTTCTTTTGCTCGGGCTTCGCATTTTTTCGACGGCAACCGACGCAGTTTCTGACCCGGTCTTTTACAGTCTGGTCGTGCTGTTCATTGTCCTCGGGACGCTGGTAGCTCGGGCAGCGGAAGGTAAAAAACCAGCGAACGACACCGCTGAATCTTAATCAAAAGCCTCCTGATGTCGGGAGGCTTCTTACCCCAGAAGGAAAAACATTATGTGCGCACCTGAATCCCAGATTGTGGCTATCTTCAGCTCCCGGCATGATAACCTGGAGGACGCGGCGAATGCCGGGGAGCTCTATTCGGTCGATATTGAGTACAACATGACCCTCAACGATTTATCACGCCTGTGTGAAGCCATTGCCAGTGCTGTGGGTGTTCCCGGCGGTGTGAAATACGGGTTTATCAATCAGCCTGAACCGGAAGAACAGGTGTAATTCCCCACGTCGGACTGATTCTGAACAGGAGGTTATCGTGTATCTGCATCTCGTCCCCAAAATTTTGCACCCCATGGCCAACCTATGCACTCTGGAGTCCATATCCGTGCCGGAGCTGTCGCTCAGCCTCACGACGCAGGAGCTGGCCACCATGAAGCCGTATGCCAACAAAAGCTACTGCGTGGGCATGCTGAAGGGCCGCAAGGCGCTTAACGGCTTTCTGGTGAAATCCCCCCGACCGCTGACTGAGTTTACGATGCAAGCCGTCTGGGCGATTGAGGGCTTTGGCAAACTCTCCTATAACCTGACAACCTACGTTGACGACGATGAGTTTGATCTTGTGTCACATGATGTACTGCTGGCGGAAGCCTACTACCAGGTGGGCGAGCCGCAAGGCCGACGGGTTCACCCGGACTATGCCGATCTGGCCCCGGTCGATATTGCACCGATAATGGAGTCACGCCTGTTGCGTCAGCCTGATCTGGTGAATGATGTTTGGGAGCATTACGCCTGGGGGGAGCTGGTGCGTTCCCGTATTGCTGGGTTCCGGGCGATGACCATGTCTTCAGATCGCCTCAGCCATGTGCGACTGGGGCCGGAAAATCGCCTTCCCCAGGTTGCGAATGCCATCGTCATCAGCGTGTGAAAACGCCGTAAAGACGGGGCAGGATGGCTGGCCCGGTGGTCACGAAATTTTTCGGGTCCGCCGGATTATTTGAAAATCAGTTATCCCCGATAACATCACTTTCCCATAAACTGGGCGCTAACTGACTGGCGTAAGGCGGATTTCGGGAAAATGTGCAAGCCTTAACACCCGAATTCGCCGCTGGTAGGGCGGGTAAAAATCATATCAGAGGTCTTTATGAACGGTACAGAGGACGCCAGCATTCCTACAGTAGCAGAGCTGACGAACGGGGTATTACCCGGTCTGCTGAGGAATGCAGAGGCAATGATCTGACAAAGCAAAGCACGGATGTGGCCTACTACTCTGATACCAGCAAGCAGGTGGGACTTACCGGGAGCGGGTTGCTGTTGCTCGGGGCAAGCATTCTGTTGTGGGTCAGGCAGATTCGCCGTCGAGTGATTTTTCTTAAGGAAAATTTCGTACATAGAGGTTAAGTTATGATTGAGCAAAATTTTTTTATTAAAATGCTGGCACTCACAAGTCGCGCTACCTTGGCAAGAAGAGTAGGTAAATTTCTGGCTATGTTGGGCATTCATTTAGTCTTGATTGGCATTGTGACTAAACTGTTTTCTCCGACCTTTTTACCATCTAAATCGACTTTTTCATTAGATGTCCCTGAGTCAATTATCCGCACCGAAGCGAGCACGCCCGGAGCTTCGCTTTGAATAAATTCCACTATGGATGTAATAAAGGTGGTTTGGGATACGCAACCAATATATAACGCATTAACAATACCCCAAGTTTTACTCGCGTGTTTTATGCTTTACTTTGCAATTTCAAAGCGTGAATTTGGTGGCATTTTCCCATTAAAAGTAATCATGATTGTATTACTCTTTTTAACTCCTAAGATATTAGGAGTTCTTGCTGATGGTGGTGTGATTAATAGAGGTGAAGGTGCAGAAAGAAAAATTGAGAAGTTACTCGATGACAACAATTACGTGCACCTTCTTGATTATATTAAAAGCTCAAATCCCAAAGCGAAACCTGGTTTTCTACCATTTGATTATGTTGTAGCACAGATAGGAATAAAAGAGGGGAAGCCGGATATTACTGCTATTAAAAAAGTGATTAATGGCTATAATACTAATGTTCCTTTCGCTAATGTACCGGGGCAAGTTCGCTATGCGCTGGAGATGGTAGCTTATAATGAAATAATGTCGAGTGGTGCAAAGCATTATAAATCGAAGCGGTTCTCCATATCTGCATTTCTTTCCAAATTGGGGGCGTTATCCGCATTCATGGGAGCTGGGGTTTTACTGCTGGGTGGGGGATTGTTATGGTTGTTCAGGCTGCTAACCCGTCGAGTAAACCTTATGAAGACAAATTATTATTGAGGGCCGCAGTCTGCTAATAATGCGGGATGCTGTGAATCATCCAGACCTGTTTAGGTCGGGATAATTCACAACTTAATGCCAGTCCTCTTCGTCGTATTCAACTTCAACATTAGAAGTACAGGCATATAGATTACCCACGTCCTGTTTGAGTAGCCTGGTTTAATTTACTTTGGGCGTACCTGGTTTATTAGCCACTGGTTTGGATTTGTTATGCTGCCAGTGCAGGCATTGATGCCTGCCCGTTTAACAAAATTGGACAACGTATGGCCCGCACAGACATCACTCAGGCAAACCGCATTCGTGCATTGCACCGTTTTTCATGTACAACCAAACCCATTTGCATTGAAAGCTATATTCACTGGCTAAAGCACGGAGCGCTGTTTCTTGATGGGGATTATCAGCGTGATTACGTTTGGGGTGCGGCTGAGCAACAGGCATTTCTGATGGCGGCGATCCAGGGCTTTCCACTGGGCCACATCGCACTGGCCAAAAAATCGGACTGGGGTGTTGTGGACGGTCCGTATATTGAAGTGGTGGATGGCAAGCAGCGGATTACAACGCTTCGGCTTTTTATTACAGACGCTATCCCCCTTATGCTTTCGGAGGGGCCGGTCATGTGGTCAGAACTGACCCGTGGCGAGCAGCTGGCGTTCGGCCACGCGTCACTACCCGCAATTGAGTTAGGCAATGCAACGCGGAGTGAAATCGTGGAGTATTTTGCCATGGTGAATTTTGCCGGGGTGGCACAAAGCATGGAGCACAAAGAATACATTCACGCTCTGCTTAAATCGCTGTCGGCTGACGTGGGGCAATAACCCGCATCCGGGAAAAAAGTAGTTGGGCCAATCCGGGGCAGGAAAAGCTACTTTTCTTATCCGACTCAGGCAGTAATTCAGCCTGTGGCTAACGTATATCAATTTTCGCGCCTGACCGGTATTTTTCAATACTAATTAAAATAGATGGATGTGAATTTTCTATTTTGTTCTTAAGCCCTCATGACTGCGGAAAGAATATTTCTATTGTTATTGTCATTTTATTTTCCGGCCGATTATTAGCCTGAGGAGACAACCCTTTAAAATAGTGAAAAGCCCACTAAAGGAATAAAAGATGACCCCGGAACTTTTCGCTTACAGTCAGCTCACGACCCACCAGCAGGCCGTTGCCCGGGCCAGTGTGATTGCCGTGGAATATGCCGCACTACAGACCAGCATGAAAGTAGCGAAGTATGACTTTCGCCGAGACCTGAATGCCGTGATTAACAGCGCTCACCACATCCCCCGACTGCTTTACCGCCAGACCGTGATTAAACGCCTGCGGACCGATCCTGCGCATCTGGATGCCGTGATTGAGTCGAATCAGTGTCGCTTTTCCCGTGACGGGGCGATGTATCTCTTCATGAAGAAGCCCTTTGTCAGCGCTGATCCACAACAGGCTACGGTGCAACAGCATCCGGAGGAAAAATAATGTCTGTATTCAAACCGAGCACCGTACCACGGGATCGCAGAGTCATTTCCGACCCGAACCGGGCGGCAGTGCGGATCATCGCAGACTACATGCTGCGGTTTATGCGTAGTAACCCCGATGCAAAACTCTATGAGGCCATGGGGCGGCTTGAAACGAAGGTTGTCCAGTTTACCGTGGATGGCTGCGATGAAACCACGCTGCGGGTATCCCTCGCCGCCGCGTTGCGGACCCACACCCGTGCGGGCCTGATTGAGGCATGCCACCAGCTCACTGCGGCATTTACTGATGCCTGAACCGGCGTACTGACCTGACACCGGGCCACTGCCAGCGATGACAGGTCAAACACAGAGGACGCACAGGCGCTCAACAACACTCCACCGTTGCGGTTATACTGCCATCATCTGAAACCCGTCTGCGGTGCATTCCGTCACCGTACCTTGCAAGGAAGAAGCCATGAAAAATCTGAAGTGGCCTGAAGGTCCCGTTATTTCGGCGAACTGCCCAGTCTGTAACTCGGTAAAGGACGTGCAGATTGAGATGGTCAGAGAGATGGGCTTGCCCGGAAGGCCGGATGAATGCCGGGTATGTGGCTGCGAATTCGATCTGGACCACACCGGGAAGACTACCCCGCTAATCGCCCATCCAGCCCGGACAACCCAAAAAGGACGGATGCTAATGGCACAAGAGTTCGAGTTAGAACCGGATTGCGACGAGCCTTCACGGTAAGGGCGGAGGACATGTAATGACATATTATAACGGACGCTGGCATCTCTATAACGAGGCCGAACGTCGGGCTTATGGCGAAACCCAGCGGCAGAAGCAAGGTGATATATGGCATGCTGCATGGCTCAGTAAGTCCGGACTAAAAGACCGCCTATGGACCGATAAGGCTATTGCTACGTTTCTGGGTCAGCCGAAAGAAGCAGGTCCCGTGAAAGCCTGGCGTCGTCAGGGTGTGACTGGTGCCGAGTCCACGGCGGCCTTTAAAGACTGGATGCAGGGCCGCTGCCGTAGCCTGGTGAAACGAGGTGTGCTGGAGGAAGAGATTCTCAGCATGACACTGACGACACCACAGCGGGAGCTGCTGGCGAGCATTGCGGCAGGAGCAAGTATCCGGCGTGTCGAAGAGAAGCCGGAAATCTATAAGTGGTATCGGGGGAACAAATCCTGTACCAGGATAGTCCGCCAGCTCAAATCACTGGGGCTCATAAGCTACTGGAGCCAGACCCGACTGTCGGGGGAAATGCGCATCACAGCTGAAGGGCTATGTGTGCTGGCTTTCTCCTGAACGATGTGATTGCGCCATCCCGTACGAATGGAGGGGTTAACGTACTTTTTAAACAGGGCGAGCAGCCAGGGCGATATTACTTTTATCGGTATAGGCAGGGACAAAGCCAATTTGCTGAAGAATTTTCTGAGAAATAACCTGGTTTGGATCTCCCCAGATAGTGCCGCCAGCGAGTTCCAGATTTTCAATGTCGCCGATATAAGCCTCTGGCTGGCCATCAATCAGACGGTATTCCAGATGACTCCCGCGTACCTGCATCACATTGATCTGCACAGCGTCATCCTCAGCCATTTGCAGCCAGATAACCATCCCGCCAGAGGTCTGATGCGTATCGCTGAGCACCACGCCATAATGGCTCATGATCAAGCGGTAAACGTGCTGTGAAAGGTGTACCTGGCGGTATTCAACGTCAACAAATACGCTTGTAACCTGCGGAATGCGTCCGGGTAAATCGTCTGGTGGTGTAAGTCCGAACTCCAACAGGTAGTTGGCAGCTACCGAGTTGGTTTTTATATGCCGTAGATAAAGACGAGCCATTTCTCCGCCGTCATCCTCCAGGATAACTTCGTATTCATCGCCGCCATCATCTTTGATATTCGCTAATTTCTGGTAGGACTGGCCTGGTTCGTCAAGATCGTCAGGCCAGAAAAGCTTTTTGTTGTGTTCTGCAATGACTAGTGGTGACATGCCAATGAGCCATGTTCAAAGTTTTTCAAAAACTCCATGGCCCGGCGGCTTAACCCAGCCAGATCCTGTCCTTTAAATGAAGTTTCAGCTTGCTGATCAATGCACTCTTTATGTCCATCAGCCTCGAACTGCATAATGACGACTGGAGCAATACGCTCACGGCGGCCAGCATCATGCCAGTTCTCATGGACGACAATAAAACGAGGGCGTTTTACGCGGTCCATGAAAGACCGAATTTCAAAGCTTCCCTGAACGCCAGGTACACGCAAGTAGCCCAAAAGCGATGAGCTATCAGCGATAGTGAATCGAGAATGCGTAATCATATTCACCTCCAGTGTTCAAAGTATTCTAAAGTATTCAGGTGTTTACTGAAAACCCTCGTCGTACAAGTGGTTGTCAGTTCGAGTATCATATTAATACTACACTATTTTGCAACTTTTTTGATTAGGATTTAGCCATAAGGCGGCGTGTAGAGGGGGCTCTCTTGAGTCCTGCCTGGCGGCAAAGGCGCGGGTCAGCATCCTGAACGGTATTTTCCAGTGATTTGCTGGATAACGACATCTTGGTCCGTGGAAAAACGATGCGCCTGCCTGGTTACCCACCAGTTTATGGTGAACAGAGGGGCGAAGTCGCATCCGGGAAAAGAGAGTACTGGCACTTGTTCTTTTATTAACTGATCTCTGGGAAGATTTACTTTTTATTTCCTGATTAATTATAAATGCGTCCATATTAATGAATTAAAATGGAAATAAATTATTTACGCAATCTCTTCTCTCAAGTTATTAGCTGGAAAAGTAACTTTAGTATTATTACTCTACATTAACCGAGGGCGATAATATGCACATTGAACACGTCGTAAATTTTCTTGGAATACTCTCCACATGGCTTGAAGATAATATTAATTGCGACTCAGACCTTATTTTCGATAACGACGTCGACAACACCACGTCCGAAGACATCTATCCGGCGGTGGTCACCGCTCAGGCTATTCTCGCCAGGGTGAATTCGCTGTCTGGCGGGGATGTCACGGCGTGTTTCCAGAGTTTGCAGAATGCTGTCGATTCGCATGGGGCATTGTTGCCCGAAGATGTTGCCACGCTGCTCGCAGCGACCCGCCTTCTGGTACTGTCAGCTCAGGAACAGGAGCATGCAGCATGAACACTTCACAACTGAAGCCAAAAATTAACGATGCCGTTTTTCGCCGATGGAATGCTCAGCGAGGGCAGCGTAACGGCCGGGGCGGTCGATATAAACGCATGCCATCGCGTAAATGCATAAGCAGCTGGGTTGTAAATCGCATCATTGATGAGATTCTAGCGGAGGAAAAACATGTCTAATTCACTAATGACGCCAGAACAGATGCTGACTGGCATGCAGAGGCCCGTATTGCTATGGATGGGGATGATGGGAGCATGACCATCCTTTTGCGTGGCTTCACCACACCGTAGCGTCTGGTGCCAAAGAATTGCGCCTAAGTATCACTGCAACGGACGTGAAACTGCTCAACGCGTAGGGTTAATCAGGCGGCAGATCCGGTTAGCGTCTGCCGCATCAATATGGGGCTTCAATGACTGCACCTGCCTGCTTTTCGGGACTCACCATGGCTCAGGTTTATGTTCTGCGTCGGATGGCATCCGGAACAAAATACGCGATTAATGGGGACTTCCGACGCGCACTGGAACTGCGCACGTTTATGGGCCGACCGGATGATATCTGCTGTCGCAGCACCCCGGTGCTGTTTCGCCTGGGGCTGACAGAAATAGAGGGGCGACCATCTGTGCTGGAAAAGGGACGCTACTACCGCCTTAAGCTGACTCCGTCCGGGCTTGAAGCACTCAGGGCGAATGCGGACAGGTCATCATAAACTGGCGCCAGTCTGTTTTACCAGGCTGGCCGGATACCGGCATTCACGGATACGGCCAGTTTAGCCGTGAACGAATCCATGCTGTCAGGCATTTCCATTCCTGCTTTACCTCCAGCTCCCACCAAACCTTCTCCTCCAGCGTGGCCCGGAAAAGGATCACAGAAGAAAACGGGTCCTCTTACCCATGCGAAGCCGTTGTCGACAGGAGGTGGCAACCGGCAAAGAAAATCTTTCGAAAATTCCAGATGAATAGTCGGGCAACAGAGGGAACTTCGACCGCGAGTCGTTTCGCCAGACTAAAGGCAAGATTCTGATTTATTTGCTGAATAAGTATTAGGCGTGAGAAGCAATTGGGTATAATGGCTTTGGTGCTGGAGGCTTTATGCTCCGGTCTGCGGTTTACTGTTGGTTGTGGCATAAAGAAGAAAGCCCCGAGTAATTTTTCAATTAACCGAGGCAATCCGAATGTCTAGACAACATGATGTTAGCCTCTTACCTGCCATTTGGCAAGGAGAAGTAGACCATGAAACTGCCGCAGATAACCGTTCTGTTGTGCGTACTGATAGTGTGTATCACGCTGCTGGTATTCACCTGGCTTACCCGAGCTTCGCTCTGCGAAGTACGGCTTAAAGACGGAGGACGGGAATTTGCTGCTGTGATGGCCTACGAATCCGGTAAGTAGCTGGGAGCGGGGGAGCGATCCCCCGCTTTTCGGTCGCGATGTTGGCTGGCTAAATCCTTGCGGCACCTTTTGAAAGGGCTTCTCTTCGGGGAAGCCCTTTTTTCTTGCGCTATCCGATGTCAAACGGCAACGGCGTTCATCCGGGAAATAAACAGGGAGGGGGGCGGCGCACCGTTACACCGGGGGCATTGATGCGGACAGGGCAAGCTCGACTGGCGCGGGCGGGTAAATTCGGCGGCGTCAGGGTTACCCGTCCATATATTTAACCGCCGCCCGGTAAAAGCCCGGACCCACGTGCAGGCCTGTCATAAACTACCTTTTTTCCGGTTGCCAGCCCTCTCTAATTCGCCCACACGGCTTATGGGGACATCCGGGAGATGAAAATCTGTCCTGCTCCAGACCGGTATCCCTGATCCAGACGCCGACAGCCCCGAGTCAGCCAGCATTAGATAAATCCGCCTTCATCCTTTTTACCAGCAAAATAAGGTCCTTATCCGGAAAAAGTCTCTTCGTCATTACAGTAAGATCGCCGGAGCAAAACGATTTTCCCTCATTCCCTGGCGGAGATTTGCCGCATATTGGGTTTCGGTAGCATAAACAAACAGGTACCTTTAACCAGAGAAGGCGCACAAAAAATGCAAAAGCTAGCCGACAAGAAAAATGACGCAATGGGTGATCTGCTTGACGAAGTGATGGGCCGACTGATCGAGTTTTGTGAAAATGAATTCCGGCGTCTGACGGCAAATGCGACATCTGGCATGGGGGTTCCCATTAATGACCCACTTCTTGATGCAAGCCGTCCGGAAAGCGAGGTTGCCACAAGGAAATACCGGTTTACCAGAGGGGCCATGGTCAATGTGGGTTGAGGTTATCTGGTCAGTTGCTGCAATTGTCGGTCTGATCGGATATTTCCTTATCAGGAATAGCGTTATTCCGGCCAGGCTGCTGCTTGAACGGGCTCTGGTGGCTACGGGGGGAATAGTCAGCGGTAAGGATGAATTGCAATCGGGCGGTGCGGTACAGCAACTGAAGCTGGTGATCACTGCTGATGCGGGATGCCATTCCCGGGATATCGCCCGATGCATCCGTTCCCGGGCAGTGCTGGTAAGACAGCTGCCTTTACCGGTACCGGGTGGCGATCTCATGGAGCGCAGTACCATGGGGCATACCGGGCTCGATGAGCAACGGGCCGTGCTAACGGTAAACCTGTCTGACATTCCGAGCGTGTATCCGATGGACAGTCGCGGCCAGTATGCACCGCCACCGCCGGTACCCGTCGATGTCCACCAGCCTTTTTCTCTGCTTACGCTGTCAGCACAATGCCCTGTAGCAGTCCCGGTCAGTTCCCTCGCCGACTATCTGGACGCCGCCGCGACAGACATTGAAAGCGGTCTGAACGCGGGAGCCCGGATTGAGCGCGGCTGCGGCTATCGCTTCAGACTTGCGCCCGCTCATCAGCCAGAACACTAACACTTGGGTGCTGGCGTTCCGGCACGTAAACACAGAGGTCACCTGTCACAATGCGAATTTCGGCGATTCAGAAAGACATCCTGTTTGTTCTCTATGCCCTGAGGGTCCGGGGGAACAAAGGCCCGGTTGCAAGCACTCGCCTGCTGTCCCTTATCAATGCCCACCGGGGGCAGGAGATCCACAGCTCCAACTTTCGGATTTCCTGCCACACCATGGCCCTCCACGGGCTGGTTGTCCTTTCGTACAGCAAAAGTCTGAAGCTTCTTGTCGGGCTCGGCATTGACGGGAACATCATCGGCAGTGAGATCTATGATGCTCGTCTTCGTGAATTGCAGGATGACGCGACACCGTCCGTGGGCCAGACTGATATCATTTCTGCCTGAAGTAAGTGGCAGCAGCTGCCGATACATATCACACCGCTGCCGGAAAACCCGGACACCTTCGTAACCAGAGAGAGAATAATGAAACGAACGCTTATCGGTTTTGTACTCGCATCCGTCTGTAGCTTCCAGGCTCATGCCGGGACGTCTTCTGACCAGCAAAAAGTGATGGATTTCTGTGCCACGACCAAGATCCCACTGGGCGTTGCTGCGATGCAGTTCACTAATCTACTGGCGAACAACACCCCACCTGAAAATGCCCGTACCGAAGCGACCCAGACGATGAAGAGCTCATCGCAGTACAGGCAGGCGTCTGCTGAACTGAAGGACGTGATGGACAAAAACACCTACATGGCCACGGACAGTAATGCCATGCTCAATCACCAGAAGGCGATGATGGATATGGGAGAGAATATGCTCAGCACCATCGCAATGAGCTGGGGTATTAAAAGCACGGAATCTTTTTTGGCGTGGTGCAATTTCAATCATCTCAGCAGCTGATGGGGAGTCCTGCACAGTCTGCACGGGATTAGCAGCCGGAAAGAGAAGCGTGTCTCAGTAAATGATCGTCATCGCGCTTTTGGAATATGGCCCCGCACACACGACGGGGCCATTCTTTAAGAAAGGAGTTCTACAGCACAGGTTCTGTCGCTCTTAAAACCACCGGATAAAGTTATAACCGCACCGAATAATGGTTTGAGCTGCATGACTTCCGTCGGATATACGCTAACAATAAGGCGTTTCCCATGCTTTCTTGCTGTCCTGATAAAATGCAGAACTTTCGAATTACCCGATGCATCACCTGCGGTGACGCCATCTAGAATTAAGGTTCGCTCCGGCGTGTTCAGGAAATCAAAATCATCAAAGTTGTCATCACAAAGCTCCCAGCGTTTTTTCCCAGTATTCAGATCCGGGAAGTGATAGTACCGGGAGCCACCGTCGACCGTTCTCAATTCTGCTAACAGTGTGGTTTTCCCTGAACCCGAATCACCCGTGACCAGAATGTGTCTATCATGATTTTGTAATACATCAATAGCGAGTTGGCGCATAACTACCCTCGGTTAAATTTTTTTCCTGCAATCAATTCAACTGCCCCATCGACTCATCAGCGTAAGGTATCGGGTACTGAGCTTCGTGACATCTGCTTCCGTCAGCCCCTTGTAATAGTCCGTACGGTGCAGGTGCGGGTAGCCCACCGGGAAAAGGGAGGCTTCATCATCCAGACAGATGAACGATTTAATCCGGTGCGTATAGACAAAATCCTCACATTCCGCAGCCCGTACCCCGGTCTGCCCAGGCATCAGATAAAGCGAGCTTGTGGCACCAATGAGCCGCTCCTCGCACGTTTTTGGGAATAATGCCCTCAGGTAGCCCACGCTGGCGCATTCCCGCCACGAGCTGGAAATCACGATGACCATGGCGGGGCACTCCTCCAGCAGGCGTTCCAGCAACGGCATCTTCTCAAAGGTTTCACTCTGGCAGGGGTGACATACCCCGTCAAAGTCCAGAAAAAGCACCACATGTTTTTCCGGGAGCGGACGCCACAGGCCTGAAACAGCTTGTTCTTCCTTTCGCGACGGTGTGACCGGGGCCGGGACCTCGATTTCTGGTGACTGAAAAAGACGCAGCAGTGGTTTGATAACGGAAGCAATCATCAGTGATCCTCTCAGGGCGTTTTGTAAATTCTATCACTTTCAGAAATGCCTCCCCGCCGACACAGAAGGTGAGTTTTATGCATTTCAACACCCAAGCCATCCAGACAACAGCGATGGACAGCAGTGTTTTCCCCGGCGAGTGCCCCGGACCGTTCAGACAGGCAACCGGAAAAATAACTTTCACCGAGACACCGACTGAACGGCCATCATCCCCAGCGCTACAGGCCAAAAACAGGCGCTTAACGTCGACTTTTAAAATGGCGCGATACCGTATTATTTCGCTACGCCTCTCCGGGAAGAAAAGTTACTTTTTTCTCCGCGCATTATTAGATAAGTGAGCCAACTGTGTATCGTGGTTACACAAACCACTGAAAAGAAGGAAGACCGAAATGACTTCAATCGCCACTGAAGCAACCAAAACCGCCACCCCTGAACAGAGCCTGCGTGGCTATGTTGAGCGCACCGGGAATGGCAAACGTAAAGCCAACGGCATCGTAATTGACCCTGCGGTCATCGTTGAGCTGGAAGGGTTTAATACTCGCACGGCGGGGATGGGGGAAGCGTATTACTCAATGCCACACGTCCTTGAGCACCTCAACGGTCTGGCTGAGGCCTACCTTGAAGACCCGATGTCGGTCACCCCGGTAGTGCTGCAAATTCTGGACGGAAAACCCGTGCTGCGTCAGGGTGCATGTCGTATCCGCGCCATCGCCATTGCTAACCGCCAGTTGGAAGCAGAAGGCCTCCCACGCATCAGTGAGATCCGCACCGAAGAATTCCGTGGTAGCCCTGCCAAAGCCGAGCTCTTCACGCTGACCGGCAACTCATCCTTGTCCCTGTCCGTGGTAGCACAGGCGCTGTCCATCAAGCGGCTGGTGGAGGATAAAGAAGAGCCATACAGCTACGCGGATCTGTCCAAAAAGCGCGGCAAGTCTGAACAGCATCTTCGCCAGATGGTGCGCGTACTTGACCTACCGGAGGCCCTTCAGACCATGCTCGTAGCGGATGAAGTATCAATGTACGTTGCGCTCGAAGAATATCTCTACAGCGGCGAAGCGGCGTTGGAGAATATTCGCAAGGCTATCGACGTCTACGGCAAAGCGACCGCCAGCACCCTGAAGCACGTTAAAGCGGTCAGACTCAGCACCACCGGCACCAAAAGCGCCCCAGGCCTGACACACGGCAACGACGCCGAAACACAGACGCAAACCGATGACGGGGCAACGCCACCGGCTCACAACCCGGAAGAGGAAAATACCTCCGTCAATGCCGCCAATGACGGGACTGAAAACGAAAGCGGGCAGGACACTGAAGGTCAGCCAGCGGAAGGACAGACCCCGCCGGTCAACAAGTCGCCGACGCCTCCGATTGAACCCAAGTCGCCTTCACTGTCCAGCGTTCTGAACAAGAAAACCGTGACTACCATTGCCGATACGGCTATCCCGCTGTTTGGCCGCATTGCCGAAGCTGCGTCACACAAGCCGGGTGAGTTCATCGGCGAAGACACATACACCCTCGTGCTGACTCATGACGAAATGACCGCTATCATTAACGCCCATTCTGACCTGGAAACATTCCTGCGTAAGCACAAAGATAAGCAAGACCAGGGTAAGGCGTGAAGCTGACTCCGGTCCAGTCAACTGGATGGGCCGGAACATTACCCTGTTCCCCGTGAGTCAAAAGTGGTGACCTATGATCCACCCCACCGCCAGTCCTTTGAAGGCTGCGGCCCGGTCGGACTGAGCAGTCTAGCCGGTGCCAACGCCTCATCTCGAAACCCGATATTTCCCGCAGCAGCGTAACCGTATCCGCCACATCATTGCCAACCCACAATCGGAAAGGGAACCGTTTTCCCTGATGTTCTGCCATCGCCTCCAGCACAAACAGCAACATTCTGTTCCTCGCCACTATCAATCAACCTTCCTGGTGACCGGCCCGTTAACGTCCCGAAACGATGCCAACGCAAATGCTGGCGCCGCAGATAACTGCCGTGTTGTCATGCCGCCGATGTTAAAAGACTGGCAGTCGGAAAAAGAACGAGTCTGGATCAGCTTCCAGCCTTAAATTAGCCGTCGTCTAATTTTATATAATTGAATTAATTTGATTTATTTACTCTTCGGGTTATTAGCTCTGGTAGAGCAGTCCGATAAAATCAAGGAAAAAGAAAGGAGCAGATATGAACACTACACTGACCTATGCCGGTAATGCCTCCGACGCAGAATATCGTGTTATCTACCGGGCCCTACAGCGACTCTCAGCTGCTGAGAATGAAAGCCTCTACCAGCTGGCCATTGCCGAGTGCCAAACCCAAAAGCAGATCCAGGCCAAGGCAGGGTGCTATGCCGGTGTATGGCAGGCCGTTTTTAATGCCTGGTGTGAGAACCGCTTGCCTAACGTGGTCGTGCGTCCGCTACTGTTCAGACCGGTGCTCTCCGCCTTGGAATTTCACCAGCTGGTTACGCGCTGGAAATAAACCCCATTCGCACGGGCCAAGCCCACAGGAGCAAGACCATGTTCAGCAAAGATCGTGACACAACATTCCTGACACACACCAATGTCATCCAGCCGGTCTATCGCAATAACGGGGCAGGCCAGTTTGAGTTCGACCGCAAGAAGATGACTGATACCGTCGACCTCATTTTTAATAATCTCATGCCCGGGCGTGATTACCTTACGGAGTTTCCCCGCTGGGTGCAGGTTAAGTCCGCTCGCCGCGTGGCCCAGTTCGATGACGGTACCGTCCGCTATGGCGTTCACGTGGAGTTCTACAGCAACGCCGACATTAACGTCTTTCGGATCTTCAAAGAGGAGGGGCAGGACTGCCACGATTTGTATTTCTTTAAAGCCAGCCAGGACCACGCGGATCTGCTCGACTGCCGACTGAATGTTACCGGCATGTACCTGAGCTCTGTGTTTACGCATGCGACCGGCCTGTACCTGTCCTATTAAAGTTCCCGTTCGGGAACCATCGGAAGGATTCCAGATCAACAATGAACCTGGGGATCACAATGAGCCAACATGTTACGCACGGTACCGCGATTTCAATGGCGCAGGCCAGGAAATTGCAGCTCAATATCGCAATGTCACCATTGAAGACGTCCATCTGGGTGGTCATTTCCGTATCGTTATCCGTAATATCGCCTTGCCATGCACTCCGATGATCTGGCGCTACTGGAATTTCGATGCAGAGGCGCTTGCGGAGCTGGAACGCAATCTGCAAACGGATGGGGTAAAAGCCTGTATTGATGACCCGTTCTGAACATTCACCGGGTAGTACTGGTTACGGCCACCGGCAGTGGCGTACTGCGTCTGCTGGTGGATGGGTGAAAGAGGGCAGACGGCCACAGGAAAAAAAGATGAAAGACATCACGATGACCAAAGAGCAACTGGTCGAAAGTATGAAAGCCCAATATCAGCGGGTAAATAAGCTCGGCAGTTATCAGCGAGCCTGCCTGGCATTCGTAGAACGACATGGTACGATTTTCCTCAACCAGTGCAGCAATCGTGACCGTAAAACCTACGACCGTCTGGTCGAGTTAGGCTTTCTGGTGCTGTCGCACGGAGAGACCCGGACAGATTATCTAGGCTATCGACTGCCCCACAAAACCCTCACTAAAGAAGTGCCACCTAAAGGCAACATTTGACAAACTGTTAGAGTTCACCCCGGCCCAGTAAAAAACAAGGAATCGGCTTTAAAACATTCAATGATATTAAGGCGGCGGGCGGCAAATTTTATACATCCCTTGAAACTGTACACGGGTACAACGGCGCCCATGTTCAGTGTATTGAGAATACGGGCGATCACAGCCAGCATGAACACAGTATGCCTGCCTTTATCTTCGATAAAGGCAGGCCGGGTATGCTGATGATGAGTATTTTGTGACGTTCAAGCGGGATTAGAGAAACTGGACCACTAACGATGCAGGCGGGCCCCCAGCCAGGCTGGGGGAGTCGTACTGCATGGTATCGATGCCCCGGGGGCAGTACCGTCCTGTCGACTGAAAAAATCGGTGGCGGCGGAAATCGTCGTTCGCATCCGGGAAAAGTAACTTTTCGCAGATCTCGCCGAAAGCCATGGGCCACGGCAGGGACAATGTCCTGCAAACGGGAAAAAGCTCTGATGCTTTTGTACTGTAGCATGTATGCGGAGCGCCGGTCGGCGTTCGAATTTACAGTAGGCGGATTTGAAAACGGGGGGCACGTCCGGCGGGTGGCCGATGCTTAATCTTGTGTCCGTCCATCCTAACAAGTCAGCTTGGTGACGCGCTGAATCGGACATATGCCAACCTGTCTGATTGGTTGAGCCAAAGACACGCAGCCGGAAGAAAATCCTCTGGTAACGGACATAAATACATTATGGTGCAGGCTGGTTTTTTTTGTGCGCGGTGATTGTTAGGTTGATAAGGCGATTGCGTATAATAGGCATATAGAAATCGGGGAGGTCACAATGAGCTTAGAAACATTCTTTATCGTCTTTGTTCTGGTCATGGTTGTATGGCGCGTAATTCGTCATCTTAAAGCTGAAAAGAAGCAGACAGTGCGACTGAACAGCAATGGCCGCATTATTGAAGTGGTTCCGCTGGTGGTGTTTGACCATTCTGTACATGGGGAACTGATCAAAGAAAAATGCAGCGAAGATAAACCCTGTATGGATTCATTCTTCGAAGAAATGAATGAAGAACAAAATAAAAGGAATATGAATTACGTTGATGCCATGAATAACCCAGCGAATCCTATGCACGATGTTTTATTTCCTGATAAGTAATTAGTCTTGTTTTACGGGAGGGGGTAATGCCGATGACTCAGATTTTTAAATCGACAGAAATAGTACCTTTCAGACGCCCTAAAGGTACTCTGGACAGTCGTTATATGCCGCAGGCGTATGCAATGGTGCGGGATTGGGCTAACCATCTGGAGAGGACGGGCAACGACGGAAGTAAGGCGCCCGTTTTATTGCTCGGCTACCAGTTAAAAGGGACGCGTGTTTACTTAATGCTGGTGCCGGTCGAATTCGAACAGGATGATGTGGAACTTACCAGTACCGTATTACGTCCCACGCAGCCTTTAGGCGAGATCATGCAATCCATGCAGACTGCGTGGCAGGAAATCCCCGCATTAAACCCGTAGGGGCCCATAACAAGGCCTCTTACGGTTTCACGATTTTCTTGAGGCGATTTAAAACGGATACCGCAATTTCTATTATCAGCAGAGTTATAAGCTGATCTACTTTCATACTTGTCTGGAATTTATTATTCAGAAAATGAATGTGTTTTAAGTCGGTATACAATCCTGGCGGACGACGCATGACATTCAGCTGGTTTTTGATGTTACTCAGTGCCTCCTGCTGGAACACTTCGACATGCTTTCGCGCCTCTACTTTACGTGCAAACTCCTCGATCCCCATGCACAGCCAGTCAGGTTTTACGGTACCTCCAAACTTACACTTGCCGTTGATAATAACGACGTTTATGCATTCGAGGTCTGCATAGTTAAGGGTATGTTGTATTGCCTTTATGTGGCTGTAATTTTGACGGAACGGGTTTTGCAATTTCATGACTTTTGAAGCACCGCCAAATTTTGTCCAGCTTCGGTCCGCCATATTCCCCAGCAGGCGTCCACTGTAGTTTTTTTGCTCGATGACATAGAGCCCGTGAGGAGCAAGAAGCACGTGATCAACTTGCGTTGTCCCCACTGACTCAAGACTCAGTGTCAAATCACTCATAAGCCCGTCAGCGCAATCAGGCAGCTTACTGGCTATCTGCTTGGCAGTTCTGCGTTCAACGATATCCATGATAATAAAATTTTTCAGGCAGTATAAGACGATCAGGAGCAAGCCGATGAGGACGAGCCCTGCCAACTGCCATACCTGCATCAGCGAGCCCATCACCTTTACCTCAGCTTAGGGTGGCTGGCGGAATCTAACGACTCGGCGAGCCTGCTGGTGGTCTGGGTAAGGCTTTCTACCGATGTTGTCAGTGAAGCTAACATCCCCAGTGCCGAACGCAGATTTCTCTGGGGCTCGTTGTAATTCTTAAATCGTTGAATGCCGTACATAGCTGACAGGCGAGAACGGACTTCAACTGAAGTCACATCGGCATCAATGAGCCCGTACTTGATAGCCGTGGGTGTCGGCCAGACACGGCCGCTGTAAAGTTCCACAGATTCGGCATCTGACGGGCTGAGGATTTTCTTTCCCCTGGCCAGCTCGACGTCGGCGATGAACTGCTTATGCATATTATCCAAGATCTGCGTTTGCATAAAATCACGGGTTTTTTCACTCAGAGGATGATAAGGATCGAGTGAGTCTTTATTTCCACCGGCAATCAGTGGTTCGTTTTTAAGCCCAATTGTTTTCATCACCTGGGACACATCCCAATGGTCCATGCGTACGCCGATAGAGCCTATCAGAGCATTGCTGTCGGCAAAGATAGCATCGGCAGGAGATATGGCGTAATAACAGGCTGATGCGCAAATTGATTTCACGCTAACGATAATTGGTTTGTAAGGATAAAGCTCATTAGAGATAAAGGTTCCCTGCCCGGTGGACAGAACAGATAGAGTATTGGCTTTGATCTTCTCCAGTTCCTCCTGCTTTGTTTTCATTGCTCTGGCTTGAAACTCTGGAGTCAGAGGGACGGGAATCTCATTCGGTGGCTGAAGTTTTCCGTTAACAATTTTGTCTACTCTGATTTTTTGCTGGTGGCCTCGCAGCGCATTAATTTGGCGATAGATGGTGATGGCATCGGAAGGGCTACCGCCACCGGATTCTGCCTCTATGACGATAGCTTTGGCGTGAGGGTTACGATACGCCTTTCCCAGAGCCGTGGCGATGACGGTACCGTCGCCCGTATCCGATCCTGACGACATTTCCCCGCTCAAACGGATAACCGCAATATGGTCACGTAAACCTTCACTTTCCTGATATTGGTCGTAGAGATTATAAAATGAGTAGCCCACGGCAATGATGGCCAGTCCTGACATGACGATTTTCGCCGACGTACTGATGCGAAACATGCCATAGAAACGATTGGCCTGATGGTTGAACGCGTGCTTAAAGTTGGCAGGTGATTCTTTTTTTTGCTTTAACATTTTCAACCTTACATGAGTTTCTGATAATTAGCCCAGAGGCGGTTTAAGGCAACGCCTAATATAAAGAGCGCTGCTGGTGGGAAAAGCTGTGCCACGTTGTTAAACAGGGACATATTTGGGGTGACCAGATAAATAGTCGTGAGGACGCCTATCAGCCAGAACGCCCTGAACCAGACGCGATAAAACTGGACTGTGACTTTCCCAAAAACATACCTTTTCAGCTTCCACTGATACATGCCATCTGCTAGCAGAGCGAATAAAAACGGGGCAAAGACGAATGACCAGCCCACCAGTAAATTCCACCGGTACAGCGTCTGAAATATAAGAAGCGGAATGTTTTGTACCGCTGTATAGAGGAATGAGGACATCTTTTCTGCTGGAATACTCAACCCCCGGACTTTGCTATCTGGGTCGGGAATAAGGGTATTATTCAGAATTTCAATCAACTGGTATTTTGTTACCAGAATATTAAAGGTCGCTTCGGTTTTTCCGACAACATTGTTCCAGGTATCCGAGGGGATAATGCTCTGGCTGGCGTTGATTTCATCACTGATTTGTTTATTGAGTTCTGCCGTGTCCTGAATAGTCACGTTGTAGACCAAATAAGCAAAGAGTGTGACGCTGGCCAGCAGCCGTATTACTGTACCACGTGTTGCTGTTGAGTTAGCCATGGCTGACGCTCCAGTCTCGCATGAAGGCCACGCGCTTTTCGTGGTCGGGGTAATCGTGGCGCCACATCGTCGGGATCCCTAAATGCCAGTGAAACTCCGAAGGGATGATTTGGCGGATTAACGTATGTTCCGCGAACTGTCTCAGGGCTTCGCTTTTCCAGCTAATCTGTCCGATGACTGGCAAATATACCGAGCTTTCACTTTTTGTCGCCAGGCGCAAAAACTCGCCAAATTTAAACTCCCATGGCGTCCAGCTGCGACACCGGACATTATCGCCGGTATGAAACACTGGCAGTGCCAGTAATGTGTCGGTGTATTTTGAAACGACAGCACGGCAGACGCCCGGACTGTTGAACGGCTCCAGGCTCAGTTCCAGTTGAGCAATGAAGATTTTGTCGATGATATAATTGAAGGTGCTGGAATATTGGCATTCCTGATCCGGCAATTTATCGATAGCGTCGACCAGTTTGGTCTTCAGTCGAGACAGAAAGGGCGAGTCTTCAATTGCTACGATATGCTCGAAGGTCGTGGCGGGATGCACCGGGGATTTTAAACGCAGATTCCGGGCAAACGTCAGCTCTGAGGGGCCACTGATAAAGGCCGATGCCGCTTTGGAGAAATCAATAAAGTAAGGCAGCAGATAGCCACCGAATTTAAGTTGATTGTTATAAACAAGGGTGGCTCGGGCTGGCGGCTCATCAAAATAAATCCGGAATTCCACAAACTGATGATCAGACTGCTCGCTATTGAAATACGAACGCAACCACTCAGAGACTGCACCATTTGAGACAGACCAGTAATGCGTGGATCTATCCCCGTATCGATCACTGGTCGTCAGTTCGCCCTTCAGCAGGAAAAGCTCTGACAGCAATACTGCCGCCTGCATAAGCGAGTCTGCATTATTGGAATAACAGAATGTGGTTACATGCCTGGCGACATTTTTTTCTAATTTATTGAGCCGTTGCCGCGTTTGCTCATCGCCTACAAAATTCAAACCAAGAGACTGGAACCGTCGCTTGATGATTGATTTGCTCTTGCTGACTTTCATCGGGCTATTAAAACAATGTTGCCAACTGAGAGTAATGAAGTCATCCATCAATGCGTTTTCCTTAGGTATTTGCTAATTTCGGCAATATTCAGGTTTTTGCGTAAAGTAACTTTTCTTGGGCTTTTGATGAGCATCTCGACCAGTTTGGTTGAGGGTTTCATCGCTGACTCCGATACGGCAATCGGTATCTGTCCTACTATTTTCCGCCCATCCTGAAGCCTTGCAACAATATGCAAGTTTGGTACCTGCCCCATAAGTTCTTTCGGAATGCTCTCTTCAAGCGTTGTTTGTTTTCGTTCCGAGATAGAACCACTGAAATCATTATGCGATAAAGTTGTCCCGGTTCCGGTCGAGTAAGAGACCATATTTGTGCTTATAGGGCTTTTGCCGAAGTTTTCCACAACTAAAGTCTGGGTTGGGTTGTCGTTTATACGAAGGCTGATGTAGTTGTTGCATAGACCCGTAATACGATTCGCCGTTTCGGCATTTGCTGAAGCAATAAAATCGGAGATGGTCTGGGTGCAAATAAAGAGCGCGATTTTGGCGGCTCGACCCTGTGCCAGCAGGTTGATCATGGAGTTGTTGATGGCTGAGTGTGCCTCATCCACAAAAATGCTGATCCGGGAATGCCCTGAAAGGTCACCATCGCCGGAGTTGTATCGACTGCCAGCACAGGCGGTGAGGTCTGACATGATTAACTGCGAAATGTCACGAGCGGTTTCAGGGTTGGACAGGCCATCCAGTGCGATGTACAGAACACCTCCTGAATTGAAAATACCATCGCTGGTCACTACTTCACGACCATGATTCGTGCTGTCACTCGGTGACAACAGTTCATCCAGCGGGCTTTCTGTCAGGCGACTGAACAGCGGCATAATACCGGCCGTCATTTTCCCCATGTGCTCTGCACTTGAAGTCGAGTAGTCAATGAGCTTGGCAACAGTGTCCAGCCACTCAAGCTTTTCAAGGCCTTCATAGTTCATGAAGTGTGCGACATACCATTCAAATAAACGCTTTGCACGCTGCGAGAGAGGTTCATTCGGTGTGTACTTCACCTTCTCTATCCACTGATCGTGGCCATAAAACTTCGCATAGGCGCTTTCCAGTGCTTTTACCGTGAGGTTGATGATGGCCTGCTGGTTCATCATATTGCGATAAATAAGTTTGATAGACGGTTTAGTATCAATCAGGCGAAGGCCCGAGATGATTGTAGATATTAAAGATTCAGCATACTGCACAAACGGGTCTACCTTACCCGGTTCACTGACTAGGCTGAGTATGCGTGAAGTTAGGTCACTGACATTTACAAAGGAATTACAGACATCGATGCAGACTGAAGAAGAAGGCCTGCCAGGATGGAACTGATAGAAGGGCAGACCTAAATGTGCGGCCTCCTTTTTAAGGCCTTCTCGGCAGTCTGTATCGTTTTTCGGGTCAAGGAAAACGACGACGTGGCCCATATGCAGCATGCTGGCGCTGAGAAGACGCAGCAGCACAGTTTTGCCAGTACCTACGTTTCCGGTTATCAACGTATGACCAAACCAGTTTCTCTCGGTGACAAAGGTCGGTTCCCTTTCGTCAACGGCAAACAGCGCATTGCTCCCCCCCATGTTGCGGGCAAGCGAAGCAAAGTGCCTGGTGATCGGCTTCAGGACAAAGGGTAAAGCAATCTCCCGTAAATCGCTGGAGAGGTTGTTTATCTGATAGGCCCGATCAGCATGCTCTGGCCCCCAGGGGTAACCGTCACACAGATAGGTTTTTCTCTCCGGCATTTCCTTATTGGCTTTCGCATACTCATCGCTCAGCATTCGAAATTTTCGCTCGTTGGCGAAAAAGTCACTTTTGTTAATTATCCTGAGTTGATCGAGGCTTATAAAGAGAAATTGCCTTTTGAAAATTCTCCAGTGGGCATTAAAAAAAGGTTTAGCCGCATAGCAGCGCCAGACGCATAACAGAAAGAGGCTGGTGGCCATAATCAGGACGACGGGAGCCGGTGTCGAACCGTCTGACTGATATCCCTGTATAAGCGTCACCAGTGCGCAAACAAGTAGGATTGTCGCGCTTCTGTACTCAAGAACCGGTCGGTAAAGGTTTTCCTGGGCATGCAGGTTTGTTCGTTTTGTCTTTGCCATCATTGCTCCAGCAATTCGTCAAGAAGTGTAGAAAGGTCGATGTTTATACGGTCGGAAGCGGTCAGCAGTTGGTTCATATCGAACTGGAAGCACTTCGTGTTTTTGATAGCACCGCAGTTGACCCGGTAGATGGGCAGTTTAATAAACACGCTTTCCTCACCCTCGACCCCGTCAGGTTCAAAACGTTTGATTCCGGACTGTGTGATGTAAAGAAAGTTCCCAACCAGTAGAGTGAAACGATTCTTTCGGGCGCTATTAAAAAATTCCTTCATTTTGATGACGATGACCGCGAGATCCCGCGCTATCAATTCGTACTCAGCATGATTCGGAGCACCATCAGTCATTAGGGTAAAGGTACCGTCGGACTCCGGGTCTGACGCAGGCGCATCCCCACCTGAATTCACAGCGCCATTAGCAGATGCATTCTGGTCATGTGGCTTAACGTCGGGTTCCGACGTTGGCGTAGATTGCGCTTCGGCAACGTATGCCGTTGGAACGGCAAACAAGCGGGCCAGCGCAGGGCTCAGATGAGGTTTAGCGCTGGCAGGTCTTTCTGTCGGCGACGGGTTTTGGATGGACGATGCATCCTTCTCCGGTTCTGTTGGCGTGGATTGAATATGTTCAGATTCATGGGAGACCAAGAGCGCGTTGCGGGTATCCCCGACGTCCGACTGCTCATCAGCGGTCAGGACGGAACCTTCTATCCTGTGGCGAACATCGCCATCCAGTGCCTCACGGTCTGGTGCGATTTCCGCAAGTCCAATCAGATACAGTTCTTGGATTGAATCCATTTCCACGTCGGACTGGTCGTCTTCGCCATTGTGTGTGTTCAGGCGTTCCGGGGGGAGCGGTAACGGAGTATCGCGTGAATAGTCGTCCTCATCGTCATTGCGGCTCAGATCCAACGTAGCAATGTTCAGTGTCTGATACATGGACGTGTCGAGGAGGGACTTCAGTTCTGTTGAATTCGCTTCTGACTGGGCTCCCATATGAATCCCGGAACAACAGTCACCCAACTGCACCAAGCGCAGGTCATTAACATCCCTGACAATCCAGTGCCCCGTTAATGCACCATCCCGGTGTGTCTTCTGGAACATGGGTTCTCGGCAAAATGAGGTGTCATCCAGTGCAGGTAAGTGCTGTTTTGCCGCATCCACTACGAGAAAAGGTACGGAATCTACGAACCTGAGGAAGTTATTCGGTACCGTTGTAGTTTGGAGCATGCTCTGTAAGGTGAGTTCTGCGTTCACCTGTTCAGATACCGCATCAGTTTCAAGCACAAGTGCAGATGCCTCATCTTTGCCGACAATGGACTGGTGTTCGTCATCGGCACTGTGGGATTCGCGCTGAAATATGGTGGATTCGCTGTCTTCATCCATGACGGCAGAAAGCCAAATGTCATTAACAGCTGTACTGTCCGAAGATTCATTATCCCGTTGCACCGTATCCAGGGCGATTTCGCCATTAGGGTCTGGGTTGGCGGGATTGACTGTGCGCAATCCGACAGCTAGTGATTCCACGGTGTCAGTAATTTTTGTCACATCTTCTCGGCCGGGTACCGGCCTTCTGAATTCGGTAAGTGAGCGCTGTTCATTGATGTAAAGGAAATCTTTGTTGGCATTGATGCTGAATAAACCTGGCACCGAGTCAGGTATTTTGTACGAGTCAAAAACGAGCCCGACCCACTTCAGTTTAAGCAGATTATAAAATTCAAGATTTGCGATCCCTTTAATGAAAATCCGGGCAATATCATCTTCGCTAAACACTCCAGGAATAAAATAGTGTACGACCCGTTCATTGCTATAAGGTTCGATATACCCGCGTTGAACAAGGGCTTCCGTTAACACATTTTTTCCGGCTTCGCCTTGGGGGAAGTTGAATTGCATTTTTTCGAAATCAGCAAGAACAAAATCCAGAAACGCATTCTCATTCAGATACACTTCACCGTTGATGATGATTAAGTGCATCGGTTTGGATTTAAAATCATTAATATTGAGGTGCTGGAAGTTATGCTTCAGTGAGCCTAGAGCACGAGCAGCGGCGTCATTTGATCGTAACCCCATAACCGGATCACGCATGACGTTCAAGTCCGTTCCTGTGGAATAGTAATCGGCTTTCCGTACGCAGCGTGAAAGGTAGTCATTTCCGTCGTTATAGAAATTTAGAGCCGTGAGCATCTTGGAGTAGACCCTTTCTTTGGTCACAATATCAAGATATGCCATGCACACTGAATTTAAAATTCGCTCAAGAAAAACACCTGACCAGATATTATGTTGATTATGTACGCGTGAACGCCAGACAATTTCATATTCGAATATATTGTTTTCTCTCGCCCAGTCGAGAAGACTATGTTTGCTTGGTGTCCAGGTAATTGAGGGTTCGATATTAACACTTAGAATATCCACATCGTAGATTTTTCCTGCATCGTGGACCAAACCACTAATAAAGGCTGCATACAGATAGACCTTACGACGTTGCATCTCTTCATCTTGATATCCGATAGGTCTCAATTCTGAATGGTAGGCATTTTTTAAGGAGAGGATCGCAACATCAAGGCTATGTGAAAAAAGACCGCCGATTCCATTATGATGATGATTCTCAGAGGCCGGGAGGAGATGCACCCAACGTATATATTCAATGAGTGGTTTTAAAATTAAATTTGTAAAAGAAAAGGCATCCTCTCTGATATCACTATCGCCAATTGCAAGCAGCATTTGAGCCGTCTGGATTTTATCACGGTACAAAGAGAGAATGGACTGCTCATTAAAGCTTTGTATACCCGTAGGGCGGGATGGATATTCTATTAACTTCAGGACCTCCTGATTTGGATGATCAGGGACTGCATATTTTGCTTCGCCATTTATTTGGGCAAATGGAGAGTCAGGATCAACGTTAAATGCTGCCAGTTCATCGCCCTGCGAAACAGATACCTGACACATATTCCAGATTTTATTCAGAAAGGCCCTGAAGTTCATTACTTACTCCTCAGCAGTCTTGGAAGGTAGTTCGGCATCAATATATGCCTGAACGCTTTTATATTGCTTTACCTTTTCAATAAACTGTTCAGGGTTGTAAGCCCCTTTATTACGACGGGATACATTAAGGGTGCGTTTTACACGTTCAATGTAAATATCGATGCTTTTAATTATATTGTGGGCCATGACGTTGTAATCGCTGATTGCTAACAAACCGAGCGAGTTGTACTTAGACATGGTTGTTAAATGCGAATTCATAGCATGGATGTACTTATAAAAACGCATAGTGTTTGCATGGTTAAAGTTAAGCTGAATAGGGTCATAGGTATACGGCGTAAACTGAATCGAAGAAATAAATGGATCATTCTCATCGATAGGAATTGATTTCAGGAAATTATCCAAATTGGTACGTAATGCATCATTCTCGGCGTGAAGGGTATCAAACCAGTCCTGAACGGCCGCTATAAGATCTGGATGTTTAATTGGATCGATTGTTTTAAACAGGGATGATATGGCGATACTGACATCATTAAATCCGCGAACTGCTGCCCCGGCTTTGGAGATCAGATAGCGGTTAAACTCAGGTGTGCCTGGGTTAATTTGAACAGACGCCATGCCTGGAATTGAAAAACTGTTTAAACGGTATTGTCCCCGAGCTGGTTTCGCTGTGTCTTTATCGACGGATTGAACATCATTCATCGTTACGTCTGTCATAGGATCACCTTAGTTTGTGTTTAAGTGTCGGAGTTTTCGGCCTAACTCTATATATTGCACATGGTAGTATTCCAGGAGGTCCCGGTAAGGTTTGAGTTTGAACTCGGTACTTTCAATCATCTCCCATTCCCATGTTGCATGGTTTTGAAAACAGCTTTTTGTATACCCGCCTGACTTCGAATCCACTTTTTGAGACATATGGTTGGGTGGGTTATTTTTGAACGGCTTGAATTTATACCAGTGGACCGTTTTTTTCTTTCCATGCCCGATCACTACCATACGTGGCGCATACGAACCCAGATAAGTACGTTTAAGCTCACTGCTTGGGTGAGGTGTATTAATTTCAATTTTGTTACGTTCTTTCCATGCGCTCCAGTAGTCGTTAACCAATTTTTCAGCCTCACTGTGCAAGGCATTGATATTATCTCGTAACGTTTTACGTGTTAGTTCGATTGTTTCAATCAGATTAGCACTGACCATATCCCCTCCGTTTTATAACTACTCTACAGAAATATTTTTGTCAGATTTCTCGATATCGAGGCTTTTTTTCAATGTTGTTTTATTTGTTTTTGGAGGGGTGTTGGACAAACACGTAAAACCGACTTTCGAGTTCGTGATAGAGGCGACCACTTGTAAGCTCAGCAATAAGTGGATTGTCATACAGCAGGGGCTCAACAAAAGTAACTTTTGTTGATTCACGGACAGGGAAGATCTGCGATTTTCAAAGGCGCTTTCTTCTATTAATTACATATATATCTAGTAAGTTTTTTCGTCGAAAAGTGACACTATGCAAATCGGTACATAGTGTTACTTTTTCTAAAAGTGACACTATGCGTTAGGACACATAGTGTTACTTTTCCTTGAAAAATGACACTATGCGTGCATGACATAGTGTTACTAATGTCAATAAAATAACTCTATGTTATTAAGATATTAAAGATGTAGAAATGGTGTTTAATCACAGATTGAATTGCGCTGATTTGTGCTTAAGTCAAATTGTGGTAAATCGGGGAGTGACGCGTTGTCTTAACTACTTCACACTTTGCATGATTATTGAGATTACTCTCAAAATTCAGTATCGTTTTTGGTAAATAAGTGCTACAAGTAATGTCTACGAGTCTTTCGTATGATATACGAAGCTTTAAGCACTTGAACAAATACAAAAGTTACTTTTACCAAAATTAGCAAACCTGAAAAAATTCAAATCCGGATCGGAATGCTGGTTGATATTGCTGGAAGGAGTTAATCGCATGTCTAACGCAGATAACTTAATGCAGAGTTTACTAAGTCGCCTTTTTCGGACAGAAGTTTCTGTACTTCGTAGCTATCGAGCTTTCCTGATGCAATTACCAGTGCATGGTTCTGCCTGTTATCAAACTGGAACCCCCGTATTGCAAAAGCGCTTATTCGGGAAGAATTTTGGTATTGCAACTGATTCAGCATTTGATCTCATCAGTCGACCAGGAAGTATCCTTACACCTCGTTCATCCGGGAGAGAAATCAAATGGGATACTTTTTTCAATGCAATTATAAATGATGACAGCAATGTCATATCTGCCATTGATGCAGATGAACTTAATTCAAGCATCTACGGTTCTGGTGAAATAGTTCCACATTTAAATGGAAGCAAAGCCGAGTATAACCCGACACGCCTCCAGGAACTTCGGGAAAAATGTGTCGATGTTCAAAATGATTACTTAATGCAAATTGTTTTTTGTTCCATGCTTTCCCCTGAGTTGGTGAGCATTCTGTTTGGTTTAAAACCAGACACTTGTATCGCTATTAAGGATGTCGGTATTTCATCATTGAAACATATCAATGATCTGTATCTCTTTCCCCGCGTCATAACTCTAGGGCAAGGACCTAGAGAAGACGGCGTGGTAATAAATACCAAGATTTTTGCCTGGGCATATGAAATTGCTGCCGATGTAAAACTTGGCATAGTTAGTGAAGACTTAATTGAACTGCTTCGTTATGACACGTTGTTCACCAGCCATCGTCATGATGTTTTTGATACCCTATCCAATAAAACGAACGTATAGGAATGACCTAATAAATGGCAAAGGTTGATCAGCTCAGAGCATCATCATTGTTTAATGCAACCAAAACTATGGAAATGGGTGCTAACAAAAGCACGATCAGAATTCTATATGGCAGTAATGTGGCCGAGGGTATCGAGTTTAAACAAGAAAACAAAGTTGTCGTCAAGAAAGGGGTTCGTACGTGGTGCAAAAGTTATTACAATCGCAGAGTCTTTTCAGCGGTAATTGATATATCAGTCAATTATTTCGGTTTTGATCCGTTGCACCCTCAAGTGAGCTTCAGAAACATTGATTTCAATCGCGTTCTAAGCGTCATGGGGGCGTTGGGTTACTATATTCGGGCTCCTGAGCTGAATAAGTTAATTGAAACATTATGCTCTCTGAGTGACATAGAAGGGTTGGGTCAATGCGAACAATGCGAACGCCCGTACATTGTTTCCTCTACAAATGATTCACATTGTTCGCGTTGCCGACTGACTACGGTTTCATCCGCATTGTCCCGTTACAATTCTGACGAACTAGAATACGACTGACGGCGAGTTAACCGCCGCTTTTAATTTTTGATCGAACTCTGATTTTTTCGTTATTTAATTTGTATCCGACATGCGTTCCTGTTTCTGTCATTTTTAACGTTATTCCCTTCTCGTTATTTTGAGAACTGCTATCGGTCATTCCTCTTAAAGAGCTAAACCTTATCTGTCGTGACAATTCTTGATTCATATACTCGAACGGAATGCTGTTCTGTCTTCTTATTGAAGATTAATCTGATCGAGGTCTTGATATGGATGGCCTAAAACACACCTCCTTCCCCGATCTTTTCCCATGTACACGCAATTAAAACGCAGTGTTTGTCTTTTTTAGTTAACCGGAAAATCCTTTTATTTAAGCAAGAAAACCCAGGGTCTTAGCTGAAAACCAGAAATTTTTTGTATGTCACAATAAGGCATCTTGAAATGAGGAGTGTGGTTATGATTTCGCTCAAGGCTTTGCCCTCTAAGTTAATGTTGGCGCTTTCGCTTGTTATTACTGGCGTTCAGGCCGCACCGGAACAGCCCCTGATAAATGGCACTCCATTTATTTCCGGGCAGGCATTCAAAAAAGGGTTTTTCTGGTATGACGATCCAGCGCCTAAGGAAATCCCTGAAGAGGAAAAGCAATTTGCAATTCCACCGTCAGCATCGGCAAGTCAAACCGAAGAAGAAAAAATTGACTTGAACTCTAAATGGCTAAAGGAAAATATGCCGCATCTGCTGACTCAGGCGATGGATAATCCCACACCTGAAAACCTGTCTCGCTACTATACGGCACAGCGGTTAATGCTTGATATCAGTACTCGGTTCTCGGATAAGTCAAAAGATTACTTTTTGAAGAACCCGATGATGTCAGAGAAAAGAAGGCAACCTGTTGAAAAGGTCGCCCTTGATGCCCATCGTGAAATTGTCGAAAAAAACCAGCAATCGGTAATGAAAGATATTTTCACCAAGTCCGGGCTGTTCTTCTTTTTTCAGAGCACTTGCCAGTTTTGCCATGAAGAAAGCAATATCCTTTCCTTTATGCAAAATTACTATTCGGTCGATATTATGCCGATCAGTATGGATGGACTCGGGTTGCATAATGGCCTTTTTCCTGATTTCTCCGTGCCCAATCCGCAGATTATTGAGCAGTTTAAAATTCGCGAAGTCCCCACTATTTTTCTTGTATCAAAAGACGGCACGAGTGCGCAGCGCATTAGTGAAGGGATGATTTCGGCAGACGAATTGAAAAGCACCATTATCTTGGCCGCTAAGGGGATGAAACTGATTGATGACGTCTCCTTCCAGTCGACACTCGATGTCAAACGTCAGTACACCATTGGCGATGACGGTGTCATTTCTGTGGAGAAGAAAGAAATGGATACAGATCCGTTTCTTCTGCAAAGAATTATGGACCAGAAGCTGGAAGGCTATGACATGCCAACGGCTGATCCGGTGCATTACATGAACGCGGCGGGTTCACTCGGGGGCGCTTATGGTCAGTAAAATTCGCCACACGGCACAAAAGTTACTTTTGCCCATGATTATTTTTGCAGCGTGTAGCGGACAGACTGCGCATGCCGATAACGCAATGCGGAATATCTTCAATGGCATGATGACATCGACTTCCCCTGCGACGTTTGAAACGGCTACGCGGACCGGGATTGTGGGAGGGTCATTCTCGTACCGTCAGACCAATGTTAATACGAACCTCATTTCGATGTCATTCCCGAAAGCGTCCGTCGGTTGTAACGGTATCGACGTGTTTCTTGGTTCTTTCAGTATGATCAACGGTGACCAGCTTGTTCAGGTTGCGCGTGGCATTGCCCAGGGTGCCGCTATTTACGCATTTAACGTTGCAGTTTCCGCAATTTGTGCGGATTGTGCAGCCACAATCAACGATATTCAGAACAAGCTTCAGGCGTTAAACAAATTTGCGAAGGACAGCTGCAATGCTACTTATTCATTCCTCGCCGAAACTGCTGGTCCTCCATCTGATTATGCAAATAAGGTTAGTTCTGGCCCCGCTTCAATTTTGAACTCCGTTAATGGCCTGATACCTGATTTCGGATCATCCATGACAAAGGCCCCGGAAGAGATTACCCGGCAGGCCAAAGCCAAAGATCCTGATGACTTTAACGAGAAGTTCTCTGGCAATCTTTTCTATATGGCATTCATGGATATCGACAAGGGCTCTTTGAATATCGGGGGCGTGACTGAGCTCTCAGGATACCGTCTGGCAGAACAACTGATGTCATTGGCCGGGACGGCCATTATTAACTGGGATGCCAAGGGTGAAAGGGCTGGATTTGAGATCCGTCCATCCACAATGACGGTGAGTGATTTTATTTACGGACCTCCAAAGGGAGGCAGTGTGAAAATGTTGAAATGCGCACACGCCCCTGACACAACCAAGGATAGAAAGGCTCAGTGTTTGGTGATGAAGGAAGTTCAGGATGCCAACTTTAAGGGGCTAAAAGATACGATTGCTGAATTACTGACCAATGTGCAAACCAAAGTCATTAACAACCAGCAAGTTTCTGATGAGGAGTTACGCATCATTAACTTCATCGGCATTCCGACTATTCTGGAGTCGCTGTATACGTTTGAAACACCAGAAGGGTATTCCTATATCCAGGATATGAGTTCCGTTGCGGCTACCAGCCTGGTCATCAACATGCTTCGCCAAGTGGAAGCGAAAGTGACCACGATGAGTATACCAGTTGAAGCGCTTGCCAGCCGAAAAGATGACCTTAACCGTATGGTCGACAACCTGCATAAGCAGGTCGATGCTGCTAATAAATTAAGCAGGGACACGGTGGGAAGTGACTCTGAGGTTATCTCTACATGGGATGATCGGCGCATTAAACGTCAGGCATATGCGGAAAGCAAACGCTCACAACGAAACTGAGGCCTGCTATGGATTACAATATTTATACGTTGGGCGATATAGATTTTGTCTGGTCGGCTTTTAACGGTATCGCACTGATTTTTTCCAAATATACCGGCGTCAAAGAATTCATGACTACCGCCGCAGTGCTTGCCGGAGTAAATCTGTTTTACAAGACCTGGTTGTGGGTACTGAATCCGACCAAAACGGAGCTGCCGGTATTTTCGTGGTTCCTTGGCCTTATCTTGTTCATGATGGCAACGGTTCGCGTCGATGTAACTATTGAGTCTGTAAAATCAGGAGAGGTCAGGAATGTCGATGATATACCCATCTTTATTGCTGCTACGGCTACTGTTACGACAAACCTGAGCCAAGGGCTGCTGAAGGACTATAAAAAAGCCTTCGACCCCCTTTCTCCCGTTAATCTGTCAGCTACTACCCTCGACGATGATCTGACGCTGGGCCCAATGATTAAGTTCATGAAGTTCATGCAGTGGGGAGGCGACTCCCAGGGCTTCTGTTCGTTATTTCCGGAACCTGAGTCGGGCCTCGGCCCTATGAATCTGTGTGCAACAATCCAGTCAGTGGCCTATAACTGCCTCAATGCATCGCAGAACTCCAGCGCCAAAATCGCCGGTAAAGAAACTATCTTCAATACGATATTTTCCTCTGAAATTGAAAACAGCCTGTCACAGATAACCATGGCGGTGAACTCCGGGCTAAAAAATGCCAGTGCCAATGTGGTTGGGGCAAATGGCAGCGTTTCTAAACCCTGCAAAGACGCATGGGGGACAGTGCTTGGAATCACCGGAACGCCAGAAGCCAAAAACACAATGAGCAAAATAGCTCAGATCAACGGCATCATCAGTCCGGATGAAGCGAGCGGTGGCGGGAGTGCCTCAAGCTTTACTGATGTTATGGCTTCAGCAAACGGGGGGCATGCCACCGCAATGGCCGCGCATGATGCTGTCACCGCGCTTTTCGTAATGAATGAGCTCAAGAGCGGGGCAAGCAAATACAGAACGCCGTTGGGTATTGCCTCTGATATGCAGCTCTTTGAGGCATCATTGAAACGTACAAATACCATGGCCTCTCAGGGCCAGCTCTGGATGCAACTGTCCGGGGCCGCCATCGCTTTCTTAGAAATGTTCAGTTATATGGTTGCGCCATTTGCCCTCCTGATGCTGCTGGCATTGGGTGGTAACGGTGTGGCCGCAGCAGCAAAATATCTTCAGCTTATTGTGTTCGTGAATATTTGGCCACTCACGGCAGTAATGGTGAACGCCTATGTCAAAAAAGTGGTGACTGCCGATTTGGACACTTGGAGTACGATGAATGCAGATAATAATGCGGTGACTTGGATGGGCATACCCGGCCTTGCTGAAACCTACAGCTCTTATCTCTCAGTGGCTTCTGCACTGTATGCCCTTATCCCGGTTTTGACACTATTCCTGATGACGCAATCCATTCATCCGATGATGAATGCCACCAAAGGCGTTACACCGGACGCACCGATTAATAATGGTCACCTGACACCTCAGGTCTGGGATGCACCCAACAGCGGGAAATCGGCGTTCGGCGACGTAGCTCGCACTAACCTGATGAGTACGGGTCAGGGTTCATTGGACGGTGGTTCGGTCAAATCTAATCTTGAACGACTTGGCTCCTGGAACGTGGGGAGCGGGCTCAGTGCCGCACAGGGTCAATCAGGGAGTCAGACATCAGCAATCATGAGTTCCGCTCAAAACTCCTATCAATCGGCATACAGCCGCATGAATGAGTTAGGGAAGTCGAGCAGTGCAAATAGCCAGTTCTCCACAAGCCTGCAAAGCGGGAAAGCCTATGCCGATGAAGTTGGCTCCAGCGTGGCTAAAGATTTTTCTGCAAAATATGGCATTGATGCAAAAACATTGGCTTCCACGGTTAGTGCTGCGGTGCTGAATGGAGGACTATCTGGCAACTTAGGTGGCGGTTTTGATTCTGCAAAATTAGGCGCAAGTCTTGGAACCTCGGGTAACGTTAATAGCCAAGATAACAAAAGTCTTCAAATGGGCACTGCGCTTAATAACGCCATTAGCACAAAATTGGCTGAAAACGCTAAGGCGACGGAACAATTCTCACAGAATATGGCCAACGTGCGCTCCGATTCATTCGCGCAGACCAGTGCGTTTAAAGAAGGCTTCTCTCAGATGAATCAGGCCTCACAAACGATGGGGCAGAACCTGTCAACGTCGGTCTCAACAAACGCCAATGCAAATAGCCAGGCAGGTATCGACAGTAAACAGTCGGTGAATCTCGATATGTTGTCAGATTCTTTGCGGAAGAAGAACTTCTCTGATAATGATGTTCGCGCTTTTGCTCAGAAAAATGGCCTGAACGAAAATGCGTTTATGGACAAATTCCAAAGCTATAACGACACCTTCAAAGCCAGCAATCAACTGGGAGCAAAAATTCAGCGTGCTGATGCCCTGGTCGCCACCGTGCGTGATTTCAGCGATGACAAGATTGCCATCGATACGGCACATGGCGAGACAGCGGCCAGTAATGTCAAAGACCTTAGAGAGACATCGGGTTTGCTGAAGAACTTCATTGCGGATTTCGGCGGCAATGCACAACAGCTCAATCCGGTTATTAATCAACTGGATAAACTAAGTGGGGGGAGTTCCGGCACAGATACCCTTGCAGGGATGGAGAACCAAGTACCTCAACATATCGATACCGGCAATGTTATGGGGGCTAGAGCGGTTGAGGGGTTAGGTGCCAGCGTGAAAAGTGAGTCCAGTGGTAGGTTGGATGCGGGACAGCAGGCTGCAAACCAGCAACCTACGGGCCGCAGCAAAAATGGCATCACTGCGCAGAACGTAGGAGAGGAAGGTGGAAACGCCGTTCGTCAGAGTTACCAAGATTACAATAAGGATAACTACTCGGACAATGACCGTTCATTAGTGGAAAAACTGCCGTCAGTCGCGCCTGCCGTTTCGGACCGGGATATCAGCAAAATCGGGGCGAAAGGAGAAGCTCTGGAACGTCATGAGAAAACCTTTGATGACGCTAATGAAGCAACAGCCGGACGGACTACTAACTCAGGCGGTAATGCTATGCGAAATGCACTTAGTAATCGCTATGGAAATGATGAACAGAGGTATCTCAGTAACAATGTCGCGAACTATACGGATAAAATCCTGAACAGAACGGATATGTCTGACAGGGATAAAAATAGTGAGATATTGCAACAGGCCATCTATACCCAGGGGGCTGCTAACCGGTCAACCGGTGGCGAGAAGCGCCAGTACGAACAGGATGCGCAGAAACTGCTGGATACGCTTGATAGCCGGGGCGTTCATCTGGAGCGCGGGGATCTGAAATCTCTCGACAAAGGGTTTGATACCTACAACCGTAACGGCAGCACCCTAAAAACCGTGTCGGACTCGGTAGTCGGGAAGACCAGTGATTCACGTATATCTGGCTCTGGCCGGGGCACCAACCCTCTTGACCATGCCGTGGGAGAGCTAATTCAGAAAAATATGACGGACGGCTCTATCACTAATGGCGCCGCGAATGCCTGGCGAAATGGCAATCAGAAGCTTGCGGATGGGATGACCTCCATAGGGGCGCAAGGCTTAAGTGAATGGGCTGAACGTGGTGGCATTATTCGCGGCTCTAACGGACTTGCGACGGGTGCCAATAACGTGGAGATCATGCCAAAAGGTATTGATGAAAAAGCAGTGAAATTCATGCAAAACTCAGATGGGGCTAGCTTGATTTCGGAACGCTGGACGGGGTTGAATGCTCAGCAGGCTACAGGGAACTACCAGGAGGGTAAGGATGTGACTATGCTGGCCATGAAGCAGCAGTTGTCAGATTCCCCTGAGTATGGCCCTGCCGTGGCCGGGAAGTTTGAAGAATTCGCTAAGTCTAATCTATCTGACCGTAACGAAAACTATGAAAGCCGTCTGGGTAAACTGAACGACTGGCTCAATGAAAACAAACGGTAGATGTCATAACCTGATATGAAAAGCCGCGCTTGTGCGCGGCTTTTTTTGAGGATGGCTCAGGGCTTACCGGAAAATATGAAAGTTACTTTTGATACCGGGTACGGATAGCCAATCATACCTGCCTGACCGTGAGGACAGGCGAATGGGAAGGGTGAGAAATCTATATGAAAGCTGCTTGCTGGTAGAGTACGCAGGGCGGAGGGTTTACCCGCCTGCCTTTGTTATTGCGGCTGGCGGGTGGGTATAGCCTCATTATTAGCAATATGACCCTGATAGGTGGTGATCGGGTGCGTCCAGCGATAAAGTTCATCCATGCCGTTTCGGTTTTGAATACGGCGATTGTAACGGACCATAAAATTAAAAATGTACTTTGCCCGCACTTTGGGCGTTTTACTGTTGTAGTCCCCGATCCCTTCAAAGACATTACCGTTACGATCGACAATTTTGCGATACAGCCACCAGGTCCCCACCCAGAAGCTGGCACAGGCATCATACGCCAGAACCTTCCACGTAACGGTCGGAAAGTGCTGGGCTATCTCCGGCAGATTTGAAGAGTTAATTTGCATCGGTCCGATATCATAGCTGCCGTTAGTATTGCGGCTGAACGTGCCGACTTTCCCCCCTTCATTGTCGAAGAGGGTATACACCAGCTCTGAGTCGATACCGAAGTAGTGTGCGGCATCGCGTATGCATTGTGTCCGTATTTCAACCGGGACGGGAATAGGTTTCACATCATCAGGGGGAATAAACACGGGTCATCTCCACAGGTTAGCCAATGCGTATATTCTCCCACAGGTGAATTACCGTATCCGACAGAATAACCCCCGAATTTGTTCCGCAAGCAGAAAAGTTAACAAATATCGCATGTTAATATCTCCATTACATTTACGGAGGTGGTATGAAACCTATTTTAAAAACGGCAACCCTTACATTAGCTTTAGCATTTTCATTATTTAGCGGATTGGCAGGTGCCTCCTCCTCAAACCTCTCTGAGGCGGCACTTAGTAAACTTAAAAACGTCGGGCTGTCGATAGAGCATATAGAGCCATCCCCAGTGAGTGACATTTTTACCGTGGTTTCACGTGAAGGCATCAGTTATGTTACCAGTGATGGCGATTATATTTTCACGGGAAGTTTATTCCACGTTAAGGGAAAGGACGTGGAAAATACAACGGAACGAGCGGTGTTAATGGGGGTCCGTTCGTTTGCTGCTAAAACCAAATCCATTGAATATAAGTCGCCAAACGAAAAATATAAGCTTGCCGTATTCACCGATATCACGTGTGGTTTCTGTCAGAAGTTACATCATGATATTAAATCCTACCTTGATGCGGGGATCACCATTCAGTATCTGGCCTATCCCAGGGCGGGGCTGAATTCTGTCGTCGCGGATAGCATGGCAAAGGTCTGGTGTTCGGCCACGCCAAATAAAGCCCTGGATGAGGCGATGAGCGTACCGTCAACTGTTCCGGCGGGCAGAGCCACTGAGTCATGCCTGGACAACATCAAGTCGCAGTTCCAGATAGCCTCGACTATTCCGCTCAGGGGGACCCCAACCATGGTCTCACTGACCGGGGAGCCATTGGTGTTCAATGGATGGGTGAGTGCCGATAATCTGATTAATCAGATGAGTTCGGTTAAAAAGTAACTTTATGAACGTTGTCATGAGGTGATTATGAAATTGAAAATTTTGAATGTGTTTTTACTGGTTGCAGTGAGTTCCCAGCCCGTGATGGCTTCCGTGTGTGCCAACGGCGCATGCCAGCTCACAGAACGTGTTCAGGCACGGGAAGTGTCAGCCTCTGTCGCTGCTTCCGATCACCTGACGGCTTCCCCCAAAACCAGTGATGAACTGGCCCGAAAGCTGGACGGGTATCTGAAGAACGATAAGCTGAAGGTCAATAATGACAGCACTCACAAAGGTCCGGGATCAAGTCAAGTTCAGCAGACAGACGAACTGGCGCCAATCAGGCAGCTAAAAGTTATCCGTCCAGAGCTGGTACAAATGCCGCTATTCCAATTAACGCCGACTGGCATTGTCCGGTTTGCCTGACGGGAAGGGATCTGAAATGAATGCAGTGCGGTTACTGGATGATCTGGTTTTAAAAGCGACAGGCCTGCCAGACCGGGTGTATCTCAACGATCCTGTGGTGGCTCAGCAATTTCTTATGGCACAAAAAAAAGTACCTTTGCTGCTGGCCGGGTGGGTTGTCTGTATGGCTCTCATAGGAATAGTGAGCTTTGTCCTGCCGATCTCTTTTGAATATCAGGCGGTCGGCTTAGTATTGCTGGTGATTGCGATGGCCTTCCTGCTGAGCCAGCTGCACTGCCTGCACCCGGAAAAGGCACTGGGTGACGCCACCCTGCGTGAGCTTCTTGAAGGGCCTCTCACCTCTCTTGGGGTGAAAAAACAGCTGCATTATATCTATGTAAACAAGCTCTCGCAGGTTTCCTGGGGTGACGTGTATCGACTTTACGACATCAACCATCAAACACGATGGGCGAGCGATTAGTCAGTTCCAGGGGATAACGGTGCTGTAGAATCCGGAACGAAGTGGCGCATCCATTTTCTCTGTCAATGACGCGATCATCGCTGAGTAAGCGGCATTATCAGACGGGACAGGTGCGTTGCTTTTCATACTGACGGATAACACTTCTTTACCCGCAGGCGAACCCGGGCGCATGCTCACCCTGAATTCACGCGCATAGTGAAGGCGTGAATAGGTTTCTGTACCCACTACAGCTTCGACGGGTTCATAGTCATATTCGGTTTTAGATGCTCCCTTTTTGCCCGGATGCTGTTTTTTTTCGGTCATCACATACCCGATTACGCCCGTGACTTCCTGAGTGCTGTATTGTTTATTTTCTACTGGGCTGGCGTAGGCAAATGTCATCACGTAATCAGGCTGGCGACCAGAAATAACAAAACCCTTCTTCGATAGCCCGCTGGCCAGCTCCGATGCAAATACCCGTGACTGAATTGAATCATCAGGTGCGATAATTTTGACCTTTTTATTCAATACTGGACGAGGGATCAAGTCATAGGCTTCCATCTCCGTCTGGAAATGATAACCGCAGCCGCTTAAAAACAGTGCTGCAAAAGGTAGTACCCATTTCATCCGCATCCCACAGCCCCTTAAATACGTTTTATAGCGAATAATTTAACCTTGCCGCTTCAGTATAATCTTTTCACATTGTTCTCTAATAGACAGAATGACATAAAGGTGCATATGAAAGAGTCCAAACCGGTGAGTCGATTAAAACTGATGGCAGCGATTTTAATTACAGCTGGCGTCACAGCAACGGCGACGTTTTTATTGCAGCAGCATTTGGTTGAAAGCAAGCATATGCAGATGGAAAAATCGGCGCTTAACGAACTGGCCACTAAATCGGGAGCAGCCGGGTCCCGTGTCTATACTCCACAGGAAATTGGGGAAATCGCCGCTGACTACCTGATAAAGCATCCCCAGAAACTGGTAGAAGCGGGCAATGCGCTGGAAAACTCGAAAGCAACGGCGTCTGTTGAGCGACTGATCCCGTATGCACCGGCACTGTTTGATACCACCGAAACGCCAAATATTGGACCGGATAACGCGGACGTTGCCGTTATTGAGTTCTTCGATTACCAGTGCATCTTCTGTATGCGGGTGACGCCGGTTGTTGAGACCGCCATGGATCAGAACAAAGACGTGAAATTCTTCTTCAAAGAATTCCCGATCTTTGCCGGTACCAAACCAGTCTCTGCGATGGGAGCCGCAACCGGTCTCTACGTGTTCCATAAGTACGGCGCCGACGGTTATCGCAAATACCACAACAACATCATGACCAGTGCCCACACATTTGCCACCACGCAGCGGACGTTCCAGCTGGCGGATTTTGACACCGTCGTGAAAAAATCGGGCTTTGATGTGGCCTTTACCGGCAATGATAAAACCCGGTTTGAAAACGTCATTTCTGCAAACATGCAGCTCGGTGAGCAACTGGGCGTGTCCGGGACCCCGGGATTCATCATCATCAACATGAAGAACCCAACGGCAGACACAACGTCGTTTATTCCTGGCGCATTAGATATCAGCACATTGCAGGCGGCAATTCAGAAGGCTCGCGGTTAATTTAAGGTAATAGAATACGATTACTTCCAAGCCGGGTGCCAGTTAACCTTGCTTTCTAAAAGCACTCCGTGTTGCTTTTCTGGCGCCCTTTATCAAAACAGTTATGTTAGATGTTCGAAAGCGATAACCCTTGAGGTGCATTGTTGGTAGGACGAGTTCGTTCAGCTGCTTCAGTCGGTAGAGAATCTTAAATGACAATAGCACTTGTCGTGTTGACGCTTGCAGTTTTGGCTCTGGCGTATGGACGTTATCAAGATCGAAAATTATTAAGCGAATTGGTTCGTAACCAAGAGAATAATTTAGCTCTCCCAATTACCCAGCTCGAATCGAAGCCGAAATTTGTCAGTCGGGAAACAGCCTGGGAGATGCATTGTTTTGCCAGTATTGATCTATATCTTCACTTGCTCATAGCCCTGGAAAACAGCTTAAAACATGAAGGTTTTACACTAACTCGCTCAGGTCGAAATGCGGAGAAACTCAACGCAGATACAATCAAGCGAGTCGCACGATACATAGCGACAGAGCATTACTTGTATTTGTCCCCAATGGAACCAACTGAAATGATAGATGATAAAGTGAACGTTGGCGAAAGAGACGGTAGTAACATTGAGAGGCTGATTCTACTGAGCAAGGGGTGTCGTAAGCAGGGATGGTTTATTGAAAGATCCCAGGATTAAAGAGGTTTGACAAATTAGAATCTGGTAGTACAGCAGCATAACACCACTTTAAGGAGGTCGCGTTTAAAGCGCTCAGTACACGCGATTATCTTTGCCGCTTCAAGCAGACCCTCTCTATGGATATAAGGGTACCGTCTAAGAGCGCGCAACAGGAAGTTCATCCCAGCGAGTGGTGTAGCGTGGCGATAACAGGGTCTGTTTCATCCTGAAGGGCTGTTCAATGCCTTCAGCCAGCATGAATACAGTTCCCCTGTGTTGCCGGTTAAGACGATCCATTACTTTCATCAATGCCTCACTCCCTGACCTCACTGGCCTTTCATCAAACAGACTCAGCTGCTCAGTACCGTCGGTCATCGATGACAGCACCACTCCCGCTTTTGCGTAGGCGACCCCTGGCCGGTAAATCCTGTTAAGAATAGCGATGGCCGCACTGTTCAGGTCCCGCGTATCCTGCGTGGAGGTAAGAAATTCTATTCCGCTGGTGCTGAAGCGATCCGGACCCTTGGCAAAATGACTGCTCTGGATGAATACCATTATCTGTCGCGCCCACGAACCGTCAAGCCGCAGCTGCTCTGCGGCTCTTGCTGTGAAGAAGGATACTGCCTCATGCAGATCGTGCCGCTCGGTAAGACGTTGACCAAAACTGCGGGAAACGATGATTTGCTGTCGGGCCGGAGGGGAGTCATCCAGGGCAAAACAAGGTTCACCATTAAGTTCTCGCCAGGTCCTTTCCATCTGTACGCCAAAGGTCTTTCTGATAAAACGCACATCGGTATTGGCGAACTGAGCACCGGTTTTGATCCCCAGCTCACAGAGATGTTCGCTTATCCTTTTGCCGATCCCCCATATTTCCCGGGTTTCAACCAGTGACAATAATTTTTGAATGCGGATAGGGTCAGTCAAAACGACGACTCCCCCCGTGGCTTTCCACCTCTTGCTAGCGTAGGTGGCTAATTTCGCTAACGTTTTCGAAATACCCACCCCCACACCACAGGTGAGTGAGAGGTTGTGCTGAAGGGTGGCCCGAATTTCACGACCATAGCGTTCCGGATCGATAAGATGCGTCATCCCAGCAAGTGACATAAAGCATTCGTCCACAGAATATCGATTGGTGGCAGCGGCGTACCCTTCAAGGGTCTCATGGAACCGGTTCGAGTAGTCCTCATAGAGGGTAAAATTAGAGCTTCTGATGGCAATGCGGTGCTTTTTGATCAGCTCTTGGCATTTGAAAAGGGGAGCACCGCGTTTAATTCCAATATTTTTTGCCTTTTGATTCATAGCGATAACCATAGAATCGTTGTTGCTCAAGATCAACAGCGGATGATCGGCAAGCTTTGGCTCCATGGCAGTTTCAAAGGCGGCATAGGCCCCGTTGATATCGACATGCATATACATATCAGAACTGATTTACCGCAAAAGTGACCACACCCCAGATCTCCAGCTCCTCCGGATTGACCCGTATAGGTGAAAATGCCGGGTTGCAGGGCAACAGCATGAGCTCCGGGTTGAGCTGAAGCTGCTTGACGGTAAATTCACCGTCCACAAGCGCAATGACGATGGAACCGTCGGTGGCAGTCAGTGAACGGTCGACAACCAAGATAGCTCCATCGCAGATCCCGGCGTCTTTCATGGAGTGACCACTGGCTCGAATGAAAAAGGTGCTGGGGCGATTTTTAACTACGTGCTCATGAAGGTTAAGTTCGTTGTCCTCGTGGCCTGCACAGGGGCTCATTACCCCGCAACTAACGAGGTCGGAAAAATATGGAGAGTACGTCTGCGGGTGGGCTGCGGGGATGTCAAAAGTAACTTTCATGATCGCGTCCGAAAATACTGGTTATATACACAGTATCACCGCCATTCGCGCAAAGATCAAACGCTCTCAGCTGTATGAGGACGCTCCAGCCCGACTAAAACCGCGAGCCTACTTATATTATTCAAGGCGCTAATGCGGAGGAGATCCCTGCGATGTGAAGCCTGTCTGAATATCCCTCAGTAAGCACATTCAGCAGGGCCGGAGCCATTGGTTTTACCGGGAAGGGCTGTATCGCCAGGTACTGGTACCGCAACCGGAAAGAATTGCCGGAAAATATCCCATGCGGTGCCTGTGCGGCAACCTCATCACCCAGTTGCAGGCGCACCCACATCTTCAGGCGGTAGTCGAGGATATGCCCGTCCAGCACTATCCAGCAATGGGGAGAAAACGCAATGCCATTATCCAGTCCGCACACTTTTCCCAAGACACGCTGGTGAGGGATGTTCTCACGTGAGAGGGCTAGGCTGACCATCATCGTGTGTCCATCGCATTCCTGTGGTGCGTCATCCACCAGCAGCAATGTCTGATGGAGTGTTTTGAGATAAGAAGGCGGGTTTGTATCCATTAATTGCGTCCGGGTAAAACTGCGGATTCTGTCGTAAAACATCATATCAAGTTAAGCAGGTAATTCTACCGAACCCATTTCGACGGATCTGACTTAGTTAGATAGCTCGCACATTTCCGTCAGGATGTTTTTCAGTGTCGCGGGGTTATTAGGAGTTCAGACTAAGTTGGTATGCTATGACCAAATCGCGGCAGGTAAGGAAAATCCGATGGGTGAGTTGATCATCAAAAATAGCGTAGAGCGTATTGAGCGCTTTCAGTCTCTGGCCTCCGGGGAATTCTGGTCTGCGTTAGTGGACATCCCGGAGGAAGGCATTAGTGTCGGTGATACCCTACTTATCGTATCACTGCGCTACGCAGAGAATGAATTACATACGGTGATCCTTCGCTCTCATCCCCGTGTCTATGGCAAAACCATTGCTGTTCAGATGACGAATAGCCAGGGCGAGATTAACGAGCGTGGGAAGACGATGACAGAACATCGCTTCCTGAGGCAGGATTTTCTCAACCGCTTCCAGTTTCAGCCCGAGCATAAGCAGATCCGTGCCGCCGAGCTGCGGCTTGTTCAGGAGGAGGTGGCGAGGCTTCAGTCTGAGCTCACCGGACTTGTCAGCAACCCGCAAGCCCTCAGAAGCTTCGCTCTTGAGCAATTCGAAGAGGAAAAGTTTAAGGCGGATTCCTCTGATCAGCGTGGTGGAACCCTGGCCTTTCCGGCTCAGCAACAGACGATTGCCTCCCTTGCCGTGGGAAGCGTCCAAAATGCGCTGTCATCGGATTTAACTGAGGCGCGTATCGATGAGATCCGAAACGCCGCCAGGCAGGAAGGTCGGGTGAACGAAATTATCAGCCAGACTATCTCCGCTAGGTCGAATGATATCACCAGAGCCATTCAGCGGATGACGCCGTATTTTGAAGAACAGGGCGCGGCGATGATTGCGACGTCTGAAGCCTCCCGGGAGCATGTGAAAAAAATCCAGGATGGCGTGGGAAGTCTAGAGCTCTACGTTGGCAAGGATGTTGAGGTAGTGACGATTTGCGAGGGAGAGTCAGCCCCGGAAAACATTCCACTTCAGATTGTTCAGGCAAAACTCATGGTCGACGAAGAACTGGCCGTGTGGACCGATCTGAACCAATGGTTTGATTTCTCAGACATGGACAGATTCCATCAGGCACTGAAAGCTCATCCTTCGCTGGTGGGCCAGATTTTCCCGTCTGAACGCGCCGTTGTCTGTATGGCCACAACACGCCGGTATATTGATTATCGTGACCCGTGGGAAAGCCGGGAGCGCAACGCGCAGAACAGAGTGGTGTTCCTGCTGGTAAGGGATGGGCAAAACGTTTACCAGGTTTTTTCTTCTGTCGAAAGCCACCTGGGTGCCAGCCAGCTGTTTCCTTCCGAAAGTGAGCAACAAGCTCATTTCAAAGGGATGGATGGCAGTACCATCAAATTCGAAGATGTCAGTTACACGGACCGGCTCAAGGCGCACGACCTGATGGCCTTGCATTACCGGCGCTTTTTAATCCTCATCTGCGGGCTGGATCACCGGCTGAAGCTCTTTGGGTCGTTCTACGACAAACGCACTCCCTTCAGCTTCCTGAGCCTCGAATTTCAGGAACAGTTCATGACCTTCCTGCATGACAGTGACGGCAGCGGATTACTGGCTGCACCTGAGATTCGCCCATCCCTTAGCGAGTTCGTAGATCGTGCCAATTCGGCGTTACAGTCCGGATCACGGGTGCTTTGCGCCTGGCGGGAACTGATTTCTCCTCGCACGGCGCCAGGAGCTGTACAGGAAGACCGCGATTATAACAGCAGCTACCGGGGCTGGAGCTGGAAAGCGAGCCCACTCAAAGATTATGAGATTGTCATTGCCAGTAGTCAGGGCGAGGACCTTATCGTGAATGCGTTGTGCGAAAGGCATTCCACAGGCAAAAAAGTCAGCTGTAAGGTCAATGTGTCGAAGTTCCAGGTCAGGGATACCATGGGATACCTGTGCATGGATACCATTCTGCCAGAAGACCTTGAGTGGTATATCCGTCGCCGAAAATTTCGCAGCAATCATATTTTTTACATCCGGATGTTTAAGATGGCGTTGGAATTTATCCGGCAGGAACGCCAGGAAGAACAGACCTATCGCATTGAGCTGAATCAGGCACTGGTCGATGGCCATATTGGTACACCGGAAAGCCGCCCGGGGCTCATTGATAAATGCATCATCATATTCCGCGCCAATAATCGTGGTGATCCGCTCTCTATAGCCATGGCGACCCAAAAGGGCAGGGAAGGGTTGCTGAATCAACTCTATCAGCTTGGCGGGGCCGGAAGGAGCCAATTACCGGCGGTGAAGGCCTTCATTGAACAGAAGGGGTTCACGCTTATTCGTCTATCGGTAAATGCCACGGGTAAACTGCTGGCTTACGCCACACCAGCTGCCTATGAATGTGATAACCGACTGGAGGCCCATGCCTGGGTACACAAGCTAACGTTGGCATCCAGCACCAAAGGGGTTATTCGGCAGGCTAATAAGGACTGGGTCAAACTGAAACCAATCACGCCGTCAGAAAATATCCTGTTTGAAGAGCCGCAGCTGGTGGCGAAATGGGCAGGCAAAAAAACTGCATTTTCAAGTTATCAGGAAAAGCAGCGCTTGTTTGACCTTTGTAGTCGGGGTCCAGAATTACTCCGCCAGTTCGTGGACATGAAGAACCCTGAAACCTTTCTCCAGATGATGTCTCAATGGCTTGTGGCTTATGAGGAAATCAATGAGACCGGAGCAACCGTTGAAAACCCCGCCATGATGGTGCCCGTTGCGGTAGAGCGTGTTAAAGGGAAGGCACAATTGGTGTATCTCGGGACCAAAAGTCCTGAAGCATGGTTTATGCATCATGCCCCGAATGAGCAGATGCGGGAAATGTTTACCGAAGAGTACATTGAGTTCTATGAAAATGCGGAATCAATGCGAAGTCGTCTGCTGGCAAAATTAGAGGCTGGGGTATCACCTGGGATGAGTTTCTACACCAAAACAGAAGGCGAAGTACAGGAGCCTATCTTTGATGGCAACCGTAAATCCGAGTATAGCCTATGGTCTACCAGTAACCTGACTGCATTGCCGACAATGCTGAACGACCAATGGACCTATCTGATTTCTGGTTTCGACCGGAATGGCCAGCTTTATCTGACGCCATCATTCATTGATGACGAAGGTACCGTCATGATTGACGAAGCCATCGAGTATCCTCGGCCAGCGGGATTATCACCTGTTACGGTCTGGGAATTTGAGCGCGACCATTTCGCAAAAATGGCGGTAGATTGTGATGGAAAGCCGGTAATGCTGACGCACTGGTACGACATCGCCCCTGAAGAACTGACGGTACAAGAGGTTTTGGGAGGTATCTCCCCGGCAGATTTTGTGGTGCGGACGTACCGAATGGACTCAGCAGAGCAGGCAATGAATAATTTCAACCGGGGGGCGGGCCGACTGCGGTACGCATCGGAAAACGAGGAATGGCCGCAGCCGCCAGAGGGGGTTATGCGGATCGTTAAACGCGCCTGGTAGTTGTCTACCCTCTGACTACGTGTGGGTCAGAGGGTACTGAGCGAGTCGGCTATCCATCCTCACTGAAAAAGGTCACGGCAGTAGTAAGAGAAAAGTTACTTTCTTCGTACTGGCCTTTAAGCTGAACCCAGGGGTTACAAAGTTTTAGCGGGAAAGGGGGGGTAAAATAACCTTAGTAGCTAAGCGGAATTAGTTATGCTGTATTGTGCTCATAATACTGACAATTAATACTAGCTAAATTAATTTCTACTTAACGTAGCAGTTTAAATGCATGTCTGCTAATCCATGAGCGGTCCAGCTCTGCATCAAGCTCCTCTATTAATTTCTCATACTTCCTGATTATTTTATACATAGATGTCTGTTCACTATCACGAACGTTTGTTTTACACCACACTGCAAAATGCTCGCAATTATTTACCACCAAATGATAGTTCTTCTCACCAATCCTACTGTTCGCTCGGTGAATGACTTCATCAGGAGTCTGTATTTCATAATTTATAGATTTAAGTAGTTCATATGTGGCTGACAATGCTTTAAGTATTTTAATTAATACTTGAATAAAAGTTAACGGCCCGAAAATAGATGAGAGAGTCGCATTACTGGAAACGCTTGTGTACGTACGCTCATCAAAGAAGTGTTCCGGGAAATCAACAATTTCATATTTTTCACTATCTTTTAAAAAGTGAGCAAAATCTGTTGTCATTATCATATTGTTCGCTGAAGAGGTATCTGAGTCAGACGAGGTGTAATGAATGACGCGGCTATCATTGTCAAAAATTGCAAAGTGCCAGAAATTTTTGGTTGCAATACGACGAACTCTTAACACATCACCACGAACAGGTTTTCTCATTTAAATCTCACTTTAAAATTTGTAAATTCAGCAGTGTGTTGATGAACTGTGGTCAGACTAAATCGATAGCGCAAGTACTAATTATCCCTTTCGCCGGAAAGCGATGCAACAAGGCGTTTAGCATGTTTGATATTAAGCGTTGTCATGTTGGCGCCCAATTCAGCCATCATTTTGTGATTAGCGCATCTTACATACGGCAGGAGGCATCCAGTGTAGGCTTTGGTAGTTGCAATAGTCACCTGGGAAAAGGGCACATTCAGGTGTCTGATGCCCTCCAGTAAATCCTGTTCAACTGCGTTCAGATAAAGCGGCGATGCAGCGAGAACAAAGCGGTCATTGTTGCAGGTACTGAGTAGCTCAGAAAGTGAGCTCATACGTCCGGGTAAAATCGGGTTTCGGGTATGAAGGTCCCACATTCTTGTGGCCATTTTCCCCATGGTAGAGAAACTTGCTTCATAGGGAAGTGCAGGGTCAGAGCTATGGCGAAGACCGATACCTGCGGAAATCACCCAAAGTGAGACCTCCGGATGAAGATGACAAATATCTAAAGCAGTCTGCCAATGAGCACCGCGATACAGCGAACTGGCATTCGTCACCCCGTTGTGTTGATGATACCGATGTCTAAGGCCAAGAGACCATTCTAAGAATGTTTCATTAATATCTATCAGATCATCCGGGAATACTGAGTTCTCTGTTTCTCCAGACTTACCTTTGGCGCAGGTGGTTATTAAGTGAATATTACTCATCTTATTACCTTAAATCGGAATGATTTGAAATTAATTGTGCGGCAGTAAAATTACTTTCTAATTGGCAGTCAATGTTAGGTGTCGATACATTATTAGTTTTAACAGCAATAATGTTAGCATATCTCTTAATGGCTGCACATACATTGATTTAAAAATGACAACACAGATAAGAGGTGACGTTTTAATGGATTCGATTGATAAAACAATCAGCAAACATATGCTGGAGAAATTTGGCTGGGCATTGGAGAATTTTAATCATGCCACCCCAGTTACATCCCACTTTGTCTATTTTAAAGACTGGCGGGAAAATAAAATCTGGCTAATGAGTTTATCTCAGGAGCACTTTAACCATACGAAGATTACTACTGGGATTTGTTTTGACGATGTGGTGTCAGCGATAGCCTACTACGTAAACAAAACAGTACGAGACCAAGTGCTGACTGAAAAAGAACAGAGCATGCTTGCACCACTTTTGATCAACTACATTAAGCAAACTCAAAATTATGCGGCATGGCGTCGTCAAATTAGTCGTGATCAAAGACTGCATTTTCTTATTAATGTCTATTCTGAGCCAAAATCTGATAAAGACGCAATTACGCTGCGTCCATTTATTGCTAACGCCGATGAAGTCATGCTCAGTTTAGATGAGGTGATAGATCTCACGGGCCAGGTACAAAGGGTGGACAAGAAAAACCACCCTGAATGGGTTTGTTAAATAATTCGGACCCCGATATGAATCGCTTCTACAGATAAGCTTTATGGTGATGATGTGGGTCCAGAATATTGCCAGAAGCGGCATGTTTGGTTGTGCCGCCCAATCCTTTTTCGATGATTAAGACGCTTTATCGTCGGTTCAAAGGCAAAAATGCTTGCTAAGCTGCTCTGAAAGTGAAAATTGCCAGAGTTATCAATTAATCTGGCCAACGAGATAAAAACTATGAAGAGCTTACCAATCCCGAAAAGAGGCTTCCGGGTTTACGACCTGCTGAAAATGGCCGGTATGTCATTAGATGACTGGCCACATGCGAACGCCCCCAACTTTAACATGCGGTGGGCCTGGATTGAGGGTGACATTGCCGTAGTAAATGTGTGGACTGATAACATCATGGAATCAGCCGAACTGGAAGGAACGTATACGGCGAGCTACACGGCCCGGGGTCAGAAGAGGAAGTGGGCAAAAGATACTGATAATACCTACAAGGAAATTTCTCGAAGAAGATTGCTGGTCCACGTACTGTTGAAGGAGCGTAATACCAACAAGAGCATTCTGGATACCGAACAGTGGTCTGCTGTGTACGACGAATTGACCGGTGTACTGCTTCTTACGAGAGGTGACGTCACGCAGTTTGAAGACCAGCATGGCGATTTTCGTGATGACAGCAGCGTAGTCCAGACAGAAGCGGCCAAAAGGAGCAATCAATTGCGACTGGCGGCATTAAAAAGAAGTCGGGGAATATGTGAGTATTGCCGCGAACCGGGATTTCTTACGGTCAGAGGGACACTCTTTGCGGAAGTGCATCATATTCAATTTTTAAGCGATAAAGGACTAGATACGCTGGATAACCTTGTCGTACTTTGTCCAAATGATCACAGGCGCGCGCACCATTCTATTGAAGGAGAAGAAATGAAGCAGTTTTTCCTCAATCTACGTAAGTTCAGTCTAGGATTATGATAATACGACAGAGATGTCGTACATCACGTTCCAAGAAAAATAGGATGGGTTAAATATTGAATTTTTCCCTCTTTAAAAAGCATTAACTGAGGGGGAACTTTTACTCATTGTCCGCTTCTGGCAGGGAGCGGACAAGCTAACTGAGCTGAAGGTCCGCTGTGAGCGAGGAGCGGAAGTTGCACGTGATCATCAATGGACATGGAGCGGAGTAACCAGCTGAAAGGATACCAACCAAAGCAGAGGTTACTAACAACATTCACCTCATGGGCCGGATATGTATCGCCTTTCATACCCTCTGAGCATATTAGTATCAACTATTTGCGAACCATGCCGATACTGACAGAATGACTATCATTCGATGATAATGAAAGAAGGATACTTGAATTGAACAGAATGACAGGAATTGCTGTTTTATGTCTTGCGCTGATGGGATGCAGTTCTATGCCCTCAGAAAACAGAACGCATTACCTGAGAACGGAAATGCAATCACCAGTTTCAGGGCCAACAACAGTAACTGTAACCGCGGACAGCCTTCTGAAAAAAGACAATACCCGTAATTTGCTACTGTACGCACTCCGCCCGTTGCCTGGAAAAGTATTCACCTCTGATCTGGACAGAAAATTTGCAGCAGCGACGATCTATATCGATTTCTACGCAGATAAAGGAAACAGTACGGCCGAGATCAGTGGTGAGATAAATTACTATGATCACGAGCAATATGTGAATGCCCTCTTGGTAGGAGGCATTGTCAGGACAATACCACTTGCACCACAGGCCATCCCGCTGACGCTCAATAAGCCTTTATCAATCAGTCTGCCACATGGGATCCACTATTCCGTCATGCTGACGGACAGCCAGCCTTGAACAAAGCTCCGCTTAAAAAAACGCATGAGGACGTAATGGCGAATAGATGGCACAAAATTAAATCGGTTTTCATAGCAGAACCGGAAGATGCATACTGGGATCAAAGAGCGACCAACCTGGACTATCTGGTGAAGCGGCATACGGGTGAAATTGTAGTTGATCCGACCACCGCTCACTTGTCTCTGGATGACCGGGCCAAAATGGCAGTCGATACGGTAGACTTCGAGACGATGCTTTCCGACCTGGAGATATCGACGGATTATCGTGCACTCAATTCCAATGATATTGTTGTGGCAGTCTGCATTGGGATCATGGGGGTTGGCGCTGCGCATATGACAAATCACTATGCCGATGCACTGGAAGAAAAGTTCGTAAAGCTGCATGAGTATTTTAAGCCTAAGGGTGCAGGTGCCAGTCCCTTAGACTACCGGGCAGGTGCTAACCATCGATCTATCTTTGGGCACGACTTTAATCTCAATCAGAAACTGCCAGACGGTTATACGTATGGAGGGCAAGATGTCGGTGGGCAAACTGTATATTCGCTGGTACTAAAATACCTCGAAAGTAACTTTCCCGGGAGCACGGGACTCGGCCTGCATCTTAAAGCAATCCTGCATATTCTGACCCACTATCTTTCCGATTTACCCACAACGAAAGGGTTACCTTTACCCTTTTCTTCTTTTTTTACAGAATGGAAAGAGGACCCCACCAAATCATCAGGCTATGCGGCTTCTAACCCTTTGATGGAAGCTCTGGGAGATGAGTACGGAACTATAAACGCAGCTGATGCATCCAGCTACATTGTTATGAAGTTGCTTTTACTCTCTTATGGCGCTTTTGCCCATAGGGGACTGGATACTCCGGAAGATGAAAAAGAGCTACATAAGACGCAACTTGCGGTGATAGCTTATGGCACTGCTCTTATTATACAGATGCTTCTGCTGGTAACAGGAACTCTTGGACGAACCGGAAAGCTGAACTACCTTATTGCCGGTCCGTTCCTCTGGAACAGTGCCCGCTCGGTGTTGATAGTCCATAAACAGCATCGTCAGGTCATGACTCATTACGAGAAATCTATTGCCGTACTTAATGACAGCGAATCAAATTTTGACTATTGGGTAAAAACTGTATGCGTTTAGTAAACCATGCCACTAATACAAAAAACTTTTATCATTTTGAAGACTCCGATGATTTTTGCGAGCCTGCTGTAGTAACAGCAGCAGCTGAGCGTTTGCGGCAAAGCAAAGATCTTAATGGTGCTGATGCCGCCCAACTCGAAACGATTGTCTCGCTTGAACTGCTTAGGTATGAGTACGCTTCTGGCGAAATGCCGGTGGATGATTTAAAGTCGCAGATACAAAAACTGCGTAATACTTTAATCGATGTCTATGGCCGGGAACCTTTCGATAACGGCAATATAGATAAAGGTTTCTACAGATTTCTGAACGAGGAATATGGTCTTGTCACAAAGTAAAAACATCCTGGCCGCTGTTGGGTTATTAGTGACTGCTATTTCATCAGCTTTTGCAGGGAAAAAGGCTTCGGACCATCTTGAAAAACGTCGTAAAAAATCGCTTGAAAAGGAAGAGGGTGAGATTGATAAAAAACTGAAAAAGGACGGCAAATGATTATTTTATTTATTGTTATTGCATTAATTGCTTTTGTTATTATATTTGGTGCCAATGAGGTGTCCAGACGAAGAAGGCATCAGGCGATGCAGGAGGCAAAAAAGAAAAGGTTTCGTGATAGTGAGCAGAGATGAATGACGGAGTATTACGATCAAGCATATGTAGCATATTCATGATGTCCACTTCCCGTTATTTGATATGTATTAGCTCAGACCTGATCTGACAGTTACCGGTTATTTATACAGGTGTCTGTCAGATTACATCTGGCTTAAATTTTTATCAGCCCAGATGCGTTTTCCATCAAGTAATGTATCCATTGGCGTCCGCCTACAGCACATTTTTCCCTGATGGGTTCGCTCATTATTATAGTGAGTTTGACCTGCTCCCCGTTGATTAATACACCGCGATGTTAGTAATGTCTTCATAAGCCACATGAGGACATCCCCATGAAGAAGCGTTTTTCCGACGAACAGATCATCAGTATTCTCCGCGAGGCTGAAGCCGGAGTTTCTGCCCGTGAACTCTGCCGTAAGCACGCCATTTCCGACGCCACGTTTTATACCTGGCGTAAGAAGTATGGCGGCATGGAGGTGCCTGAGGTTAAGCGCCTGAAGTCGCTTGAGGAAGAGAACGCCAGACTCAAGAAGCTGCTCGCCGAGGCCATGCTGGATAAGGAGGCGCTTCAGGTGGCTCTTGGGCGAAAGTACTGACGACAGACCAGAAGCGCGAAGTCGTGGTGTTGATGTGTGATGCGACCGGTCTGTCGCAACGTCGTGCCTGCAGACTCACAGGTTTGTCCCTGTCGACCTGCCGCTATGACGCTCAGCGTCCGGCGGCTGATGCCCATTTATCAGGGCGCATTACTGAACTGGCACTGGAGCGCAGGCGTTTTGGCTACCGCCGCATATGGCAGTTACTGCGCCGTGAAGGGCTTCTGGTTAATCACAAGCGCGTGTACCGCCTTTATCATCTGAACGGGCTGGGCGTTAAACGCAGACGTCGTCGTAAAGGGCTTGCAACAGAACGTCTGCCGCTGCTCCGCCCGGCGGCGCCCAACATGACCTGGTCGATGGATTTCGTCATGGATGCGCTGGCTACTGGTCGCAGGATCAAGTGCCTTACCTGCGTCGATGACTTCACAAAGGAATGCCTGACGGTCACTGTTGCCTTCGGGATTTCAGGCGTGCAGGTCACGCGTATTCTGGACAGCATTGCGCTGTTTCGCGGCTATCCGGCTACGATAAGAACCGATCAGGGCCCGGAGTTTACCTGCCGAGCGCTCGATCAGTGGGCCTTTGAGCATGGAGTGGAGCTGCTGCGACTTATCCAGCCCGGCAAGCCGACGCAGAACGGATTTATTGAGAGTTTTAACGGACGCTTTCGCGATGAATGCCTGAATGAACACTGGTTCAGCGACGTCAATCATGCCAGGAAAACCATCAGCGAATGGCGTCAGGATTATAACGAATGTCGCCCGCACTCCACGCTGAATTATCAGACGCCGTCTGAATTTGCAGCGAGCTTGAGAAAGGGTAATTCTGAGAGTGAAGGATCCGACATTACTAACTGAGCCTTGTATCTAATCCTGGGGGCAGGTCACAACGTCCGCTTCACGCCCTGAGACATTCGACAAGCTTTTTACGGCATCAATAAGGGGGATTTTCGCGCTTCCAGTGCCAGCAAATATTTCGCTTCGTCATAACGGGTTCTGGTCTTCCAGCAGCGGTAAATTATCCTTATCCATTTGAATGCCAGAGCCCGGATAGCAGATTGATGAGATTTTCCTTTTTCTCGCAGCCCCTGATAATACAGCTTGGCCCAGTATGATGAGTTAACCGTCTTGGCAGCCCATTCGACAAAGGTTTGCCTGACGAACTTGGCACACTGCCATCGCCAGTGAACCCAGGATTTCTGGCCACTTCGTTCTGTCACCGGTGCAATACCTGTGTAGTTTTGAATTTCCTCAGCGCTGTTGAATCGGTCGCGGTTATCACCCAGTGCGGCAAGCATACGTGGGGCCATACAGGGCCCCATGCCCGGTAGTGATTTGAACAGTTCTGCATCCGGCAGCGTATCGAATAGCGATTCGATTCGTTCGTCGTAGGTTCTGATAAGTTCACCTACAAGTTTGATTTGCGATGCAAGAGCTGTTGCCATTAGCGCGTTCGCCTCGATGACACTTTTATCAGTGGTCAGGGGAATAGCGTTCGCAATGCTTGTAACCCGCTGTTCTGTATACGCTACAGCGGGACCACCTCTTGCGTTCATAAAATGACGAACGGTATCACTCCTGGCACGCTTGAGCTGTTGCAGGCTTGGCCAGCGGATTATGAGCTCACAGAACAATGCACTGTCCCGATGCGAGAACCATTCCAGGGGTTGAGGATAATACTGCTTAAGCGTGTTAATGAGCCGATTAACAAAGCGGCGTTTGTCTTCTACCAGCAGTCTGCGCTGCTCGACTAGTTGTAGAAGTAAACGGATATCAGCATTGTCGGGTTCGATGGGTTTTATCTTTTGGGGATAGCGAAGCATCAGATCTAACGCCAGCTCGGCATCCTGCGGATCGTCCTTCGCACCACTTGGCGAGAAGGTCTGCCGATAGCGGGCCAATGATAACGCGTGTACAGGAAAGACAGTAACAAATGGGTACTTCTGGAGAGCATACACGACCGGGCCTTTCTTCAGTTCAAGGGCGATAGCGATCCTGCCTTTGACCTTCTGATGCAGCTCATTGAGCCAGGTATCAAGCGATTCCGGCGTATGGTTAATCACATGGAATGTGCGCTCACCGTTTTTAAACTGAACGCAGACATCGTGCTTTTTATCCGCCCAGTCCAGACCAACATGAGCAGCAAACTGATCTATAGCAGTCATCACCAACTCCTTTTAACCGAGGATTGGTATGCATTCCACGCCCTTCGAAAGAAATATAGTCAGCAGTTTATCTGCATGCCCTGAGTATTCGTTAGCGAACGTGGAGCACTTACTGGCTCGAAAGCAAAGCGGCAATCATCAAATCACATGATTCTGGCACAATATTCGTAACCAGTAAGCGCATACCCTGAATCACTTAAAAGTGTAACCCTCAGGGTTCGAATGACTATACCTGGCACAGAGCTGCCTGTCAGATTAGGTTTAGATCTGTACCATAAGTGTGTCAGGACAAATCTGAGCTAATACACCTGACGTATTTTATCTAAAGGCCTCAGAAAGATCTGGAATCTTATTCCAGATCTTTCATAGCATCAATGGATGCAGTGTAAGTCTCATAATTCTCGCCATATTTTTCCATGGCTCGCTTAACCCGTTTTTTCTTAGCCAGTTCGGCAGCGTGTTGAGCCTGATATTCCTGATTATTATGCTTCTTAATGTCAGCTCCCGGGCCAGCGCCGTAGGTTTTGTTTTTGTCGCTGATGCAGGAACGGCATTTACTCTTCAGGCCAAACTTGCCTTTCAGTTCTTTGCCAAAGTCCGGAAACGGTTTTACCTGGAGGCAGGATTTACATTTTTTAAAGCCTTGCGGGAGATCAGTGTCAGTCATGGGCAGTTCCAGAAGAGAGCAGGGTTATGGCTAGTTTATCGCAAACCTGGACAATATACGAAGAATTCGACTACTTCCCACCGATTCAACATAACGAGCATTATGCGCATAAGCGATTGATTTTAAAGGGTGTTAAATTTAATATGCGCACTGATTATTAAGTCGGCATGTCAGAATTCTTCCTCCCAATGCACTTTAGAATTCTTCCTCCCAATGCACTTTTTCGCCCAAGTGTGTAGCCATTCTCTGTGTTTGACTTTGTCGTTTGGCGTTCATCGTCAGGTTAAAAATCCATACTGATGAGATCCATGAAAGTCTGGTACTTCATCCAGTCTCAGTAGCTCAGCATCGGTAAATTCTCGACCAAGTTTAGTGGCGACTGGTTGCCAGTGTACTCGAAGGCTGGGTAAAAGCTTCAAGCGCTGCTGGTAATGGGCTTCGCATACCCTAGTTACTTTCGCGCCTGCAATACGCACAACCCAGTGGCTGGAGCGATAAGGATAGTCATCGACACCTTCGCGAACAAAGTGGCAATACCATGTGCCGTCCGCTAACCTTAAATAATTATTTCCTGAGCGTCGCCACTCATAGATGGCGTCAATTATGTCCGGCAAATTACTATCTCCCGTGAGGGTTGGAAGCGTACACAGACCAGGATGTGAAATATCGCTTTAATGGTCAGGCGCCATAAATGTCGCCGGAATCCCAGCCAGCTTCAGCTAATGCTTCATCGCTATTCCTGGGGCCGGTTATCCACATACATTCCCTGGACGCTCTGGATGAAAATGCCCATGGCTCATCAGGATCAATAACGACAGCTTCTTCAGTGTACTCTGCACTTTCTGGGTCAGCAGGCACAACTCTGTTTGTATCGAAAATCCAGGATTTTGCCTCCTCATGAGTACTCATCAGAAATCGGTAAAGCTGGCAGCTTCCACCATCATTGATTGCGTATAGCCTCGACCTATCCCCAAACTCAACAGTGACGACATTATTCTTGCGGAAATCGCGATGAGTTTGCAGGTTTAGGGCTTATCGCTCTTCTTGCTGCCCGCTTTTACGTTCTTTACCGGCTTAACAGCTCGTGGTGTGGCAGCGCCGGAAAGCATGGCAACAGTCTCTTTCAGATTGGCCGAAATGGCTTTCTCTGCTGTCAGCAGCGAACTGGCAGTGAACAACTCTTCTTTCAGTGTCAGCATGCCCTCGACAAGACCCTTATTAATCTCGGATTTCTCATTTAACTGACCCGACAGGGTTTCGTTCTGTACTCGGGCCTCCCTGTAATGTCCTTTCAGCGTTTCGAGCTCAGAAGTTGCCGTTTCACATTGCTCACCAAGCTCACGTAGCTGGCTTTCAGCCCGGGCATGACTTTTGAGGGCTGCATCGAGCTCCCGTGCATGTTCAGTTTTAAGTGTGGCCATCGCTGTGGCCGCAGTCTCTAACTTGTTGCTTAACTCAACTACCGTTGATTTCAGGGTATTCCGTTCACTGCGAAGACTGCTGATCTCACCCTGTTGGGTGCGGGATTCGCTGACCAGCTGTTTGAGGTAGTCCTGCTGACTGGCCAGATCATGTCGACGTTCTGACAGCTGACTGGTCAGATTGTCACACGACAGCTGAAGCCGATCTGCTTCGGACTGTATTTTGTTTCTCTGTTGCTCAAGTGCGAGATTCTCATCCCGGGATTGCTCATATTTTAAAGTGGTGTCACTTAGCGACAGAGTGCATTTTTCCAGTTTTTCAAAAAGCTGCCGATTGATGCTTTTCTGGTGAACGATCTCTTCTTCATGCTCACGGTGCCGGGTTTCGTGGTTTCCAATGTCTGTTTGCAACGCCTGGATGTGGGAGACCAGCTCTTTCACTTTATCACTTTGAATGTCCTCATAGCTCATTCGGTAATACCAGGTGATCAGTGACATCAGGTCATCTACCGCCGTAGTGATCCCTTTAGGTATCGCCAGCTGGCGGGCTTCTTCTGGGACCGTTTCAACGTATTCGATATATTTCAGGAACATTTCCTGGGCCCGTTTGAAAGAACCGCCGACGGAATCTCTCAACCAATGTACCCGAAAGAACTGGTCCACGTTCTCGGGCGAAATACTTTTCTCTTCACAAAGGCGCTCGATAGCACTGAAGTAGGTAAGCATGCCAGTGGCGGTGTTCCGAGGCTGCTTTACTTTGTTTCCTACGGCGTCACGCTCCTGAGGAAGAGACTGATCTAATTCTGAGGTCATGCGGATTCTCCGGCCGGGAGTTGACCGGCAAAGTAGAGGATGATGAGATCGTTAAGGGCATTCAGCAATGATGGGGAATCAATGTGGATATGCACGTTGCCGTTCTGAAACAGCTTGCAGCGCCAGCCTTGGGAGTTAACCAGCGTACCGGCAGTTTCTTGTGTTCTCAGAGTGGTCAGTCTAGCGGACATATCGGCGCAATTGGCAGGCGTACTGACCCCGGTGCAGATGCACACGATATTCTCAAAGTCCCGAATATAAACAAGATTGTCGGGATTATACCCGTTATGCGTTAGCGGATCAGTGTGCTGGAATACACCGCGAAGAACAAAACGTGATGGCATGGTTGTTTTCTGCCGATTACGGATAAACCCCCGGTCCAGCTCGGTCAACAGGCCAACAAAGCCATCAGCAAGGGTCTGTGGTCGGTTTGCAACTGCTGCACGCAGAGTGGCACGGATAACCGAAATGGAGGCAATTGGGGGATCGGTGCGAAGTGACACGCTGAACGCTTCGCGCTGTTTGTGGTTCCAGCACCGGTCGAGCCCCGTTTCACTAAACAGCTTATTCCACGTCACTCTGTCCAACGATTTACGGCCGCTCTCGATAGACCCGTTCAGAGACTGCGGCAGGCCAAAAGCGTTAGGCTTCATGATGTCGCTGCTAAAGAGGCAGACCCCGGCCATTGTTGACGCTTCTGCAATTAGCCGCATGCCCTCTTCAAATTTCTGCATTGCCGTATCGCGTATTGCTGCCAGCTGCTCGGCCCGCGAATGTATCTTCAGTAGTTGTTCAGCCATCACTTATCACCCTCTTATTTTTCAGGAACGGGACGAATGCCATTCCGTCCTGCTTCTCCCGGATACGTAACCGGCCGCTGCGTTGCATGGGGCAAGACTTTTAGCGGCGGAATGCAGCTACTGTAACCATCCCCGAGAAATTTAAATTTCAGCACAAACTATGCGTGTCAGGATTATAGATTTCACTCAAACGCTCCTTTGGTTACTGCCTCACTATTTACTATTAACCATAAATCTAACACATCCCGGCACAAATCAAAGAGTCCGGACGGGGGGAAATGGAGGGGTATGAGATATTGATGTTTTTCAATAAGTTATATGTAAGCATACGTCAATGAATGAGATTTACATCGAATTAAATCTCATAGTGTAAAAAGAAGACAAAAATCAATGTTGATTTGGTGACATTGTCACGTATTGAGTCGCTTTTTGGTAATTAGTAAAGGCTTTACTAATTACTCTGCGATCTGATCGTTACTTTCTGGGGTCAGTTTAGATATCGAAAATTATTGTACGTTAAGGTTGTTTTTTGACCTTTCTACTTTATCTGGCCTCAGCCGACGAAACTTACCGGAAGCCGGTATCCGGTTACTCTTCCAGATATAATCGCCTGTCAGATTGATGTGTTCCCAGCCTAGCGGGGACAAATGCGACAGCAGTTGCTCGTTGATCTTCATCACCTTACGCTTCAAGGCCTCGACCGCTCTTTCCATATAGACGGTATTCCACAGCGAGATAGCTGCCGTCAGCTGCGTCAGTCCACTGGCGCGGTAGCTCTGATTTTCCGGTTTTCGGTCCCTTATTTCACCCAGCCGGTGCAGGAATACTGCACGCGCCAGCGCGTTACGGGCTTCTCCTTTATTCAGTCCAGCCTGTACCCGCCGACGAAGTGCCGGATCGCGGAACCAGTCGAGCATAAACAGAGTTCGTTCAATACGGCCAATTTCTCTCAGTGCTTTGGCAAGTCCGTTTTGCTTGGGGTAGCTGGCAAGCTTTTTCAGCATCAGGGATGCAGGAACGGTTCCCTGCTTTATTGAGGTCGCCAGGCGCAGCACTTCACGCCAGTGAATTTCAATTTCTTTCAGATTCAGGCTGGTTGTTGATATCAGTGACTGAAGCGCCGGGTATTGGTCCGCTTTCCCTTTGATAAACAGCTTCTTGTCGTGAAGATCCCTAATTCGTGGATAGAACGCAAATCCCAGCAGATGTATCAGGGCAAAGACATGATCGGTGAAACCCGCTGTATCAGTGTAATGCTCCCTAATTTCCAGGTCGTTTTCGTAGTACAGCAAGCCATCGAGCACATGTGTTGAATCCCTGACCCGACTGATTATGCAGGTGTAAAATGGGCTGTATTGATCCGAAATATGGGTATAAAACTGACGTCCGGGCTCCTGCCCGTATTTCGGGTTAACTTGACCTGCGTAGCGGCCTGCGCTGCCTGTTCTGAAATTCTGTCCATCTGATGATGAGGTTGTCCCGTCTCCCCAAAATGCCGCTAACGGCCGTTTTCCCTGCGCGTTCACCAATTCTGCAAGGGCGGCTGAATAGGTTTCGTCACGGACGTAACATGCCTGAATATCTTCGAGCGAGGATTTGGTGATCCCGGGGCAGGCTTCAGCCATTTTGGTCAGGCCAAGATTGATGCCATCCGCAAGAATGGTGGTGAGGAGCAGGCGGGTATCGGGACGGGTAATGTCATTTTTTATATGCGGAAAATGTCGGGTAAACGTCGTCCAGCTGTTAACCTCATCGAGAATTTCCGTAATTTTTGGGCGCGGTAGCATGCTGTAAACCAGCTCCGCCAGCGGTTACACCTGCACCGGAACGCAGTTATCCAGCGGAGAGACTTTTACTCCCCTGTCGGAAATTTCCACATCATGCAGTTCACCAAGGGCAGCCATGGCATTGACTTCTTCAAGTCTGGACTGAAGCAGGGTCATACGGCTGGTAATGTACTCATGATAATCAGCAGATACGGGCAGTGGCAGCGCCGGTGTGAGTTTGTCAAAGTCCTTTTCTGGTATGAGGTAATCATCAAAATTTTTGTAGTGGCGTTAGCCTTTAACCCAGATATCCCGGGAGCGCAACGCCCCCTTAAGCTCGCTGAGCGCACAAAATTCATAATACTGCTGGTCAACACCCGAAGGTGTAATAACCACCCTGCGCCAGCTTTCAGGGACAAACTCAAGCGGCGCTGTCGCCGGAACTTTACGTGACTGCTTCCGGTACATATCCTTGATCACAACCAGCGCATCAGCCAGAGGTTGCGCTGCCGGGGTTGCGACTAACTGTAAAGCGGACAACATGCGAGGGGCATATTTCCGTAATGTGTTGTATTTCTCAGTAATAATATGCAGCGGGTCAAAATTATTTTTTCTGGCGAGATGGCGTGTTTCCTCCAGACTGGCGACAAATTCAGGCCATGGAAGTATGTTTTCTATTGCGAGCCATGGATCGCCACCGGAATCACGGGCATCAGACAGCGCCTGACCGACATCGATGTACTGCCTCAGTTTGGACTGGATCAGCTTGCCGGTCTGCTGAAGGCGCTAAGCCTGTGTTCTTTTGGCTTTGCTGAAAAGACTGTTCAGCAGGCGTTCATGCAGTTCAATCACTTCGTCTGTCAGTGTGGCTCTGGCTTCTTCCAGCAAGCGCACCAGGATCGCATGATGCCGGGCTGCTGAAAACCGAGTCAAATCCCGACTGCTCATCTTTCTGCCTTCCCGCGCCAGTTTCAGTAACCGGTTCTGGTGAATGCTACGATCTATACCTTCCGGTAATGCCAGCGATTCAATGCTACTGAGCCGATCAAGATGTTGCAGCACGTTCTTACCATTTATTTTACCCGGCGGTTGCAGAAGCCATGTCAGCCTGGAAGACTGATTATCTGATGACTCAAGTAAACGATCCAGAGCATCCCTGTGAGCCGGAGTTAACGGGGCATTCAGGGTCTGAAATGCGATTTTATCGCCCCCTGCCATGGCCTCCGCACAGGTTCGCTCCACAACTTCAATCGCGGGTATTATCACGTTGTTCTGCCGGAGCCAGACCAGCAACTCTTCGGCCAGGAGAATACCTTTATCGGTGCGCGTCGCCATCGGCAGCAGGTATGTAACACAGTCCTGCTGTATTTTGCCGGTGAACGCCTTTACGCCAAGATAGCGGTACAGTTCGGTTAAATGTTCACGCCGGGAGGTATCCCTGCCGGAAAGGTAAGTTGACCAGAGATCCCCGGTGAGTTTTAGCCTGCTGGCTATATGTTTAAGCAGCGCATCAGCGGGGGAAATTTTTTTATCCGGAGCAAAGCCAACATTTTTCAGATAGCAAAGAAGGACGACAAAACCAAAACGGCTGGCGGGTTTACGATGAGCACCAATAAGCGCCAGGTCATGTTCACTGAAATACGCCATTCTGGTCAGCGTTAACTCATCGTCTGGGAATGCCAGTAATGATTCTCTTTCCGACAGCGAAAGGATCTGCCTCCGTGCCATATAGTTTCCTTATAAATTATTTTGTGCGGTATTTTTAACAAAATTGGTTCTCGCATAAGGGTATACCCTGACGCCAGAACTAAAACGTGACGACGCACGACATATACCAGAACTTATATGCGATAGCTTAAATGCAATAAGCGGTTACCGCACTTCAGTACATGCTGATTTTCCGTAAACATTCCACCGTCCAGGTTATGGCGGGCAATCATGCAGTCTGCCCAGTAGTGCCCCTGATTGATACGGGATTCCAGCCCCGGGTCGAGGACATAAATCAGCAAAGCGATAATAAGCACCCCAAAGGCACCGCTTGGGAGCCACCAACGTAGCCATTGCGTGTAGAGCCGTTTTTCAGGTGATGCGTTTTTCGGTGAATGACCGGGAAAAAACGATGATATTCCCATGCCCGTTTCATTATATAGCTGAGAGCAAACTACACTGATTTGACCTGACAGGTGATGATATGATTCTGCCCGCAGGATTAAAAAGTCGCCCCACCTCTGCTTGGACGAATCCCTGGTGGCTTTTGCATACTTATAAATTTCATCGTTTGTCTGCTCCAGCTTCACCGGGAGTTCATGGATCTCTTTTATCAGTTTCGGGCTCAGTGTTAACCAGTTCCCCTTAATATCGTCAAGAACAAAGGGGCCAACCGACGTTAACTCCAGCTGGTCGTAGTAATATTGCGTTACAGGATCATGCCGGTCAGCTGCGGCAACAGAGCAGGAGGACATCCAGGTTTCCAGACGCACGCTAAGTAGCGCACCCAAAAGCCGTCTGTCTGAATCCATCTGCTCTTTTTTGGTCTCTTTCTCCTTATGCTTGATATAGATCTGAGCGAGAATCGCACCACTAATGGCCAGAATGCCACCGACCAGAGTGGGGACAACCGAAGACCAGTTTATATCCATTACCGTGTGCTCCTGCGCTGTTGGAAATGCCCGTTCAGGCTCTTAGCAGGCCTCCTGCGCCGAGAGAATGTCCGCCTTCTGTATGGAGCGGACTTTGAACAAGATTTGATGTAGTGTATTGCGCGATTCGTATAGCAGCAACGTAAATGAGAGCCAGACTTATGAACTACTTTATTCGGCCAGTTACGTCTGACGATATCAATACAATCATCGAATTCACCATTCAGGCAGCACAAGAATCAGAAGGTTCAGTGATTGATCTTGTTGCTGTAGAGCGTGGTGTTTCGTCAGCGTTTAGTGAAAACCCACGTTCAAAATATTGGGTCATGGAAGATTCTTCAAGAACGGTGATTGCCAATACCTCTGTCGTAAAAGAATGGAGTGATTTCTATGGTAATGACTACTGGTGGATTCAAATTTTTTATATCGCCCCGGAGCCTCGTGGGATGGGATTAGCTGATGAGCTCATCAAACATCTTACAAAAGAAGCCAAATCAGAAAAGGCACTGGAGCCTCGCTTAAATGTCCACGGAGATAACAGTCGTGCGATTCGAGCTTATGGGCGATGTGGTTTCACTGAATCTCCGTATACCATTATGAAAGTGGGTTTATAACTTCCCCAAATAGAGCACCCTATTGCCCTACCTGAAATCAGAACACAATGCCGCGAAAGCGGCATCTTTCATTCCAATGATGTTCTTGATCGCCCCAAGCATATAACGCCAATTTCCGCTTCTCGCTCAAAGCTGCACGTCAGCTCCTACCTGATTAAAAAACAGGCTTACCGTACAATAATTTTCGTTTCCCAAACGGAGCCCTGGTTACAGCCTTTCGCAGGTATGCAAAATACAGGTACTTTATAAAACCAGTGAAGACCATACAGAATCGCTATAATTGTAAACTCAGTTGAATGAAGGATGACACGATTATCCGGATAAAATATTTACTTATAGGGGTGATAAGTATTTCACTATGTCTGAAGTGTTTTCAATGAGGTAGGCTTTTGCTCTTATCCTGCAGGGAGTTATAGATGGAAATAACGGAAGCAGATGAAAGACATATCTCCGCGATTCAACAGATATACGCCTGGCATGTATCGCATGGCACAGCCACTTTTGAAACAGAGCCACCCGATGTCGCAGAAATGACTGCCCGGCAAAAAAGATACATGCTGCCGGACTTCCGTGGTTTGTCGCGATAGAGAATAGAAAGGTTCTGGGTTATTGTTACCTTTCACTTTACCGTGAAAGATGTGCATACCGGTTCACTCTGGAAGATTCCATATACATAGCCCCTGCATTACAAGGGCGAGGGATCGGAACGGTGTTATTGTCACGTGTAGTGTCATGGGCAGAGGAATATGGTTTTCGCCAGCTTGTCGCGGTAGTGGGTAACAGTGAAAATATCGCCTCTCTTGCACTGCACCGTTCCGCCAGTTTCAGCCATACGGGGACATTCAAATCCGTGGGTTTTAAGCACGGCCGCTGGCTTGATACAGTAATACTGCAACGCACTCTTGGTGTTGGTGATGCAACGCTTCCGGACATACCCTCTGGCTGAAGCACTTCTCTACATCCGGAAAGATTATTTCGGGGAGCACCCTCCCTGAAAGAAATCAGATATCTTCAGTAAACCTTAAGCGCTATATGCTGCGCTGGTTTACCCTATCGGAAAGTGCCTCTGCACTTTCCTTACGTTCACTGTAGCGGTCAACCAGGCAGGCCGTTCTTACCCGGGTAAGCAACGTAAACTTCATCAGCTCTTCCATCACATCCACGATCCTGTCGTAATAGGCTGAGGGCTTCATCCTGCCTTCTTCATCAAATTCCTGCCAGGCTTTGGCGACTGATGACTGATTCGGGATAGTGAACATTCGCATCCAGCGGCCAAGAATACGCATCTGGTTTACCGCATTAAAGGACTGAGAGCCACCGCTGACCTGCATCACCGCCAGCGTTTTCCCCTGGGAAGGACGTACAGCTCCTTCGCTCAGTGGGATCCAGTCTATCTGTGCTTTCATAATCCCGGTCATTGCCCCATGACGTTCAGGGGAACACCACACCATCCCTTCCGACCATCGCACCAGTTCACGGAGCTCGGCAACTTTCGGGTGGGTATCCGGAGCATCATCTGGCAGGGGAAGCCCTGACGGACAAAAAATACGGACTTCAGCCCCCATGGCGGTGAGCAGGCGTGCGCCTTCCTCCGTAGCCAGGCGACTGTAAGAACGTTCACGTACAGATCCATACAACATCAAAATACGCGGTGCATACCCTGGAGTTTCAGATACTGGGTTATCAGTAAAATCCGGCACGCTGAAAATGTCAGGGATGATATTTGGCAGGCTGTCATTCAATTTGTTCATTGCTGGTTTTACTCACGGGTTGATGTAACTGTTGAAACACTGGCTGCGCTGCCCATGCAACACTCATCCAGCAAAAATCCGACAATCTGGCTCAGTTGTTCATACTGTGGCTGGCAGTACAGAGTGCGCCCCTGCCTTTCCTGGCGTATAAGCCCCACAGACAACAAGGCAGACAGGTGATGGCTTAGCGTCGACGCCGGGATATCGAGACGCTTTTGTAACTCCCCGACAGGCAAGCCTGTATATCCAAATTTAACCAGTTCCTTGAAGATGCCGAGCCGGGTCGGATGACCCAGCTCCTTCAGTGCATCTGCCGCCTTCACAATATCCATAACACCTCCTTAATCTGTATTTCCAGAATAATGGAATCTTCAAATATAGCAATCCTTCAAATCTGACAGCAGTAATGTCCAGGGGCGCATTTACGGGTTGTTCAGAAAAAGAGATAAGCTGTGTAGCCTGCCATTATCGCCATCGAAATAATGACCAGCACGAATGCTGCCAGCAGCCTGAACCTGAAAAGGGCGCGCAACAGGATCAGTTCCGTCAGGCTGGCACCTGCACTGCCGATGCCAAGAGCAAGAACCGTTCCGGCCCCCACCCCTTTGGCCAGTAATGCAGCCGCCAGAGTAATAACCGCTTCAGCCCGGATATAAAGGGGCACACCAATAATTGTCGCAACAGGAATGGCAAAAGGATTTGCCGGTCCTGCATACCGATCAAGTAACGTCGTGGGCTGGTAACCATAAATTATACTTCCGATAGCTATCCCGGCGATAAGGTAGGGGAAAACACCTCTGAAGTCAGCCCAAATTACCCCAACACTTTTGTCTCTCAAAGCTCTCGAATAAAAAAATATACAATTACTATCAAGATGATAGGAAAATGAACAGTTCAAGATTTGTATGGGGAACCTCTCGAATATCAAATATTCGGTGGT
>NZ_JAENMQ010000010.1:0-180092 GCF_016771845.1 Lelliottia jeotgali | reverse complement strand
GTGGTACAGCACGAAAGTGGGGGTGATCGACCTGAAGAAAAAGTCGATCACCATGGGTAAAGGATGTTAAATAGTGTTCACCATGTCCCCGAACACCTGTCTACCATGTCCCCGGACCGTACACCCACGGGGAGAGGGAGAAAACACTAAAAATGGTCACTGCCGTGACCATTTTGCTTTTACCTCGCCACCCGGCATTTCTTACAAACGAACCAGAAGCGTCAGCACTTCATAGTGCGCCGTATGCGGGAACATATCGAAAAGCTGCACCCGCTCGACGCGATAGCCCGGCAGCCCGGCGATATCTTTCGCCATCGTCTGTGCGTTACAGCTGGAATAGATAATGGTTTTCGGCGCCATCTGGCTCAGATAGTCGCAGAGCGCTTTGCCAATCCCGCGGCGCGGCGGATTGACCAGCACCAGATCCGGCACACTTCCTTGCCCGGTAGCAAACTGTGTCGAATCCAGCGCCTGGAAGTGCAGATCCGTTAAGCCGAGTTCGGCGGCTGACTGTTTTGCACAGGCAATGGCCTCAGCGGAGATTTCTATTCCGGTCAGCTTCATGTTTGGCGTGGCGCAGTGCAGGCCAAAACCCCCCACTCCGCAGAACAGATCCCACATATGATCGATATTTAACGCCTGCACCCAGTCACGCGCGGTGGCATAGAGACGACTGGCAACGACCGGATTGGTCTGGAAGAAACTGTGCGGGCGGACCCACAGCGGCACGCCGTTGAAATTCTCTGCCAGCGCATGCTGTTCGGTGAGGAAAATCTCTTTCTCCCCTTCCATGATCGCCATGTGCACCGGCTGAATATTGGCGGTAATCAGTTTCAGCTGCGGCAGCTGCTGTTGCAGCCACGGCAGCGCGGCGCGCAGTTGTTCTAGCTTGGTTTCCGAACGCAGCACAAAGCGCAGCATCATGCCGCCATCGAGCTGGCTTTCGGTCAGCAGAAGATATTTCAGCTCACCGCGCTGGCGGGCGACGTTGTAAGGCGTCAGACCGGCGCGAGCGATAAAGGGCTTCAGCGCGGCGAAGACCGGCTCAAAGGTGGCGGGATAGAGCGGACAATCGGTCAAGTCTTCCGGCGTGCCGTCGCGCTGCAACATGCCCAGCAGCGGTCGTTCGACACTGCCGCTGACCACCATTTTAGCTTTATTGCGAAAACCCTGCTCCGGGCCGCTAACAGGCGCGCACCACTCCGCCACCGGATGCTCCACAAGCAACTGCTGGAGATCGGCCATTTTGGTGGCGAGTTGTTGGGAAACCGGCTGTTCTATCCACTGACAGGAGCGGCAGCGACCGGCGTCATAGAGTGCGCACTGCATAGGAAAACCTTAAAAATTGAGGGGCTGCGATTATACACAAAATCATTCAAGTTGCATCAAGGCGGAGGCAGCTTGAATGATGAAGTGTATACACATTATTGCAGACGGAAGAAGCGTCGACTGGAAGCCGGGATGAATAACAGGAACAGCACCAGCAGGTCAGGCAGTTTCTGCATCACCAGCGAGCGGAAAATTTCTCGCTTCGATTCCCCGGCAATGCTGAACAGCTCGGGATAGCCGTAGCCAATTGAGGCAGCCCACAGATAACCCGTCGCAATGACCTGCGTCAGGAGATACACCCAGCGCGCCCAGTTGCGCCCTCTCGCCAGCGAAAACGCGCAGTAGATCTCGACGAAAACCAGCATCAGGCTTGCGAAAAAGACCAGCGTCAGATTCCATGTCTGCACGCTGCGATGGATAAACTCGCCAATACCCCGCACGCCGAGCATGTTAAACAGCATCAGCAAATCCAGGCAGCGAATCAGAATAATGGCGAGCGCAGCCACCTGCACCAGAGCAGGAACATTCAGGCGCGCATGCGAATGTCGTGATTTGCGAAAAAATCCCACTGTTTTTACTTCCCTGAAAAACAGTGCCGCGACAGGCGCGGCACTTCACTGAGAATTTTAAATGCTTCAGCCGCGTCTTGCACGCTGGATATCACGCACACGCTGTTTTTCCGCCCGCGCCATTAGATACCAGGCGATGAAACCGACAACGCCGACCACGCCCAGAATGATTGACGCCAGGGCGTTGATTTCTGGATTCACACCCATGCGCACGCTGGAGAAAACCAGCATCGGCAACGTGGTCGCTCCCGGTCCGGAGACGAAGCTGGCGATCACCAGATCGTCCAGCGACAAGGTAAACGCCAGCAGCCAGCCGGAAATCACGGCAGGCATGATCATCGGCAGCGTGATGATGAAGAAGACCTTCAGCGGCGTTGCGCCGAGATCCATCGCCGCCTCTTCGATGGAGTGATCCAGTTCGCGCAGGCGCGACGAAATCACCACCGCCACGTAAGCGGTACAAAACGTGACGTGCGCCAGCCAGATGGTCAGCATCCCGCGATCCGCCGGCCAGCCGATGGCGTGCGCCAGGGCGACGAACAGCAACAGCAGCGACAGACCAGTGATCACATCGGGCATCACCAGCGGGGCGGTGATCATAAACGCAAAGCCATTCGAGCCGCGGAAACGACCAAAACGCACCATCACCATCGCTGCAATAGTGCCAAGAATCGACGCCATCGTTGCCGCGCAGGCAGCAATCGTCAGACTCAGCCCTACCGCGCTCATCATCGCATCGTCGCGGAACAGTTCGCCGTACCAACGCGTCGACCAACCCGCCCAGACCGTCACCAGTTTTGAGCTGTTAAACGAGTAAATCACCAGCATCAGCATCGGCGCGTAGAGAAAGGTAAAGCCGAGCACCAGAATCAGAATACGCCACGGGGAGCGCACGACCGGTAAGTTGTTCATCCGTTCCCTCCCATTTGTTTTTGCTGATGTTTATGGAACCACATGATCGGCACGATCAGCAGGAGGAGCATCACAATCGCCACCGCCGATGCCACCGGCCAGTCGCGGTTATTGAAGAACTCCTGCCACAGCACGCGACCAATCATGATGCTGTCCGGGCCGCCGAGCAGTTCCGGGATCACGAACTCGCCCACCGCCGGGATAAAGACCAGCATCGAACCGGCGATAATCCCGCCTTTGGTCAGCGGCACGATCACCTGGAAGAAGGTTTTCAGCGGGCGCGCGCCGAGATCCAGCGAAGCTTCCACCAGCGAGTAATCAATACGCGTTAATGCCGTATAAATCGGCAGCACCATGAACGGTAAATAGGCGTACACAATCCCGATATAGACTGCCAGGTTGGTGTGCAAAATCGTCAGCGGCTGATCGATAACGCCCAGCCACATCAGGAAGTTATTCAGCACGCCGTTGTTTTTTAATATTCCCATCCAGGCGTAAACGCGGATCAGGAACGAGGTCCAGGACGGCAAAATCACCAGCAGCAGCAAAATGTTGCGCGTTGACGGTTTGCTGTGTGCCACCGCCCAGGCGAGCGGATAGCCCATCGCCAGACAGCAGATCGTCGAGATCGCCGCCACCTGCAACGATTGCAGATACGCTTCGAAATAGAGTGGATCGTCCGTGAGCTGCAGGAAATTGCCGAGATTAAGCGTGATCGACAGCTGCCCGTCGGCCCACTCCATCAGATTGGTGTACGGCGGGATTGCTCGCGCCATTTCCGCGAGGCTAATTTTGAAAACGATCAGGAACGGCAGCAGGAAAAGCAGGATCAGCCACACGTATGGCATGGCAATCACCAGCTTGCGACCGTGCGCCATCTGCATGCGCGTCAGCCACTGCGCGAACCCGCCCGGTTTTTGGACGCGGGCCGGTGGTTCAAGTGTACTCATAGCCGCTCCTTATACCGTCAGCACAACGCAACTGTCCGCATCCCAGCACAGACGCACTTCGTCGCCCCAGGTCGGCAGCCCCTTCCGGTAGCGGTGTTCATTTTGCAACTGAGCGCTGATCATCTGCCCGCTTTTGAGGCGCACGTGGTAGATCGAGAGATCGCCGAGATACGCAATGTGGACCACTTCCCCGACGGCAAAGTTATAGCCATCGGCTGGCGGCTCGTCGCAGAGCATGATTTTTTCCGGGCGCAGCGCCACGTAAACCGGAACGTTATCGACAATCGATGCGTCCGGGTCAACTTTGAGCGGATGCACCAGCCCCGGCGAGTCAATCACCAGTCCGTTGTCCTGGCGATCCTTCAGCAGCCCTTCGAAGACATTCACTGAGCCGATAAACTCCGCGCTGTAGCGGGTGGTCGGATGCTCGTAAATCTCTTCTGGTTCGCCGATTTGCACAAACTTCCCGCGATTCATGATCGCGATACGTCCGGCCATCGTCATCGCCTCTTCCTGGTCGTGCGTTACCATCACGCAGGTCGCGCCGACGCGCTCGAGGATATCCACCACTTCGAGCTGCATTCGGTCACGTAATTTCTTATCCAGCGCCCCCATAGGTTCGTCGAGGAGCAGCAGTTTTGGCCGTTTCGCCAGGCTTCGCGCCAGCGCCACACGCTGACGTTGACCGCCAGAAAGCTGATGCGGTTTGCGTTTTGCAAACTCCTGCATGTGCACCAGGCTCAGCATTTCCGCAACGCGTGCGGCGATTTCTGCTTTCGGCAGCTTGTCCTGCTTGAGCCCAAAGGCAATGTTCTGCTCCACCGTCATGTGGGGAAACAACGCGTAGGACTGGAACATCATATTAATCGGGCGCTCGTACGGCGGAACGCGGGAGAGATCGACACCATCCAGCATAATTTGTCCGGCCGTCGGAGGTTCAAAACCGGCCAGCATGCGCAGCAGCGTAGATTTTCCACAGCCGGAAGCGCCCAGTAGCGCAAAAATTTCGCCTTTATAAATGGTGAGGCTGACATCGTCCACGGCGTGCTGGCCGTCGAAAGATTTGGTCAGATTACGGACTTCGAGAAGCGGAGTCAGCGCTTTACGGGTTTTCGCCTGCGGGCGGGGGATGGTTTCGTTCACGGGGTGCTCTCCGGCAAAATCTAAAATAGTGCAAACGCACCGGAACAGTGCGCTTCGCCGGGCTGCGTGAGGCCAGCCCGGCGCACATAACGGCTGTTATTTACCGCTTTTCACCTTCGTCCATGCGCGAGTACGCACACGGTCGATTTTCGGATCTTGTACTTTCAGGGTGAACATTTTTGCGCGCACGTCAGCCGGTGGGTAAATCCCCGGATTGTCGCGTACTTCAGCGCTCACCAGCGGCGTCGCTTCTTTGTTGGCGTTGGCGTAGAAGACGTGGTCAGAGATGTGGGCAATCACGTCAGGACGCAGCAGATAGTTCAGGAACTGATAGGCTTCGTCTTTGTTTTTCGCATCCGCAGGCATCGCAAAGACGTCAAAGAACGCCATCGCCCCCTCTTTCGGAATCGAATAGGAGATATTCACGCCATTTTTGGCTTCTTTCGCCCGGTTCGCTGCCTGCCAGACGTCACCCGCCCAGCCGATGGCCACGCAGATATCACCGTTAGCCAGATCGTTGATGTACTGTGAGGAGTGGAAGTAGCGAATGTTCGGGCGCAGCTTCAGCAGCAGATCGGTCGCCGGGCCGGTGTAGTCGTCCGCTTTGGTGCTGTTCGGATCTTTACCGAGGTAGTTCAGCACGGTGGCAAACACCTCTTCCGGTGCATCGAGGAAGGAGACGCCGCAGCTTTTCAGTTTTTCCAGATTTTCCGGTTTCAGCACCAGATCCCAGCTGTTCACCGGCGCGTCTGCACCCAACGCTTTTTTCACTTTATCGACGTTATAGCCAATACCCGTGGTCGCCCACATGTACGGCATGGCGAATTTGTTTTCCGGGTCGTGTTTGGAAATGAGTTTCAGCAGTTCAGGATCGAGGTTTTTCCAGTTCGGCAGTTTGCTTTTATCCAGCGGCTGGAACACACCGGCGGTGAGCTGACGCTCCAGGAAGCTGGCTGACGGGACGACCAGGTCAAAACCGGTGCTGCCCGCCATCAGTTTACCTTCCAGCACTTCGTTGGAGTCAAAGACGTCGTAGACCACCTTAATGCCGGTCTCTTTTTCGAAATTCGCCACCGTGTCCGGCGCGATATAATCAGACCAGTTATAGATGTGCAGCGTTTTTTGTTCCGCAGCGAGCGTACCGGCAGAGACAGCCATCAGAGCACCCGCAACCAGACCCGATAACCATTTTTTATTCAAGGCGATCATATCGTTATTCCTTATGAAAGCTCGTTAACTGTTGTTAACAAACGAACTAAAACCATGCAATTGATGATATGCAAGAATCATGCATATTTTGTCGATCTGCCTGACGCATAAGAAAAATATTTGAGTCAGTTTCCGCTCGCTTTTTTAAGCTCCGCAAGAATAACTGTAGCCCGTGCCCCAGGCTATAGCCCAAATTAAAAAACGCCTTTTATCAATTTTTTATGCAGAATCTGTCTATGTGATAAGCCGAAACGGCCTTCAGGGAGGTGAATAATTCTTTAATGAAAGGTTAACAGCAGAATAAAATGGTGTTACGCAGCCGCTCTGGCAGCGACTGCGTGAATGTCAGAAAGGCCTAGTGCAAAAAAGACTCGCGTGGATCGTTATTCTCCATATCCTCTTCTGTCGTAAAGAGTAGATGGTGTGCACTGGCTTCGAGCATGACCATAGAAATCTGCTCTTCGCTCAGGCGCATAAACCAGGAAAACTGCTTAAACGATACCCCCGCACCAGAGAATAAAGACTGGCAAACCACCAGCTTTGGCAGATTATCATCCTGTATATCGAGAAATGCTTTCACCGTCAAAGAACCGGCATTTATGGCTGACAAATCAGAGGCCAGAGCCAGCAATGCCGAGGGCTTGACCTCCGCCAGCGCCGAGAAAAGGATAACGTCGTTGATCAGATCGATTTTGGCATCGAACACGCCGTCGAAATTTTGCATATGCGGCAGGTGCAGCGCCTGACAGGAATCACACTCAAAATAAGAGATACCTGCATCATCGAGCCATTGGCGCAATGTATCCAGCGTGGGAACGATCTGTAAGTCCATATCCATAGCAGTGCAGCCTCATCAAAAAACTTCGTCTAGATTACGCAAAAATGACAGTTCTAACCACCCGTTTTCAGGCAAAAGCCCGGCGTGGCCTGACGTTCGATCCAGGAGATCATTTTACCTGCAATATCAATTCCTGTGGTTTTTTCAATGCCTTCAAGACCTGGCGAGGCGTTGACTTCCATTACCAGTGGGCCACGATTCGCCCGCAAAATATCCACGCCAGCAATATCCAGCCCCAGTGTTTGCGCCGCCTTAATCGCGATTTCACGTTCGCGCTCGCTGATAGTCGCGATACGCGCCACGCCGCCACGGTGCAGATTCGATCGAAAATCGCCGTCTTTGGCCTGGCGTTCAATGGCTGCCACAACTTCATCGCCCACCACCAGGCAGCGGATATCGCGGCCTTTTGCCTCTTCGATATATTCCTGCACCAGAATATGGGCGTTCAGTCCGCGAAAAGCATCAATCACGCTCTCTGCGGCCTGGCGCGTTTCGGCCAGCACCACACCGATGCCCTGCGTGCCTTCGACCAGTTTCACCACCAGAGGCGCGCCGCCGACCATATCAATCAGATCGCTGGTGTCGTCCGGGGAATGGGCAATGCCGGTAATGGGCAGGTCGATCCCCTGACGAGCGAGCAGTTGCAGGGAGCGCAGCTTGTCGCGCGCGCGGGTAATGGCGACGGATTCATTCAGGGGATAGCTGCCGAGCATCTCAAACTGACGCAGTGCAGCAGTGCCGTAAAAGGTAATTTGCGAGCCGATGCGGGGAATAACCGCATCAAAGTGCGGCAGATGGCGGCCTTTGTAGTGAATAGAGGACGCCGCCGGGCTGATGTTCATATAGCACGACAGCGGATCGAGGATTTCAACCAGATGGCCACGCTTATTGGCTGCCTCAAGCAGACGTTTACACGAATAGAGCGTTCCATCCCGGGACAAAATGGCAATTTTCACCCTGCACCTCTCTAAAGACTCGATAACAGCCTGCGTATCATACACGCAGGCTGGCACAGGATGAATGGGCTTATCGTACAGCCCAGCCCTGTTTATGCAAATAGTCGAGAATAAACGGACGGTTTTCTTTAATGATGGTGCGGCGAATGTGATCGCTCCAGGTATCACGGCGGGTATTGCTGCCACGCGACAGATAGTAACTGGCGATTTCTTCGTCATACTGCGCAAGAACGTCTGCATCCACCGGTTGGTAGTGATTTTCATGCATCAGCATTGCCGCAGGCAGACGCGGCTTGAGATCCGGGTTATCCGCAGGCCAGCCTAGGCACAGACCAAACAGCGGCAGCACGTGCTTTGGCAGTGTAAGCAGTTCGGTTACGGCGTCTATGTTATTGCGCAGCCCGCCGATATAAACGCCACCTAATCCGAGAGATTCCGCCGCCGTGAGAGCATTCTGCGCCATCAGCGCGGTATCGACCACGCCCAGCAACAGCTGTTCCGCCAGCCCAAGCTCGGCTTCAGGGCAAATTTGCAGATGGCGGTTAAAGTCGGCGCAAAACACCCAAAATTCCGCCGCCTGCGCCACATGTGGTTGTCCGCCCGTCAGCGGGACAAACTGTTCGCGCATAGCCGGGTCGGTGACGCGAATAATCGACGTGCACTGTAAGAAGCTTGAGCTGGAGGTGGCTCTCGCGCTGTCCACTATTGCCTCACGCTCGGCGTCGCTAATCGGCTTATCGGTAAAATGGCGGATGGAGCGGTGGGCGCGAATCACATCAATCGTCGGCGTCATTAGGTCTCTCTTTTCTCTGTCTGTACGCGGAATGACTGCCAGTATAGGCAAAGAAAAGTGTGATGTAATTGGCGAAACATAGCCTGTAAGTATTAAAGCGACAGGTAAAACCTGCTTTCCATCAGCAAGTGTTATCGGGCACACTAAGCGACATTCGCCGTTAGGCTTACGTTTTGAGGAGAGAGATATGTTTGCAGTGATTTTTGGACGTCCGGGATGCCCTTACTGCGTGCGCGCTAAAGAACTGGCAGAAAAACTGACCGCCGAGCGTGATGACTTTAACTTCCGCTACGTGGACATTCACGCGGAAGGCATCAGCAAAGCCGATCTGGAAAAAACCGTGGGTAAACCGGTTGAAACCGTACCGCAGATTTTCCTCGATCAGACGCACATTGGCGGCTTTACCGATTTCGAAGCCTACGCGAAAGAAAATCTGGGACTTTTTGCAGCCCAGTAAGCGACAAGCGCCCTCTCAGGAGGGCGTTTTTATTTGTGCCGTGCACGATGAAAAAGACTGCGCACAAACATAAAACTTAGCGCGCCCAACGCACACCAGAAAATCCCGCTCATCAGCCACGCCAGCTCTTGCCACAGGGAGCGCGACGAGACAAAAACCAGGCGCAGCAACACCAGACACAGCGGTGCTGCCAGCATCGCACCGATCAACGGCTTCACCACTTCTCCCCCGCGAGAGAGAAAGCTCGCCACCACGCCGGGTAAAATGAAAAACAGCAAACCCAGCTCAGGATGACCTGACGTTCTGAATGCGCCCTTCACGTGGAATGCTAACGAAAGGCAAACCGCGATAAACAGTAGAAAACAGCAGACGACGCCTGCCCAGTTCCGCTTTATGTTCAAAAATCCTCCTGACTCCATCACTATCGAATACACAATCGTCCAGAGGACGCCCAGTCAGATAATGCAATGTGGCATTCCTTGCCAAAGCTCATACGTTGTTACGCGATCTTTTCTGGCCCTGGATATCTAATACGATTAGACTATCGGCCAGTTATTGTTCTGTGGGATATATTCTGTATGGGCGAAAGGGGTAATCCCTGCACTCATACGGGTTAAAACAGTAGCCTAAATCCCCCATCCTTTCAACAGCTTAACGGTAAACAAGAAGTTAGCCTCCGTGAATATAAACGTCGCAGATTTGTTAAATGGGAATTACATCCTGTTATTATTTGTTGTACTGGCACTGGGACTGTGTCTGGGTAAATTACGCCTGGGTTCAGTTCAACTTGGTAATTCCATTGGCGTTTTAGTGGTCTCATTATTATTAGGCCAGCAGCATTTCAGCATTAACACGGATGCGCTCAATCTCGGTTTTATGCTGTTTATTTTTTGCGTGGGTGTGGAAGCCGGGCCGAACTTTTTTTCAATTTTCTTCCGCGACGGCAAAAATTATCTGATGCTGGCGCTGGTGATGGTTGGCAGTGCGCTGGTGATTGCGTTAGGGCTGGGTAAACTGTTTGGCTGGGATATCGGGTTAACGGCGGGGATGCTCGCCGGTTCGATGACCTCGACACCGGTGCTGGTTGGCGCAGGCGATACGTTGCGCCACTCCGGCATGGAGGGCAGTCAGCTTTCTTTAGCACTCGATCACCTGAGCCTCGGCTACGCCCTCACCTATCTGATCGGGCTGGTGAGCCTGATCGTCGCCGCACGTTATCTGCCTAAATTACAGCATCAGGATCTTCAGACCAGCGCCCAGCAAATCGCTCGTGAGCGCGGCCTGGACACCGACACCAAACGTAAAGTCTATTTGCCTGTTATTCGCGCCTATCGCGTCGGGCCGGAACTGGTCGCCTGGGCCGACGGTAAAAATCTACGCGAGCTGGGGATTTATCGCCAGACCGGCTGCTATATCGAGCGTATCCGCCGCAACGGTATTCTTGCGAACCCGGATGGGGATGCAGTTTTGCAAATGGGCGATGATATTGCGCTGGTCGGCTACCCGGATGCGCACGCACGTCTCGACCCAAGCTTCCGTAACGGCAAAGAAGTGTTCGACCGCGACCTGCTCGACATGCGTATCGTCACAGAAGAGATTGTGGTGAAAAACCACAACGCCGTCGGTCGCCGTCTGGCGCAGCTCAAGCTGACTGACCACGGCTGCTTCCTGAACCGCGTGATCCGCAGCCAGATTGAAATGCCAATTGACGACAATGTCGTGCTGAATAAAGGCGACGTGCTGCAGGTGAGCGGTGACGCGCGACGCGTGAAAACCGTTGCCGACCGCATCGGCTTTATCTCCATTCATAGCCAGGTCACCGACCTGCTTGCCTTCTGCGCCTTCTTCATTGTCGGCCTGATGATTGGGATGATCACCTTCCAGTTCAGCAACTTTAGCTTCGGCGTGGGTAACGCAGCCGGTCTGCTGTTCGCCGGGATTATGCTTGGCTTCCTGCGAGCCAACCACCCGACCTTCGGTTATATCCCGCAGGGCGCGCTAAACATGGTGAAAGAGTTCGGCCTGATGGTCTTTATGGCAGGTGTCGGTTTAAGTGCAGGCAGCGGCATCGGCCACAGTCTCGGCGCGGTTGGCTGGCAGATGCTGGTCGCCGGTTTGATCGTCAGCCTGCTGCCGGTGGTCATCTGTTTCCTGTTCGGCGCCTACGTCCTGCGTATGAACCGTGCGATGCTGTTCGGCGCAATGATGGGTGCGCGCACCTGCGCCCCGGCGATGGAAATCATCAGCGACACCGCGCGCAGCAACATCCCGGCACTGGGCTACGCAGGCACTTATGCTATCGCCAACGTCCTGCTGACCCTCGCCGGTACGCTGATCATCATCATCTGGCCCGCACTCGGATAACTCTGAAGATGGCGCATCGCACAATTATTTTTGCGATGCGCAGAACTTTTCGTATATGAGGCAGTCATAACTATTGCCACTGCTTTTCTTTGATGTCCCCCAATTTGTGGAGCCCATCAACCCCGCCACTTTGGTTCAAGGTTGATGGGTTTTTTGTTGCCTGAAATTTACCACCCATTAAATCAATCACTTACAAAACCACTTTTCCATGCATGGCGACAAAGTGGCGACAGCGCTTTAGCCCGGCTGCTAAATCTTCGTCTTAAGCCGTTTCAATCGCGTGCAACAATTCAACCAAAGCAACAGCGTCGACATCATCCCAGCGCAAATAATGTGATAAAGAACTTGTTCCTGAATCTCTTCCTAAAACTTTCTGACAGATAGCCTGATGATCGGCTGATGCGGAAACCCATACACTTCCGCCCTGGTGGCAAAAGTAGGTAGAGCCTTTCAAACCATCCCGCTGAATGCGCTTTTTCCAGGTGTCCACCTGCTGCGTCGTCACTCTCAAACTCATATCTACCCCTAAGCAAATCAAGTAATCCCATATGATTATCCAATAAAATACCCGGAATTAATCAGTGCGGAGTATATCAGTGTTTAATTTTTATCCTGACAAAACATACAGTAGAACGGAGATTATGAGCCGACCGACGCCCGTACCCGCCATCAATGGCGTCTATTTCTGGTGGTTCAAAGCAATCCCTCCCGGCGTTCCAACAGAAGGTTGCTTGACTCATGATGGGTACACTCTGCTCTATGTTGGTATCTCGCCCGACAAAAAGGGGAAACCAAACAGCCGCGCTAATCTTAAAACCCGCATTAAAACTCATTACAGCGGCAATGCTGAAGGTTCAACGCTCAGACGCACGCTCGGCGTATTACTTGCGACGGAAAGCAATTTCCCTCTCCGCCGGGTTGGCTCGGGAACCAGAACGACATTTACTCACCCTGGCGAGCAATGGCTGGACCAGTGGATGGAAAAGAATGCAAAAGTATATTGGATAGCAAATGAAGAACCGTGGGTACTGGAGGAAACGTTAATTTCGAGCATTTCGCTGCCATTAAATATTCAGGGCAACAACCATAGCTTTAAGCCGATACTTTCTGCAATGCGCAGCAAAGCCATGAGAGAAGCCAAAATAATGGAGATCGCGGATGAGAGAGGTTTTAGAAGAAGTGTAGTTGCAGAAATGATGAATGAAAACATATCTCTATGATTCCGATTAAAGAAAATGATAGCATTTAAATAAATTAGATGCTCAAAGTTTCATTGTACTTGTTTATTGGTGTTTATATAAAAATGTTAAACATAAGAATCTTAACTAACTTTATCTTATTGTTGACAGCACTATTCTCTTTTTGTGTATTTTCAAAAGGGAGTAGTGTACATGTTAATGGATACTTTCGAAGTAATGGAACCTACGTACAGCCCCACTACCGTTCAGCACCAGACCATAATTTTTATAATAACTGGAGTACAAAAGGGAATACCAATCCCTATACTGGAAAAATCGGAGCAAAAGAACACCCATACAATTCACAATCTTATCAACATGTTGAGAAAACCACTCCTCATCTCAGCACAACTAATTCCACCACAAGCAATCATCTTTCTCTTGAATCAAACTCGCCTACTAAAGAATACACATATACGGGCGAAAATTTTATGGAAATACAAAAAAGAAAGGATGTTCAACGAGCATTGTATTGGAAACAGAAAGGCTACAATTTTGACCCCAATTATACAACCAGCTATATGATGGATCAGAAAGTAAAAGATATTGAGAGGGCTCGGTACTGGAAATCACAAGGTTATGATTTTGATCCGAACTATACAACCGGTTTTATGATGGATCAGAAAGTTAAGGATATTCAAAGGGCAAGGTACTGGAAAACAAAAGGTTACAACTTCAATTCTGATTATATGACTGGTTTTATGATGGATCAAAAAGTTAAGGATATCCAGAGAGCAGCATACTGGAAAACTAAAGGCCTGGATTTCAATCCAGACTACATGACCAACTTTATGATGGATATTGAAGCCAGAAATAAAGGTGTGCATTAGCAAGACCAAGTGGCGAGAGCGGTTGGCAATCCCCCGCAATCGTCACATCTCACAAGGAGCCTAACTTATTAGTTAATAAATCAACTCATTGTTTATGTTAAGTAATTAACAGAGAAAATTCTATTACATGAAATTCGCCTCCCTGGCATATCCCCCTTGCCTGCGTTCCAGGCAAACTCTGATAGAATAAACCCCCATGCTCAACTGGAGGCTCATATCTTGGCAACCAAACGATTAAAAAAAGAAGAACGCAGGCAGCAGCTTCTGGACGTGGCCAGAGCGATCATTCGTGAAGAGGGTACGGAGAATCTGACGCTGGGCTATCTCGCTGAGAAAGCAGGGGTGACAAAACCCATCACCTACGATCATTTTGGCGACCGGAAGGGTCTTCTGACCGTCCTTTATGCATCATTTAATGAGCAGCAAATTGCCAATTTCAAACAGGCATTGACGAGTCCCACCACCAGCCTTGAACAGGCCGTCCGACTCTACAGCACCGCCTACATCAAGTGCGTCATCAGTACCGGCCCCGAGATTACTCAGATAATCGCGGCGCTTTCCGGCTCTGAAGCGCTGATGGAAGCCCTCGATAAAGGGCGCAAAGCCTGCGCGGACAGCCTTATTGAAGCGTTGCAACCCTATATCAACTTGCAGGGCTCTCTCGGCGAAAGTGTGATTGCCACGCAACTCGGTGCTGCTGACGCCATATCAGCTCTGGCAAGCAGAAACGCGATTTCTGCCGATGACGCCATCAATATTTTGACAGGGGCAATGCTCGGGAGCCTTAACGCGTACCAGCAAATCTAGAAAGCACAAATTGGCTTGCCTTACATAAATTACCAACAGTAACATACTGTGAAGTTCACAGGAGGCAGCTATGTCTAATCTACAAAATATTCAAAACGTCCTTATTATTACGGCTCATCCGGTAGAGGATTCACTGACGCGTTCTCTTGCCATGAGAATTGCAGAACAATATTCCCGCCAGGGAATTCGCGTGGATATGAATAACCTTGATAGTGCTTCTTTTCAGCCAGCCATGACGAATGCCGATCTGGGCGTTTACCACGGTAAGCAAGCCTTACCGGACGATATCCAGGCTGAGCAAGCGCGTGTGGACAGTGCGGATATGCTAATCTTTGTGTTCCCTGTTTACTGGTGGTCCGTGCCGGGTATTCTTAAAGGCTGGTTTGATCGTGTGCTGACCAATGGCTGGGCTTATAAAACAGCAGATGATGGCCGTATCGTTGGGATCATGAAAAATATCCCGGTTCGTTTGGTCGCCATCGCCGGGAGTGATAAAAGTGGGTTTGATCGCCACGGATATACCACCGCGATTCACACGCAAATTGTCGAAGGCGTATTTGGGTTCTGCGGACTAAAAGATATTACTCTTGATTATCTCTATGAGGCCGATACCGCTAACAGTGCTCAAATTGATGATTTCTTGAAAAATGTCAGCCCTACATTAATACCTCACATTGAATAAATGAATGAGATGGATGGGAAATCAAATTCATTTTAATTTCCCACTCTTTATCGCATTCTTCAGCATTACAAAAACTGACCTCTTTATTTGAGAGGAAATTGCGCAAGTGCGATTATTACAGCCATTATCACAAAGGCAACAATGGTTATAGTGACCACCGGAGCGACGCACTAAAGCCCCGCGATACGCCCTACCATCGCCCGGATTTCTTCCCGCGACAGCGGTTCTCGATCCGTCACGAAATGCAGGGTCATGCCCTCAATAAACGCATCGAGTGCACGGGCTGTTACCGGATCAAACCACTGCTCAAGAGTGCTTTGGCTGGTTTGCATCCAGTCCTGCATGACGTTTTTCAGCGCCGGTTTACGGTTCATCAATGCGTAAAGCTGATACATCAGCTCCATATTGTGCGGCGTAGTGACTTCAGAGCTGTGGATCAGCGTCGTGATGGATTCGCAGGCCATTTCTGGCCCCGTTACGCCCGCAAAAAAATCCTGATACTGCTGCGACATATCACGGGTGAATCCCATGAAGGCCTCTTCGAGCAACGAATCTATCCCATCGAAATAATAGGTCATCGACCCCAACGGCACGCCCGCACACGTGGCGATTTTCCGGTGTGTAACGGCATTGATCCCATGCTCGGCAATAGACTCCAGCGTCGCCTGCAGTATCCGTTCCCGCCGCTGCGGATCGTTTGGTCGTCTGCTCATAAATTCTCCTTCCGGTTTATGTACAAATGTACACAAACTTGTTAGTGTTGTCGCTATTGTTGTACTTCTGGTGCTCCTCAATGACGTTGATTTCTCCTCGTAAAGCCCTACAGCGACGCCTGTGGGCGCTGTTTATGTTCTTCTTTATCCCCGGATTGCTGATGGCATCCTGGGCGACGCGTACTCCTGCGATCCGCGATATTTTGTCGGTGTCGACCGCAGAAATGGGCATCGTACTGTTCGGTCTGTCGATCGGGTCGATGAGCGGTATTCTGTGTTCGGCGTGGCTGGTAAAGCGATTTGGCACGCGCAAAGTGATCCGCACCACCATGTGCTGCGCCGTGGTCGGCATGATTTTCCTCAGCGTCGCCCTGTGGTTCACCTCGCCGGTGATGTTCGCGTTTGGTCTGATGGTCTTTGGCGGCAGCTTTGGCTCAGCGGAAGTGGCGATTAACGTCGAAGGTGCAGCCGTTGAACGCGAGCTGAATAAAACGGTTTTGCCGATGATGCACGGCTTCTACAGCCTCGGCACGCTGGCTGGTGCGGGTGTCGGTATGGCGCTGACAGCCTTTGGCACTGCTGCCAGTCTGCATATTTTACTGGCAGCGTTGGTGTGCATTCTCCCAATCCTGACCGGCATTACTTTTATTCCTGACGGCAACGGCAAAAACAGCGCAGAAGAACAAAAATCGGCTGAGAAAGGTTTACCCTTCTATCGCGATATGCAGCTGATGCTGATTGGTGTGGTGGTGCTGGCGATGGCGTTTGCCGAAGGCTCTGCCAACGACTGGCTGCCGCTGCTGATGGTTGACGGCCACGGTTTTAGCCCAACCTCCGGTTCACTGATTTACGCCGGGTTTACCCTCGGGATGACCTTAGGTCGCTTTACCGGCGGCTGGTTTATCGATCGCTACAGCCGCGTAGCCGTGGTGCGCGCCAGTGCGCTGATGGGCGCGTTGGGTATCGCGCTGATTATCTTCGTCGACGTGGACTGGATAGCCGGGGTCTCGGTCATCCTATGGGGCGCGGGCGCGTCACTCGGCTTCCCGCTCACCATTTCAGCGGCCAGCGATACCGGCCCGGATGCGCCAACGCGCGTCAGTGTGGTCGCCACCACCGGCTATCTTGCCTTCCTGGTTGGCCCGCCGCTGCTCGGTTTCCTCGGCGAACATTACGGCTTACGCAGCGCTATGCTGGTCGTGCTCGGCCTGGTGATCATCGCCGCACTGGTCGCGAAAGCCGTCGCTAAACCTACTACGCAACATTCAGCAATGGAGAAGGGATATGAGCGTTAAGTTAATCGCCGTCGACATGGATGGAACCTTCCTGAGCGACGCCAAAACCTATAACCGCGAGCGCTTTCTGGCACAATATGCGCGCATGAAAGAGCAGAATATTCGCTTCGTGGTCGCCAGCGGAAATCAGTATTACCAGCTGATCTCCTTTTTCCCGGAAATTGCCGATGAGATTGCCTTTGTCGCCGAAAATGGCGGCTGGGTGGTGAACGCTCGCGAAGATGTTTTCAACGGCGAGCTGACCAACGCCCAGTTCGATAAGGTGGCGCGTTTTCTCTGTGCATTGCCCGATGTGGAAGTGATCGCCTGCGGCAAGAGCAGCGCGTACACCCTGAAGGCCTATGACGACAGCCTAAAAGAAATGGCAGCGAAATATTACCATCGTCTGGAAATGGTCGATAATTTCGACCATCTGGACGACATCTTCTTTAAATTTGGACTTAACCTGCCGGACAGCGATATTCCGCGCGTTCAGGAGATGATCCACGCCGAGCTGAGCGACATTATGGTTCCGGTGACCACCGGGCATGGCAACATCGACCTGATTATTCCGGGCGTGCACAAGGCCAACGGCCTGCGGATTTTGCAGCAGCACTGGGGCATTGCAGATAGCGAAGTCGTGGCATTTGGTGACAGCGGAAATGACGTTGAAATGCTACGTCAGGCGGGCTTTAGTTTTGCGATGGCCAACGCCAAACCGCACATCAAAGCGGCCGCGCGTTATGAAGCGCCCCATAATAACGATGAAGGCGTGCTGGATGTGATTGAGAAAGCGTTGAACGGGGAAGCGCCGTTTAACTAATGCCCGGTGGCGCACCCTAAAGCTTAGTGCGGCCTGGTGCCCTCTCCCACGGGGAGAGGGAGAAAACACGCGTTGCTCTTGTAGGCCGGGTAAGGCGCAGCCGCCACCCGGCACAAAGACCGCACCGAATCCGCAGAAGTTACTGCAATGCGCTACCCACACGTTTATCTTTCAGGAACACCACCATCAGCCCCAGCCACAGTATGCCGTTGGCGAGATTAAACAGGCTGAACAGTCCGTTGCCGCCAAAGCTGTACGCGTGCTTACTGACTTCGATCCCGACGGTAAATATCAGCATCTGCAACATGCCCATTGCGGCAGAAACTGTCCCTTTACTCATTTCGCTGGCGAACAGTGTCAGACGCACCAGACCTGCGTTAGCCAGACCAATGCCGAACGCATAAATGCTCAGTCCGGCAGTCATCCACAGATAAGCGTGTGATGAGGCGACGGTGGCGACCGCCGCAACGACCAGACCCGCCATAATAGGCCAGCCGCCCATGATGATCAGCGAACGCACGCTGCGACGCGATGTGAGACGCGCCAGCACCAGGTTACCGATAATCAGCGCACCAAAAATCGGTACCTGCAACAGGCCATATTCATAGCTGCTGAGCTTCTCGCCGCTAATGATGATAACCGGCGACTGGGCAATCCACGCCAGCAGTGGCAGGCTGACAAAGCCCGTCGCCAGCGCTCCTGCTACAAAACGCACATTTCTGAGCACTTCTTTGTAGTCGCGCCCCAGCTCTTTGAGCGACAGCTTTTCGCCAAGGCGAGTGGCGGTTTCTGGCATCGCACGATGCAGACCGAAGAACGAGATTGCCGCCAAAAGCGCGAACAGCACAAACATCCCTTCCCACGGAGCCACGTGCACCCACGCCGCGCCCACCAGCGGGCCGAGCAATGGCGCAATCAGTGCCACGTTCGCCATCAGGGCGGTGATTTTGATGCACACCGCCTCCTCGAACGACTCCTGGATGGCGGCGTACCCTACCGCGCCGATAAAGCACAGACTTACCCCCTGCAAAAAACGCAGGATCGTAAATTGTTCAATGGTTTGCGCCAGCAGAATGGCGAGGCAGGTGACGATAAACCACACCACGCCGGTGAGCATTACCGGGCGACGGCCAATGCGATCCGACAGCGGCCCAAGCAGCCACTGCAAAAACATGCCGCCAGCCAGATAGGCGGTCATGGATGTCGGTACCCACTCGATACCAGCGTTGAACTGCTCAACCACCGCCAGCATACCCGGCTGAATCATATCGTTGCCGATATAGGTTGAGAATTCGTACAGCACCAGACAGAGAGGGAAAAGTAACGCCTGACGACCCAGACGATTACCAGAAGAAGAACGGTTTAACATGCAGTCTCTTTTTGATGAAAAAATCGCGATGAGTGTAATGAAATGACCGGTCGCGAGATAGTAAATTATCGAAGATAAACAGAAATAAAGCACATATCGTCGCCGTTTAAGGTTTCCTTAAGTTGACACATTTATGATGGCCTTATTCCCCGTCAATGAATGTCATTTATGGCCCACAACACTGCCCCATCGGATTTATCTAAGTCGCCGACAACTAAGACAAAACCCCTTTACCGTTTACCGGCACGCTTTTATGGTTATCAGCTTTTCGCGCTGATTGCTTTGGCGGTGCTGTTTACCTGGCTTTCACGCGATGAAACGCTGGATCGGTGGATAACGGGTTTCTGGTATGACGCCGCCACTCACCATTTTCCATTACAGCAAAATCCCCTGCTGGATCTGCTGAATCATCGGCTGGCGAAGTACATCGCTATTGCGGTGGCGGCCGTGGCGCTGATTTACGGCGCATATCGCCGCAATATGCCGCTGGTGACAGGCGCTCTGCTGATGGGGCTCGGGACGCTGGTGGTCGGCATACTGAAAGGTATCAGTCATCATAGCTGTCCGTGGGATTTGCTGGAGTACGGCGGTAAGGCGGTTTCTTATCCGCTGTTTGGTAGCACGCCTGACGGCAGCGGCCCCGGTCGTTGCTTCCCTGGCGGGCACGCCTCAAGCGGCTTTATGGTGATGGGGCTGTTTTTCGCCTTCTGGCGCGAGCGTCCTCGCCTGGCGTGGTGCTTTGTCGCCTTGGGCATTTTTGCCGGGCTGGCGATGGGCTTCGGTCAGGTAATGCGCGGGGCGCATTTTTTCTCTCACAACCTGTGGGCAGGTTGGTGGGTGTGGTTTTCTCAGGTCGTGGCTTACGGCCTTGTTTCTGCCTGGTTTGCTAAAGAGTGATGATGGAATGCTAGAGAATCTCAATTACGGACTGTTTTATCTGATTAATGCCACCCCTGCTTCGCCGGAGTGGATGATTATTTTTGCCAAATTTGTGGCAAAAGATCTGATTAACATCGTGCCGCTGCTTATCGCGATACTCTGGCTATGGGGCCCGCGCAAGCAGGTCGGCGCCCAACGTCAGCTGGTGATTAAGGTAGTGATGGCGTTGGCCGTGAGCATGACCGCGTCCTGGACGCTTGGACAGTTGTTCCCGCACGACCGTCCGTTTGTCGACCATATCGGCTCAAACTTCCTGCACCATTCAGCTGACGACTCTTTCCCAAGCGATCACGGTACGGTGATTTTCACCTTCGCGCTGGCGTTCTTGTTCTGGCATCGCGTCTGGTCGGGCGTGGTGTTGATGGTTATCGCTCTCGGCATTGCGTGGTCGCGCGTTTATCTTGGTGTCCACTGGCCGCTGGATATGCTGGGCGGATTGCTGGTTGGCTTTATGGGCTGTCTGACGGCGCAAATCCTGTGGAATATCATGGGCCAACAGATTTACCGCGGGCTGCAACGGGTTTACCGTATTTGCTTCGCCCTGCCTATCCGCAAGGGCTGGATACGTGACTAATCCCGGTCCGACAGGTTACACTTGAACCCCCACATTGTGGGGGTTCACTTTTTCGCCCCGAGGATCTATGGAAACACGACGCGACGACCGCATATCCCAGCTGCTGCACGCCCTGAAGCGCAGCGATAAGCTGCATCTCAAAGAAGCCGCCCAGTTACTCGGCGTTTCCGAGATGACCATTCGTCGCGACCTGAACAGCGAAAGTGCCCCGGTAGTGCTACTGGGCGGGTATATCATGCTGGAGCCACGTAGTGGCAGCCACTATCTGCTAAGCGATCAAAAGACCCGTCTGGTTGAAGAGAAACGCAAAGCTGCGCGGCTGGCTGCGTCCCTTGTGCAGCCGCATCAGACACTGTTTTTTGACTGTGGCACCACCACGCCGTGGATTATCGAAGCCATCGATAACACGCTGCCGTTCACGGCGGTGTGTTACTCCCTGAACACCTTTTTGGCCTTACAGGAAAAGCCCGAGTGTCGGGTCATCCTTTGCGGCGGGGAGTTTCACGCCAGCAACGCCATTTTTAAACCACTGAATCTGCAGGATACGCTCAGTAATTTATGCCCTGATATCGCCTTTTACTCGGCGGCGGGCGTGAGCGTGCTTCAGGGCGCGACCTGTTTTAATCTCGAAGAGTTGACGGTGAAGCACTGGGCGATGAATGCCGCTCAGTATCATGTGCTGGTGGTGGATCACAGTAAGTTTGGCAAGGTCCGTCCGGCGCGGATGGGCGAGCTGGCGCGTTTTGATGCGATAGTGAGCGACTGCAAGCCTGACGACGAACTGGTCGCACACGCAAAAGCGCAGCAGATTAAGTTGATGTATTGAGTGCGGGTTTTGCCGGGTGACGGCTACACCTTACCCGGCCTACAAAACCGGATTAAATTGATGTATTGTGCGCGCCACACGGCCTACGGGTTTTGTAGGCCCGTGCAAGCGAAGCGCCGCCGGGCATAGCAGACGGCGCTGTAATCACTTAAAACCAACCGCCAAACCACGAGTGGAATTTCATCATCACGAAGTCCCACATCCGGCTAAAGAATCCACCCTCTTCTATCGCTTCCATTACGATCAGCGGACGCTGCTCGATGGATTTGCCATTCAGCTGGAAATCAATCGTCCCGACAACCTGGCCCTTTTTCAGCGGAGCCGTCAGCTGCGGATCGGTCAGCGTGTAGCTCGCTTTCAGGTTTTTAAGCTGCCCGCGCGGGATGGTCACCGAGCCGGCTTCACCCGCACCCAGATTCACTTCGCTCTTATCACCGAACCAGACACGCTGGCTGATAAATGTCGCATCCGGCTTAATCGGCGTGACCGTTTCAAAGAAGCGGAAGCCCCAGGTCAGCAGTTTTTCGGATTCGTTAAAGCGGATACGGTCGGTTTTGGTGCCGAGCACCACGGAGATCAGACGCATATCGCCCTGGGTGGCAGAGGCCACCAGGTTATAGCCCGCGCCCGCAGTGGTCCCGGTTTTCATACCGTCCACATTCACGTTGCTGCTCCACAGCAGACGGTTGCGGTTCGGCTGACGAATCTTGTTGAAGGTAAACTCTTTCTCTTTGTGGATCGCGTACTCATCCGGTACGTCGTGGATCAGCGCTTTGCCCAACAGCGCCATATCGCGCGCGGTACTGAACTGCCCCGGCGCATCCAGGCCGTGAACGGTTTTGAAGGTGGTTTTGGTCAGCCCCAGCTTTTGCGCGTAGCCATTCATCAGGCCGATAAAGGAGTCCTGACTGCCCGCGACGTAATCCGCCAGCGCGATACAGGCATCGTTCCCCGACTGAATAATCACCCCTTTATTCAGATCGGATACGGAAACCTGATCCCCCGGTTTCAGGAACATTACGGATGAACCGCGCAACGCCGGGTTGCCGGTGGCCCAGGCGTCTTTGCCAATGGTCACCATATCGTCGAGCTTAATTTTGTTGGCTTTGAGCGCCTGCCCGACCACGTAGCTGGTCATGATCTTGGTCAGACTCGCCGGATCGAGCTGCTCGTCAGCGTTACCTTCGGCCAGCACTTTGCCGCTAGCGTAATCCATCAGGATCCACGCGCGCGCGTCAACTGGCGGCGCTTCAGGTGCCGCGGCTTCCGCTGCATACAGGGTTGGAGAAAACAGGAAAAGCAGTGCGGAGCCAGCTGCGAGGCTGCGCAGAGAAGAAGTTTTATGCGTCATAAATGCCACCCGAGTGTCCTTTCTAAAAAATCACGTCACATCACCGTGTCGCAAGAAGCGATGAGTAATAACGTACTAATGAGTCTAAAGAAACCTAAACCAGGTAAAGTTTTTAAAGTTTACGCAATAACGGGCCGGGGCGCTGTTCCTGATGCGATTTTTTTGTCTTCTGTTGCGTAAATGTTAGGTTTATCTCACCATGTGAAACCGCAGGCTTTGATTCACCACTCAGGTTATTTCACTCATTCAGGAGTCATTATGATTACGCTGTGGGGCAGGAACAATTCAACCAACGTCAAAAAAGTGCTGTGGACGCTGGAAGAGCTGGATTTACCGTTTAACCAAATCATGGCCGGTTTGCAGTTTGGTGTGAACAAAGACGCCGAGTACCTGGCGATGAACCCGAACGGGCTGGTGCCGCTGTTACGCGACGATGAAACCGATTTAACCCTGTGGGAATCCAACGCCATCGTGCGTTATCTGGCGGCGCAGTACGGGCAAAACCGCCTGTGGGTGGATAATCCTGCCCGTCGTGCCGAAGGGGAAAAATGGATGGACTGGGCGAACCAGACGCTTTCTGTGGCACACCGCCCAATCCTGATGGGACTGGTCAGAACCCCGGAAGCCGAGCGCGATTACGCCGCCATCAACGCCGGGAAAGAGGCCTGCGAGAAAATGTTTGCGCTGCTGGATGACGCCCTGGCGAATCAGCCGTGGCTCTCGGGCAGCGCGTTTGGTGTGGGGGATATCGCCGTCGGGCCGTTTATCTGGAACCTGACCAACGTAGGTCTGGAGTGGCAATCACATCCGAACCTGGAGCGCTGGATTGCGCAGCTTAAAGAGCGCCCGGCCTTCCAGAAAGCGGTGATGATCCCGGTCAGCTAATCAGGTCCCGGACGGGCTGACTTTCAGCAGTTGCCCGTCCGATTCATCGGTCAGCACATACAGATAACCATCCGGCCCGACCCGCACATCGCGAACGCGATCCCCTTTATCCCCCAAAATTCGCCCGTCTTCCGTCACCTTATCGCCATTCACACTCAGGACAATCACGTCCTTCTCTTTCAACGCGCCGACAAACAGTTTGTTTTTCCACTGCGGGAACACGTCGCTGTTATAAAACGCCATCCCGCTCACCGCAGGCGACACTTTCCAGACGAACAGCGGCGGCTCTGTGCCTTGGACGTGCTCGCCTTTAGCTTCCGGAATTTTCAGGCCGCTGTAGTTGATGCCGTGCGTCGCCAGCGGCCAGCCGTAGTTTTTGCCTTTTTCGGGAATGTTAATCTCATCCCCGCCGCGCGGGCCGTGCTCGTTGAGCCATAGCACGTCGGTCCACGGGTTCATCGCCATGCCCTGCGGATTGCGAATGCCGTAGGACCAGATTTCCGGGCGCGCGCCCGCTTTATCGACGAACGGATTATCCGCCGGAACTTTGCCCTGATCCGTCAGGCGCACCACTTTGCCCTGGAGTTTATCCAGATCCTGCGCTGTCGGGCGCTGGTTGTTTTCACCGAGTCCGATAAAAAGATAGCCTTTGCCGTCGAACACCAGTCGCCCGCCGAAGTGATTGCCCGTTGAGAGTTTCGGCATCTGGCGGAACACCACCTGGAAGGCTTCGACGCGCGAGAGATCGTCGCTCAGACGACCATACCCAACCGCCGTACCCGATTTGCCGTCGTTGCCGACTTCGGCGTAACTGAGCCATACGCGGCGTGATTTCTCAAAATCCGGAGCCAGCACCACGTCAAACAGTCCGCCCTGCCCGCTATCCCAAACTTTCGGGATGCCGACAATCGGGTCCGACAGCCCTTTACCCGTCTGCCAGTGCTTGAGCTGTCCACCCCGCAGTGTTATCAGCATTCCCTGATTATCCGGCAAAAAGGCCAGCGACCAGGGATGATCGAGTTTGGTTTGCAGCACGTCGACCTTCACCGCGGCGGGTGCGGCCATCACAGAAGTGGAGAGGAACAAGAGAGACAGAGAAATCAGCGAAGATCGGCGCATTACGCACTCCTTTTTCGACGTTTGGCATAAAGAGTAGCCAGGTCGTTCGGGCGCGTGAGCACTTTTACAAAAGCTTAAGCAGAAGGGGGAGTCGCCTCCCCCGAGATTTAGTGCTGATGGAGCGCGGCATGCTCTTTCAGGCACATAATGCAGAGAGTCAGTGTCGTCAGGCAGTGTTCGAGTTTCTCTGCGCTGACGGCGACAAACGTTGGACAATCATGGTGTCCGGTCATCAGGCATACGGCAGCTTTGGACAATGCGTCAGCCGCGCGTTGCAGGACAAGCTGTTCATCAGCGTCGTAGTGATCCCGCAGGATCGGCGCTTTTTCACGCATGTAGTCACACAGTTCAAAACAATTATCACGTAGATGGTCGCTTTCGCTGACTGACATATACCCTTTTGCCATCCTTAACTGCAGGTATGCCGCAAGGTCAATTCGGGCATTGATCAGCTTGTTCAGAAGATCGCGTTTCAGTCTGTCAACGGACATGCTATTTCCTCCCTTGTCAGCCATTGTGCAAGATCAGAGTAAGCTCAATTTTTGTACAGAATAATGCGCCAGGTCAATAAATCGCAACTGATTAACATGATTTACAATGTGACAACTTTCCCGGCGCCAGGGCCGTAGACCGGGTAAGGCACAGCCGCCACCCGGCACTTTCCGCCACACTACCCCTTAATCTTCGGATCCAGCGCGTCGCGCAAGCCGTCACCCAACAGGTTAAACGCCAGCACCGTGAAGAAGATCGCCAGGCTCGGGAAGATAGCCACATGCGGCGCAATCACCATATCGGCGCGCGCTTCGTTGAGCATCGCGCCCCACTCCGGCGTGGGTGGCTGCGCGCCTAATCCCAGAAACGACAGGCTCGCCGCCGAGATAATCGATACCCCGATACGCATGGTGAAATAGACCACAATCGAGGAAACCGTACCGGGCAGAATATGGTTGAACAGGATGGTCGCATCGCTGGCACCGATACTGCGCGCCGACTCGATAAAGGTCTGCTGTTTCAGCACCAGCGTATTGCCGCGCACCAGGCGGGCAAACGCCGGAATGGAAAACACCGCCACGGCGATGATTACGTTCGCCATGCCGCTGCCCATGATCGCCACCACCGCGATCGCCAGCAGAATACCGGGGAAGGCAAACAGCACGTCGCAGATGCGCATGATAATGCGGTCCCACCAGCCTTCGTAGAAACCGGCCAGCAATCCCAATACCGTACCGATGGCCGCACCGATCAGCACCGCGAAAACTCCCGCCGCCAGCGAGATTTGCGCCCCCACCAGTACCCGGCTAAAGATATCGCGCCCCAGGGAATCCACGCCAAACCAGTGCATCATCGACGGGCCGTCATTCAGCCGATCGTAGTCGAAGTAATTTTCGGCATCGAACGGCGTGATCCAGGGGGCCAGAATCGCCACCACGATCAGCAGCAGAACAAACAATCCGGCAGTCATCGCCACCGGCTGACGGCGAAATCGACGCCAGAACTCCAGCCACGGCGTGCGGATATGGTCCGGTTTTAACCCCGGCATAGCCTTCAGAATGGCCTGACGACGCCAGTTAAACAATCGCATCTTACTTGTACCTGATAGCCGGGTTAATGGCGGCGTAGAGCACATCCACCACTAAGTTGATAAGAATAAACTCCAGTGAAAACAGCAGCACTTCCGCCTGAATCACCGGATAGTCGCGCATGTCGACGGAATCGACCAGCAGACGACCGAGCCCCGGCCAGTTAAAGACCTTCTCCACCACAATCGAGCCGCCGAGCAAAAAGCCAAACTGCAGGCCCATCATTGTGACCACCGGAATCATCGAGTTGCGCAGGCCGTGCTTGAGGATCACCCATTTTTCGCTCACCCCTTTGGCTCGGGCAGTGCGCATGTAGTCTTCACTCAGCACATCAACGAACGAGGCGCGGGTAAAGCGCGCCATCACCGCAGCCACCGCCGCGCCTAAGGTCAGCGACGGCAGAATATAGTGCTTCCAGGTATCCGCCCCCACCGTCGGCAGCCAGCCGAGTTCGACGGAGAAGATCTGCATCAGCAGCATCCCCAGCGCAAACGCCGGGAACGAAATCCCGGTGACGGCCAGCGCCATGCCGAGCTTATCCGGCCAGCGATTACGCCAGACGGCAGCGATAATCCCTGCCGCCAGACCAAAGATCATCGCCCAGCACATACTGGCGATCGTCAGCCAGAAGGTCGGCATAAAGCGGCTGGCGATTTCCTCGGAGACCGGACGGCGCGACACCATCGACGTACCAAAATCGCCCTGCAACACATTGGTGATGTAATGCCAGAACTGCACATACAGCGGCCTGTCGAGACCCAGCTGCTTGCGCACCATCTCGATCACCGTCGAATCCGCTTCCGGCCCGGCGATAAGTCGAGCCGGATCGCCTGGCAGCATATGGACAAACAAAAACACCAGCACCGCCACAATCAGCAGCGTGGGGATCAAGCCCAGCAGGCGTTTAAAAACATAATTCAGCATGCCTTTCCCTCTCATCCCGCAGGCCGTCGCCCGCGGGAATGAGTTCTGTTATTTCAAATCCGCGTCATCGAAGCTGAAGCCCGTATCCGGCATGATGTAGAACCCGGTCAGCGCCTTGTTATGGGCAGAAACCAGTTTTTCGACCACCAGCGGTACCCACGGCGACTCTTTCCACAGGGTATCCTGCGCATCCTTGTACAGACGCTCTTTCTCGTCGGTTTTGGTGGTTTTCAGGGCGTCCGTCAGATCTTTATCCACCTGCGGATTGCTGTAAAACGCGGTGTTGAACAGCGTCGGTGGCCAGTTCTGCGAAGCAAACAGCGGCGACAGCGCCCAGTCGGCTTCACCTGTTGAAGCCGTCCAGCCGGTGTAGAACATTCTCACGCCGCTCTCTTTCTGCCCTTTGCCTTCGACTTCAGCCGCACGCTGTCCTGCGTCCATCGCCGTCAGTTGGGCTTTGATGCCCACCTGCGCCAGTTGCTGCTGGGTGAACTGCAGCACTTTCTGCGCGGTACTGTGATTATGCGAAGACCAGAGCGTGGTGCTAAAGCCGTTCGGGAAGCCCGCCTCTTTCAGCAATTCGCGCGCTTTTGCCGGATCGTAAGGCCACGGCTTGTAGGTTTGCGCGTAGGCAATCGACGGCGGGACGATACCCGTCGCTGGCGTGGCGTAGCCCGCAAAGGCCACTTTCACCAGCGCCTGGCGGTTAATGGCGTAGTTGATCGCCTCGCGCACTTTTGGATTATCAAACGGCTTTTGCGTGACGTTCATGCTGATGTAGCGCTGCATGATCGACGGGCTGGCGACCAGCTCCAGCTTGCTGTTTTTCTCCAGAATCGCAGCCTGCTCGTAAGGGATCGGGAACGCAAACTGCGCTTCACCGGTTTGCAGCATTGCGGCGCGGGAGTTGTTATCGACCACCGGGCGCCAGGTGATAGAGTCCAGTTTCGGCAAGCCTTTCTGCCAGTACCCGGCGAATTTCTTCACCTTCACAAAATCGGTCTGATTCCAGGTCACCAGCTCGTACGGCCCGGTCCCGACCGGGTGGAAGCCGATCTCTTTGCCGTATTTTTTCAGCGCATCCGGGGAGATCATCGCCGTCGCCGGGTGCGCCAGAATATTGATAAACGCCGAGAACGGCTCTTTCAGGGTGATTTTCACCGTCGTCGGATCGACCGCTTCGGTGCTGGCGATATTTTTATACAGGTTATAGCGCTTGAGGCTGTTTTCTTTATCGCTGGCGCGATCGAGGTTCACCTTCACCGCCTCGGCGTTGAAATCGGTCCCGTCCTGGAACTTGACGCCGCTGCGCAGTTTGATGGTGTAGACCAGCCCGTCGTCGGAGACGGTATAGCTCTCGGCCAGCACGTTTTTCAGCTTCATCTCTTTATCAAGGCCGAACAGCCCCTGATAGAAGGATTTCGCCACCGCCTGAGACAGTGTGTCATTGGCGTCATACGGGTCCAGCGTGGTGAAGTTGGACGCCACGGCGACCACCACATCTTTGGCAGCAAACGCGGGCGCGGTCGCCAGCGCTGCCGTCACGCTCGCGGCTAACAGCCATGAACGAGCAACAAATTTTGTCATTGTATTCTCCTGTTGTTCCCTGTCTGTCAAAGGCTATAAGCGTGAAAATGCATTGTTCTGATGCGGCGGAGCCACAAAATGTCCGGGGCCGACTTCGCGCAGAACCACACGTTCGGTCGCCTCGCCGCGTTTACGAATATTGCCGGGCATTTCATCCTGCAACAGCACGCGCTGACCGTGGCGGTGCGCGGGATCGGCCACCGGAACGGCGGCCATCAGCTTGCGGGTGTACGGATGCTGCGGGTTTTCAAACACCGCGCGGCGTGGGCCAATCTCGACGATTTGCCCCATGTACATCACCGCCACGCGATGACTGATGCGCTCCACCACCGCCATATCGTGCGAGATAAATAAGAACGCGATACCCAGCTCGCGCTGGAGATCGAGCAGCAAATTGATGATTTGCGCGCGAATAGAGACATCCAGCGCCGAGACGGATTCGTCGGCAATCACCACTTTCGGATTGAGAGCCAGCGCGCGGGCAATGCAGATGCGCTGACGCTGCCCGCCGGAAAATTCGTGCGGATAACGCCAGGCATGTTCCGGCTTTAATCCCACACGTTCTAGTAACCAGGCGACGCGACGCTGTCCCTCTTCACCTTTCAGCAGGCCATGCACCCGCAGCGGCTCCATGATCGAGTAACCGACCGTCTGGCGCGGATCGAGAGAGGCATACGGGTCCTGGAAAATAAACTGAATGTCACGACGCAGCGGCTGCAATTTACTGGCGGGCAAGGTGTCGATGCGCTCACCGTTAAAGGTAATGCTGCCTTCCTGCGACTCCACCAGCCTCAGCAATGCCCGTCCAGTGGTGGATTTACCACAGCCGGACTCGCCCACCAGCGCCAGCGTTTCGCCCGGCCAGAGATCAAAGCTAACGTTTTCGACGGCGTGCACTTCGCGCTTCACGCGGTTCAGCAGTCCACCGCGCAGCGGGAAACGGGTCACCAGATCGCGCACCTTAAGAATCGGCTCGCCCGGTACCACTGTGTCCTGTTCGGTTTCCTCACTTTGCGCCACGCCCGGCGAAATCAGCGGGAAGCGGCGCGGTAAATCGCTGCCGTTCATCGCGCCCAGTCGCGGCACCGCCGCCAGCAGCGCTTTGGTGTAAGGATGTTCCGGCGCATGAAAAATCTGTTCCACGCTGCCGGTTTCGACGGCTTCGCCCTGGTACATCACCAGCACCCGGTCGGCAATATCCGCCACCACGCCCATATCGTGGGTGATAAAAATCACCCCCATCTCCATCTCTTGTTGCAGCACTTTGATGAGCTGAAGGATCTGCGCCTGAATGGTCACATCCAGCGCGGTAGTCGGTTCATCGGCAATCAGCACCGCCGGACGGCACGACAGCGCCATCGCGATCATAACTCGTTGGCGCATCCCGCCGGAAAGCTGATGCGGATAACGCCCGAGGATGGTTTGCGCTTCAGGAATACGCACCAGTTCCAGCATGCGTTTGGCTTCCGCCAGCGCCTGCTCGCGGTTGAGTCCCTGATGCAATCGAATCGACTCGGCAATTTGTTCGCCCACCGGGAATACCGGGTTCAGCGAGGTCATCGGTTCCTGGAATATCATCGCCATATCCGCGCCGCGCACGCTCTGCATTTGCGACTGGCTGAGTTCGGTCAGATCGATAACCTGCTGATTGCGACGACGCAGCAGCAGACTGTCGCACTCGATAATCCCGCCCGCCTGTTCCAGCAAACGCATTAATGAGAGGGCCGTGACGGATTTACCGGAACCGGATTCACCGACAATTGCCAGCGTCTCGCCTCGCTTAAGGGAGAACGAAAGCTGTTTTACCGCCGGGACAGGCCGCCGCTCTTCCTGAAACGCGATGTTCAGGTTGTGGACGGCCAGAACTTCCCGGCTATCCAGACTGTTACTGTGCGGCACTCAACATCCCCTTATTCACGATAAATTCCCGTTGATGGCGCATCACCCGCGTAACCCCACGCGCGATACATCCCTTCACTGTTAAACGGCAACGCGATGTTGCCTTCGCGATCGACGGCAATCAGCCCACCGCTGCCGCCGAGCGCAGGCAGTTTTTCCATCACCACGCGCTCGCAGGCCTCTGCGAGGCTCAAATTACCGTAATCCATTAACGCGGCGATGTCATACGCCGCCAGCGTGCGAATAAAGACTTCGCCGGTGCCGGTGCAGGAGACCGCCACGCTGGCGTTATTGGCATAGCATCCCGCGCCCGGCAGAGGGCTGTCCCCTACCCGGCCAGGCAATTTGTTGGTCATACCGCCGGTCGACGTGGCTGCCGCGAGGTTGCCCTCTTTATCCAGCGCCACCGCACCGACGGTGCCCATTTTGGTGCTCTCATCCAGCGGTGCCGCGTGATCGAGTTGGGTTATCCCGGCGTCGCGCGCTTCCAGTAGTTGCTGATAACGCTCGGGCGTCGAGAAGGTATCGCCAGGCACCAGCGCCATGCCGTGTTGTGCTGCGAATTGCTCCGCCCCTGCGCCCGTCATCAGGACGTGCGGGCTTTGCTCCATCACCATACGCGCTGCCAGAATCGGATTGCGCAGATGACTAACACCCGCCACCGCGCCCGCTTTCAGGGTGTTTCCATCCATCACACAGGCGTCCAGCTCGTGAGTTTCGTCGCGGGTAAATACCGAACCAATGCCCGCGTTAAACAGCGGGCACTCTTCCAGCAAACGCACCGCCTCAGTGACGACATCCAGCGCGCTTTCGCCCGCCTCCAGCATCCGTTGGCCCGTTTCCACAATCGCAGACAGCGCATCAACATAGCGAATTTCCTGCTCCGGACTCAGCTTTGCTCGGGTAATCGCCCCCGCGCCGCCGTGAATTGCGATCACCGCATTACCCATTTCATCACCCATCAGCGTAAAGGCGCTGCTTTTCCTATAAATATCATTATCGTGGTCAGATCTTCAGATGAATTTTGAATATAGAAAGACGTAAGGGTGATGTAAAGGGTAAGGCCCTCTAAGCCTGTTGAGTCATACAGTTGAGAGCACTTTTCTGTCATAATGCCCACTTTCGCCGCTATCCCGCAGGAGTAACTCATGGATTTTACCGCCGGACTGATGCCGCTTGAAACGGCACTCGGACAGATGCTCGACAGAATCACCCCGCTGAAAGAGCATGAAACGCTGCCTTTGCTGCGCGGCTTTGGGCGCGTGCTGGCCAGTGACGTTGTCTCTCCGCTTAATGTGCCGGGGTTTGATAATTCGGCGATGGACGGTTACGCGGTGCGCCTTGCGGATATTCAGGCGGGAAATGCCTTACCGGTTGCCGGAAAAGCCTTCGCCGGCCAGCCCTTCCTGGGTGAGTGGCCGAAGGGTACCTGTATTCGCATCATGACCGGCGCACCGGTGCCTGACGGCTGCGACGCGGTGGTGATGCAAGAAGAGACCGAAAAGACCGACGCTGGCGTGCGCTTTACCGCCAGCGTCAAAGCGAACCAGAACATTCGCCGCGCCGGGGAGGATATCGCCCAGGGCGCGACCGTCTTCGCCGCCGGAACCAAACTGACCGTGGCGGAGCTGCCGGTGCTGGCGTCGCTCGGCATTCCTGACATCGACGTGGCGCGCAAAGTGCGCGTTGCGGTGTTCTCCACCGGCGATGAGCTACAGCTGCCGGGCCAGCCGTTGCAGGCGGGGCAAATCTACGACACCAACCGTCTGGCCGTGCATCTGATGCTGGAGCAACTGGGGTGCGAGGTGATTAACCTCGGTATTATTCCGGACGATCCGGAAAAACTGCGCGCGGCCTTTATCGAAGCGGATAAATCCGCCGACGTAGTGATCAGCTCCGGCGGCGTTTCCGTCGGCGAAGCGGATTACACCAAAACCATTCTCGACGAGCTGGGTGAAATCGGCTTCTGGAAACTGGCGATCAAACCAGGCAAACCTTTTGCCTTTGGCAAACTGGAACACAGCTGGTTCTGCGGCCTGCCGGGCAATCCGGTGTCGGCGGCACTGACGTTTTATCAGCTGGTGCAGCCGCTGCTGGCGAAACTCTCCGGTGACACGGCATCAGTCCTGCCCGTTCGTCAGCGCGTGCGTGCCGCGACAAGGCTGAAGAAATCGCCAGGGCGTCTGGATTTCCAGCGCGGCATTTTGGCACGTAATGCCAACAGCGAGCTGGAAGTGAGCACCACCGGACATCAGGGTTCGCATATCTTTAGCTCGTTCAGCCAGGGTAACTGCTTCATCGTGCTGGAGCGCGAGCGCGGGAATGTCGAAGCCGGTGAGTGGGTTGAGGTCGAAGCCTTTAACCATCTGTTCGGAGGCTAAGATGGCGGTGGAGTTGAACGACCAGGAGATGCTGCGCTATAACCGCCAGATCGTCCTGCGCGGATTTGATTTCGACGGGCAAGAGGCGCTGAAAGCGGCAAACGTGCTGGTCGTCGGACTGGGTGGTTTAGGCTGCGCCGCTGCGCAATACCTGGCGGCGGCGGGCGTCGGCAGTATGACCTTGCTGGATTTTGATACCGTGTCGGTGTCGAATTTACAGCGCCAGACGCTGCACAGCGATGCGACTATTGGCGAACCGAAAGTGGTTTCGGCGCGCGACGCACTGGCGAGAATCAACCCGAACGTTCAGTTTACCCTTATCGATGCAATGCTCGACGATGCGGCGCTGTCCGCACAAATCGCGCAGCACCATATCGTGCTCGACTGTACCGACAATGTGACCGTGCGTAATCAGCTCAACGCGGGCTGTTTTGCCCATAAAACGCCGCTGATTTCCGGAGCGGCGATTCGTATGGAAGGACAGATCAGCGTCTTTACCTACGCGGATGGCGAACCGTGCTATCGCTGTCTGAGCCGACTGTTTGGCGAGAATGCCCTCACCTGCGTGGAAGCGGGCGTGATGGCGCCGCTGGTCGGGGTGATCGGTTCATTGCAGGCGATGGAAGCGATTAAAGTGCTGGCGCATTACGGCACACCGGCCGCCGGGAAAATCGTGATGTACGACGCGATGACCTGTCAGTTTCGGGAGATGAAGCTGATGCGCAATTCGGGGTGCGAGGTGTGCGGGGGTTAAAACCTGTGCTGTGCGGTCTTGTGCCCTCACCCCAGCCCTCTCCCACGGGGAGAGGGAGAAAACATTAAAAACGGCAACGATGTTGCCGTTTTGCATTTACCTCGCCATCCGGCTTATTTGCATCAAATCGACGTACGACCAAACGCACTCTGCCAGTCCTGCTCAAACTTGACCACCGCCGCATCGACCGCTGGAGAAGTAATAAACTGCTGCGCCACGTCCAGCGGCAGGGTGATCGACTCGCAACCCGCCAGCATACAGTCCAGCGCCTGACGCGGGGTCTTGAAGCTCGCGGCCAGCACTTTGGCGTGCGGCGCGTGCAGCGTTAACAGTTGCTGAAGTTCCACCACGGTTTGAATCCCGTCACCGCCCTGCGCGTCCAGGCGATTCACGTACGGAGCGACATAATCTGCACCCGCTAACGCCGACAACATCCCCTGCGCCGCGCTGTACACCGCCGTCCCGAGCGTTGGAATGCCTTCCGCTTTCAGCATTTTGATCGCCGCCAGCCCTTCTGCCGTGACCGGCACTTTAACCACCAGATCGTTAATGATGGCGCGAAGCTTACGGGCGTCTTCCACCATGCCTTCTGCGGTGGTCGCCATTACCTGCGCGAACAGACGCCCTTTTCCGCCAAGCGCGTCGTGCAGCTCTGGCAACAACACGTCCAGCGGTTTTTTACCGGCGGCGACAATGCTTGGGTTGGTCGTTACGCCCGCTAACGGGAAAATGCGTGCCAGTTTTTTGACTGCGGCTACGTCAGATGTGTCGAGATAGAATTCCATGATGTCACCCTCAAAATTAACCTGCCGTAACACTACCACGTAAAAACCTTCCTCAGAGTTGACGCACATCAAAATAACTTTCATTCGAAAGTTATTTAATCTTCATACGCAACAAGAGGCGAAAATATGATCTTCAATATTCAGCGTTACTCCACCCACGACGGCCCAGGTATTCGTACCGTGGTGTTCCTGAAGGGCTGCTCTCTCGGCTGCCGCTGGTGCCAGAACCCGGAAAGCCGCTCCCGCACGCGAGATGTGCTGTTTGATGCGCGTCTGTGCCTCGAAGGCTGCGACCTGTGCCAACAGGCGGTTCCGGGAATTATCGACCGTGCGCTGAACGGACTGATCATCCATCGCGAAAAACTCAACGAAAGCCATCTCGACGCCCTCACCGACTGCTGCCCGACCCAGGCGCTGACGGTCTGCGGCGAGGAAAAACAGGTGGCCGACATTATGGCGACCGTCCTGCGCGACAAACCCTTTTACGATCGCAGCGGCGGCGGCATCACGCTCTCCGGAGGCGAACCCTTTATGAGCCCGGAGCTGGCCCATTCGCTGTTTAAAGCCAGCCACGAACAGGGCATTCACACCGCGGTTGAAACCTGCCTGCACGTGCCGTGGAGTTATATCGAACCCTCTTTGCCGTATGTTGATCTGTTCCTCGCCGACCTGAAACACGTCGATGCCGAGGTGTTTAAACAGTGGACCGACGGCTCGGCAAAACGCATCCTGGAAAATTTAAAACGCCTGGCCGCCGCCGGAAAACAGCTGACCATCCGCGTGCCGCTGATTCAGGGTTTTAACGCCGACGAAGCTTCGATTAAAGCCATCACCCGTTTCGCCGCCGACGAACTCAACGTCCGCGATATCCACTTTTTGCCGTACCACACCCTTGGCATGAACAAATACACCCTGCTAGACCTTCCCTACTCTGCCCCTGACAAACCGCTCGATAACCCTGAGTTACTGGATTTTGCCCAACAGTTTGCGGCCCAGAATGGGTTGACTGCGACCTTACGAGGATAATGTTATGACACAGCTGAATCTGAACACCCTGACAGACCGCATTAAGGCGCACAAAACCGCTCTGGTGCATATCGTGAAACCGCCGGTCTGTACCGAGCGCGCGCAGCACTACACCGAAATGTACCAGCAGCACCTGGACAAACCGATCCCGGTGCGTCGCGCCCTGGCGCTGGCCCATCATCTGGCCAACCGCACCATCTGGATCAAACATGACGAGCTGATTATCGGCAACCAGGCAAGCGTTGTGCGCGCCGCGCCGATCTTCCCGGAATACACCGTCTCGTGGATTGAAAAAGAGATCGACGATTTGGCCGACCGCCCGGGCGCAGGCTTCGCGGTGAGCGAAGAGAATAAGCGCGTGCTGCACGAGGTGTGCCCGTGGTGGCGCGGTCAGACGGTGCAGGATCGCTGCTACGGCATGTTTACCGACGAACAAAAAGGGCTGCTGGAAACCGGCATCATCAAGGCCGAAGGCAACATGACCTCCGGCGATGCGCATCTGGCGGTGAACTTCCCGCTGCTGCTGGAAAAAGGCCTCGATGGCATGCGCGCCAAAGTGGCGGAGCGCCGGACCCGCATCAACCTGACGGTGCTGGAAGATTTGCACGGCGATCAGTTCCTGAAAGCCATTGATATCGTGCTGGAAGCGGTCAGCCTGCACATCCAGCGTTTTGCCGCCCTGGCGCGTGAGATGGCGAGCAATGAGATCCGCGAAAGCCGCCGCGACGAGCTGCTGGCGATGGCGGAAAACTGTGATGTGATTGCCCACGAGCCGCCAAAAACCTTCTGGCAGGCGTTGCAGCTGTGCTATTTCATCCAGCTGATTCTGCAAATTGAGTCCAACGGCCACTCGGTTTCGTTCGCGCGTATGGACCAGTATCTCTATCCGTTTTACCGCCGTGACGTGGAGCTGAATAACACGTTAGGCCGTGAACAGGCGATTGAACTGCTGCACAGCTGCTGGCTGAAATTGCTGGAAGTGAACAAGATCCGCTCCGGTTCGCATTCGAAAGCATCGGCGGGCAGCCCGCTGTATCAGAACGTTACTATCGGCGGGCAGAAACTGGTGAACGGCGAGCCGATGGATGCGGTGAACCCGCTCTCCTATGCAATTCTGGAATCCTGCGGACGTCTGCGCTCCACCCAGCCAAACCTGAGCGTGCGTTATCACGCGGGGATGAGCAACGACTTCCTCGACGCCTGCGTGCAGGTGATCCGCTGCGGCTTCGGGATGCCAGCGTTTAACAACGACGAAATTGTTATCTCCGAGTTCATCAAACTCGGCGTCGAAAAAGAGGACGCTTACGATTACGCGGCAATCGGCTGCATCGAAACCGCCGTCGGCGGCAAGTGGGGCTATCGCTGCACCGGCATGAGCTTTATCAACTTCGCCCGCGTGATGCTGGCGGCGATGGAAGGTGGCCGCGATGCCACCAGCGGCAAGGTGTTCCTGCCGCAGGACAAAGCGCTGTCGGCGGGTAACTTCGAGAACTTCGACGAAGTGATGGCTGCCTGGGATAACCAGATCCGTTACTACACGCGTAAATCGATCGAAATCGAGTACGTGGTCGACACCATGCTGGAGGAGAACGTCCACGATATTCTCTGCTCGGCGCTGGTGGATGACTGCATTGAGCGCGCAAAAAGCATCAAACAAGGCGGCGCGAAGTATGACTGGGTGTCCGGTTTGCAGGTCGGTATCGCCAACCTCGGCAACAGCCTGGCGGCGGTGAAAAAACTGGTGTTCGAACAGGGAGCCATTGGTCAGCAACAGCTGGCGAAAGCGCTGGCAGAGGACTACGACGGTCTGACTCATGAGCAGCTGCGCCAGCGTTTGATCAACGGCGCGCCGAAGTACGGTAACGACGATGACAGCGTGGATCTTCTGCTGGCCCGTGCGTATGAAACCTATATTGAAGAGCTGAAGCAGTATCACAACCCGCGCTACGGTCGCGGTCCGATTGGCGGGAATTACTACGCGGGTACGTCGTCTATCTCCGCGAACGTGCCGTTTGGCGCAGCGACGATGGCAACGCCGGACGGCCGTAAGGCCCATACGCCGCTGGCGGAAGGAGCAAGTCCGGCTTCCGGCACCGATCACCTCGGCCCAACGGCGGTGATTGGCTCGGTCGGCAAGCTGCCAACCGAGGCGATTCTGGGCGGCGTGCTGCTGAACCAGAAGCTGAACCCGGCGACGCTGGAAAACGATTCAGACCGCCAGAAACTGATGGTGCTCCTGCGTACCTTCTTCGAGGTGCATAAAGGCTGGCATATTCAGTACAACATCGTGTCGCGCGAGACGCTGCTGGAAGCGAAGAAACATCCTGACCAGTATCGTGACCTGGTGGTGCGCGTCGCGGGCTATTCCGCATTCTTCACCGCCCTGTCGCCAGATGCGCAGGACGATATTATCGCCCGTACTGAGCATACGCTTTAACCTTCACGCCCGGTGGCGCTACGCTTACCGGGCCTACTTGCTTCTCCCCGTAGGCCGGGTAAGGCGCAGCCGCCACCCGGCGCTTTTACTTTCATTCGAAATAAATTTGTGGTTCGGGTCACATTGTTATTAGAATGTTGCTGGTCGCAGTAATATTCTGGAGAGCAATGTATGACCGTAAAAGTTATCGTCACCGATATGGACGGAACTTTCCTTGATGACGCCAAGCAGTACGATCGTGAACGCTTTATGGCGCAATTTCAGCAGCTTCAGGCCCGCGACATCGAGTTCGTGGTCGCCAGCGGGAATCAGTATTACCAGCTCATCTCCTTCTTCCCGGAACTGAAAGAACAGATCTCCTTCGTGGCGGAAAACGGCGCTCTGGTCTTCGATCACGGCGAGCAAATTTTTCACGGCGAACTGACGCGTCACGAATCTCAGATCGTGATCGGCGAATTACTGAAAGACAAACAGCTCAACTTCGTCGCCTGCGGGCTGGAGAGCGCCTACGTCAGCAAAAACGCGCCGGATGAATTCGTGGCGCTGATGTCCAAACACTACCACCGCTTACAGCGCATCAGCGACTATCAGGAGATCGACGACGTGCTGTTTAAGTTCTCCCTGAACCTGCCGGACAGCGATATTCCTGACCTCATCGACAAACTGCACGTCTCTTTAGACGGCATAATGAAACCCGTCACCAGCGGCTTCGGCTTTGTTGATTTGATCATTCCTGGCCTGCACAAAGCCAACGGCATCAGCCGCCTGCTGAAACGCTGGAATGCCTCTCCCCAGGAGTGCGTGGCGATTGGCGACAGCGGCAACGATGCGGAGATGCTCAAGCTAGTGAAATACTCGTTCGCTATGGGCAATGCGGCAGAAAGCATCAAAACCATCAGTAAATTCAACACCGATGACAATAACCACCAGGGTGCGCTGAACGTCATTCAGGCCGTGCTCGACAATACTGCTCCGTTTTAACCTCTGATTTCCTCTCTCGCCGGGGTAATACTCCGGCAGATCACTCTTTTTCCATCCTGTGCTATCCGTCAAGTTTTTAAACTTGCATTAACTTATTTTTAACTTAAAGTATCACTTGTAGATACTTTTACTTTCGAATGAAAGATAGCGAGGCAGTTATGACCTTCTCCAGTGAAATTTTGCCTGCGGACCACAAAGCCGCCATTCGCCAGTTAAAACGCGAGTTACGTGCCCAAATCGGTGACGTTCAGGGCGTTTTTGACCAGCTCAGCGATAAAATTGCCACCCGCGTGGCGGAAATCAACGCCCTGAAAACCAAGGGTGAAAGTGTGTGGCCGATCATTCCCTTCGAGGATGTGAAGAACGGGAAAATCACGGCAGCACAGCGTGAAGCCGTAAAACGCCGTGGTTGCGCGGTGATCAAAGGTCATTTCCCGCGCGAGCAGGCGCTGGCGTGGGATAACTCGATGCTCGACTATCTCGATCTCAACCAGTTTGACGAGGTGTACAAAGGGCCGGGGGATAACTTCTTCGGCACTCTGACCGCGTCGCGTCCGGAAATTTTCCCGATCTACTGGTCCCAGGCGCAGATGCAGGCGCGTCAGAGCGAAGAGATGGCGCAGGTGCAGTCGTTCCTGAACCGTTTGTGGACTTTTGAGAGCAACGGCAAACAGTGGTTCAACCCGGATGTCAGCGTGATCTACCCGGATCGCATCCGCCGTCGTCCGCCTGGCACCACCTCGAAAGGACTGGGCGCGCATACGGATTCTGGCGCGCTGGAGCGCTGGCTGCTCCCGGCCTATCAGCAGGTGTTTGCCCGTGTGTTTGACGGGAATATCGATCAGTACGATCCGTGGAATGCGGCGCACCGTACCGAAGTGGAAGAGTACACCGTGGATAACACCACCAAATGTTCGGTGTTCCGTACCTTCCAGGGCTGGACCGCGCTGTCGGATATGATCCCGAACCAGGGCCTGCTGCATGTGGTGCCGATCCCGGAAGCGATGGCCTACATTCTGCTGCGTCCACTGCTGGACGATGTGCCGGAAGATGAACTCTGCGGCGTTGCGCCAGGGCGCGTGCTGCCGGTCTCCGAGAAGTGGCATCCGCTGCTTATCGAAGCGCTGACCAGTATTCCGGCGCTGGAAGCGGGCGATTCAGTGTGGTGGCATTGCGATGTGATCCACTCCGTCGCGCCGGTGGATAATCAGCAGGGTTGGGGCAACGTGATGTACATTCCTGCCGCACCGATGTGCGAGAAAAACCTCGCCTACGCGCAGAAAGTCAAAGCGGCGCTGGAAACCGGCGCGTCACCGGGTGATTTCCCGCGCGAAGATTACGAGAAAACCTGGCAGGACCGCTTTACCCTGAACGATCTCAATATCCACGGGAAACGCGCGCTCGGCATGGCCTAAGCGTCGTAAAGCCCCTCCCGTTCCACGGCGGTGCGTCGTTTCCCCTGACGTATCCGCCGTACCGACTCCCGCACTGCCAGGGTGCCGTTCAGCAACAGCGTCCCGACCGGCGCGTCCGGGCGCATCAGCCTTTGCTGGAGCATATGCACTGCTTCAGTTCCCAGCTCATCACGCGGAACATGTACTGCCGTTAACGGCACATCCTGAATCGCGGCCAGATTAAAGCCATCGATACTCATCACCGACACATCCTGCGGGACGCGCAGACCGTGCTTTTGTAGCGCGCTAATAGTGCCCGCCGCCATAAAATCCCCACCAACCAAAAACGCCGTCGGCAGCGCTTTTTCCGCCATCTGACTCAGCCACTCGCTCACCTGCTGCTCAGTCTCTTTGGCGCTGAAACTCGGCACCACCAACAGATCGCGTTTGTCGTTAAACTTCAGATTATGACCGCGCCACGCATCGCGGATACCCGCCAGACGCAGCTCCATTGTGTAGCGGCGCAGACACAGAACGTTCATCACCTCGCGATGGCCCATCTCGAACAAATACTCTGCTGCCCGCTCGCCAATAGCGCGATGGTCTGGCGCCACGGCGGGCAGGCGCATCCGCTGGTCCCGGCAGTTAATCAGCATGCAGGGCTTGCCAATATCGACGGCCAGATCGTGAATATGCGGATCGTCGATGCCGAGCAGAATCGCCGCCTGAGTGTCGGTTTCATTCATTCGCGCGAGGAACAGCTGCGCGTCACTGTCGTTTTCTTCCAGTGCGCAATAGCGAAGCCGAACTTCGTGCGAAGCCAGTCCTTTGCTCACACTCTGGATCACGCGGTAGTAAAAGATATCAGACCGCTCATCAAACGCACGCTGCGGGGCGAAGACCACCAGGCTGTTGAGCAACAAACGTCCAGCGGCCATACCGTCCATGACGCCCAGCTCCCGCGCACATTCCAGCACTTTGGTTCGCGCTTTTTCACTGGTGTTCGACTTCCCGGCCAGCACGCGAGAAACGGTGCTGATCGAAAGCTGCGTGCGGGAGGCGATTTCAGCGATTTTGAGTCTTTTATCCATTTTGTGATCTCGCTCCATTTGCTAAATGAAAAAATTTTCATAACGTGAGATTGCGGTAACAGCAGGCTATATCGGCATCATGCCAAACTTCAACGCACACTTATGAGAAAGCTTGCACAAAATCCACTATTTCCCGTCCATTTTCTCCCTTAAGGTGAACTTGTCACACCACTTCCATACTAGTTGTATAGCAACTTGAAGTGATAAAACCGATAACGATCAAAGGCATAAAAACCGGTGTGACACCCGATACGTTCATCCCCTTACCGTCCGTCTTGTGGAGAGAAAAATGAGTCAGGACATTAATACCCCTGTCGTGGCGAGCAAAACCCGCCGCGTCGTGAAGAATCTGCGCTGGTACGTGCTGGTGCTGTTTTTACTGGGCGTCACCGTTAACTACATCACCCGAAACTCGTTAGGTATTCTGGCCCCAGAGCTGAAAGAGAGCATGGGGATCACCACCGAACAGTACTCCTGGATCGTCGGTGCCTTCCAGATTGCTTATACCCTGTTCCAGCCCCTGTGCGGCTGGCTGATTGACGTAATTGGCCTGAAGATTGGCTTTATGGTCTGCGCCGGGATTTGGGCGCTGATGTGCATTTTCCACGCCGGGGCAAACAGCTGGCTGCATCTGGCCATCTTGCGCTTCTTTATGGGCGCATCAGAAGCTGCCGCGACTCCGGCGAACGCCAAAACCATCGGGGAGTGGTTCCCGAAATCAGAGCGCCCGGTGGCTGCCGGTTGGGCAGGGGTCGGGTTCTCCATTGGTGCGATGTTGGCCCCGCCGATTATCTATTTCGCTCACGCCTCTTTTGGCTGGCAGGGCGCGTTTATGTTTACCGGCGTGCTTGCCCTGCTGTGGGTGATCCTGTGGTGGGCGTTCTACCACAACCCTGAGCAGCACCCGAATCTGGGCAAGGACGAACTGGACTACATCAAGCAGGATAACGAACCCCCTGCCGTGCGACTGCCGTTCCTGACCGCGCTGAAAACCGTCTCCAAAAACAAACGCTTTTACGGAATTGCTATTCCCGCCTTTATGGCGGAACCGGCCTGGGCCGTGCTGAGTTTTTGGGTGCCGCTGTATCTGGCGAAAGAGCACGGCATGGACCTGAAACAGATTGCGATGTTCGCCTGGCTGCCGTTCCTCGCCGCCGATCTGGGCAGCGTGGTCAGCGGCTACCTCACCCGCCTCTATACCCGCTGGTTCGGCTGCACCCGCGTGAACTCCGTCGTGGCAAGCTCCGTTACCGGTGCGTTCCTGATGATCTCCCTGGCCGCTGTCGCCATCACCCGTGACCCCTATATCACCATCGTGCTGATCTCCATCGGCGGTTTCGGCCATCAAATCATCTCCTGCATGTTAAGCGCCCTGGTGGTGGAGTCGTTCGATAAAGGCCAAATGGCGACCGTCAACGGTATGCGCGGCTCGGCGGCGTGGATCGCGAGCTTCCTGTTCTCTCTGTTAATTGGTGTGACCGCCGACAAAATCGGCTTCAACCCGCTCTTTATTGCCATGGGTTTCTTTGACCTGATTGGCGCTGTTTTCCTGGTGGCATTTATTGCTGAACGTCGCGCCAAGCGCGCCTGATAGTGGATGTATTGCATATGAAAACCCTGAAAAACTGGACCCTACTTGAACAGTCCGCGAACCATCTGGAACTGTTGGTCGATAGCCAGCACCGTCTGTGCCTGTATGTGCTGGAACAGAATCTGTTCCGCGTGCTGATCAAACGCAAAGGCGAGCTGTCGCTGGATAAAACCTGGAGCATCGCGCCAGATAAGGATGTGCCGTGGGAAGGTCGCCAGCGCGACGATCTCAGCGGATTCACCTGTCCGACATGGACGCTGACCCAGCAGGACGACACTCTGGTGGTTGCCACCGAACAGCTGCGCGTGACTGTCCATCAGCCTCTGTGGCTAGAGTGGCATTACCGTAATGAAGCCGGTGAGTGGCAGGAACTGGCGCACGACCGCCCGACCAGCGCCTACCTGCTGAACGCCCACGGCGACGGCGCAGCGCACTATCTCAGCCGTCGCAAGGACGAGCGTTTTTACGGTCTGGGCGAGAAAGCGGGCGATTTGCAGCGCAACGGTAAACGTTACGAGATGCGTAACCTCGACGCGATGGGCTATAACGCGGTCAGCACCGACCCGCTGTACAAGCATATTCCGTTCACCATCACCCGCCGCGACGACGTGAGCTATGGTTTGTTTTACGACAACCTGAGCAGCTGCTGGCTGGATCTGGGCAACGAAATCGACAACTACCACACGGCGTATCGCCGCTGGCAGGCCGAAGCGGGCGATATCGATTACTATATTTTCACCGGGAAACGCGTGCTGGACGTGACCAAAGCCTTTGTTCGTCTGACCGGGAAAACCCTGTTTGGCCCGAAATGGAGCCTCGGCTACAGCGGATCGACCATGCACTACACCGACGCACCGGACGCGCAAAATCAGCTGATGAACTTCATCCGCCTGTGCGAAGAGCACGCAATTCCGTGCGATTCGTTCCAGCTGTCGTCCGGGTATACCTCGATCAACGGCAAGCGTTACGTCTTCAACTGGAACTACGACAAAGTGCCGCAGCCGAAGGTGATGAGCCAGGCGTTCCACGACGCAGGCCTGAAGCTCGCGGCGAACATCAAGCCGTGCCTGCTGCAGGATCATCCACGCTATAACGAAGTGGCAGAACGCGGCTTGTTTATCCGTGATTCAGAAACCGATGCGCCAGAACGTTCCAGCTTCTGGGATGACGAAGGGTCGCACCTCGACTTTACCCATCCGCAGACCATTCAGTGGTGGCAGGAAGGCGTAACCACGCAACTGCTGGAAATGGGTATCGACTCCACCTGGAACGACAACAACGAGTTTGAAGTCTGGGACGGGGAAGCATGCTGCCACGGATTTGGTCAGGAGATTGCGATCAAGCATATCCGCCCGGTGATGCCGTTGCTGATGATGCGCGCCTCGATGGAAGCTCAGCAGCGTTTTGCCCCGGACAAACGTCCGTACCTGATCTCCCGCTCCGGCTGCGCCGGTATGCAGCGCTACGTTCAGACCTGGAGCGGCGACAACCGCACCAACTGGGACACCCTTCGCTATAACACCCGCATGGGGCTGGGCATGAGCCTCTCCGGGCTGTTTAACGTCGGACACGATGTCGGCGGTTTCTCCGGCGATAAACCAGATGCCGAGCTGTTTGTGCGCTGGGTGCAAAACGGCGTGATGCATCCGCGCTTTACCATTCACTCATGGAATGACGATCACACTGTGAATGAGCCGTGGATGTATCCGGGCGTGACACCTGCCATTCGCGGTGCGATTGAACTGCGCTATCGCCTGCTGCCGTATCTCTACACCCTGCTGTGGCAGGCCCATGCAGATGACGAGCCGATGCTGCGCCCGACCTTCCTCGATCACGAGCATGACGCGCAAACGTTCGAAGAGTGTGACGATTTCCTGCTGGGTCGCGATGTGCTGGTTGCCAGCGTGGTCGAACAAGGCCAGCGCGAGCGCCGCCTCTGGCTGCCGGATAACGAAACCGGCTGGTACGATTTTTACACTCATGAATGGTTCTCCGGCGGTCAGTGGATCGTCCGTGATGCACCATTGGAAAAACTGCCGCTACTGGTACGCGCCGGTGCGGGTCTGCCGCTCAGCGAACGCATCACCCATGTGAGCGCCGCGAAAGACGATACCCGCGAGCTGAAATTATTCCCGCTGAAAGGCGTGGGTACGACATCTGGTCTGCTGTTTGAAGACGACGGCGAAAGCTGGGGTTATCAGAAAGGCAATGCGCTGTGGCTGGAGTGGGAGATGGTGTGCGAAGGCTCAACTATCAACTTGAACGTGACGGCGCGCGGGGATTATCGTCCGGCGTGGAAAGCGCTGAAGGTGTCGTTACCAGTGGGTGAGAAACGTCAGTTGTTGATCAACGGGATTGAGCAGAGTGAGTGGGCTTTGTAGCCGTTGATTGCCGGGTGGCGGCTTCGCCTTACCCGGCCTACGGGATCGGTGTGGTTTGATGCCCTCACCCCAACCCTCTCCCACAGGGAGAGGGAGAAAACATTAAAAACGGCAACCCTTGGGTTGCCGTTTTGCATTGACCTTGTAGGCCGGGTAAGCGTGAGCGCCACCCGGCTTTACTGCATTAATTATCGATACCTTTACTGCGCAGGTAATCTTCGTAATTACCGGTGAAGTCCACGATGCGTTCCGGCGTAATCTCAATCACGCGGGTTGCCAGGGAGCTCACAAATTCACGGTCGTGGGAAACGAAGATCAGGGTGCCCTGATACATTTCCAGCGCCATGTTCAGCGATTCGATAGATTCCATATCCAGGTGGTTGGTCGGTTCGTCCATGATGAGGATGTTTGGTTTTTCCATCATCAGTTTACCGAACAGCATGCGACCCTTTTCACCACCAGAAAGCACTTTAGCAGGCTTTTTGATGTCGTCCTGGCTGAACAGCAGACGGCCCAGAATACCGCGCACGACCTGCTCGTCGTCGCCTTCCTGCTTCCACTGGCTCATCCAGTCGAAGACGGTCAGATCGTTTTCGAATTCGTATTCGTGATCCTGCGCGTAATAACCAAGCTGGGCGTTTTCAGACCATTTCACCGTACCGTGGTCAGGCGTCAGTTCGCCCACCAGGGTTTTCAGCAGGGTTGATTTACCCACGCCGTTCGCACCCAGTACCGCAATTTTCTCGCCCACTTCCAGCAGCAGATTGAGTTTTTTGAACAGCGGGCCATTATCAAAACCTTTCGCCAGCGCTTCCACTTCCAGCGCATTACGGAACAGTTTCTTGTCCTGCTCGAAGCGAATGAATGGGTTCTGACGGCTGGAAGCTTTCACTTCATCCAGCTTAATTTTGTCAATCTGACGCGCACGAGAAGTTGCCTGACGTGACTTAGAGGCGTTGGCGCTAAAGCGGCTGACGAAGGATTGCAGATCAGCAATCTGCGCTTTTTTCTTGGCGTTATCAGACAACAGGCGTTCACGCGCCTGAGTCGCCGCCGTCATGTACTCGTCGTAGTTGCCCGGATAAACGCGCAGCTCGCCGTAGTCCAGATCGGCCATGTGGGTGCAGACCATGTTCAGGAAGTGACGGTCGTGCGAAATGATGATCATGGTACTGCCACGTTCGTTCAGCACCTGCTCCAGCCAGCGAATGGTGTCGATGTCCAGGTTGTTCGTCGGTTCATCGAGCAGCAGAATTTCTGGATTGGAGAACAGCGCCTGCGCCAGAAGCACACGCAGCTTCCAGCCTGGTGCGACTTCGCTCATCAGGCCGTAATGTTGCTCCACCGGAATACCGACGCCGAGCAGCAGTTCACCGGCACGTGACTCCGCAGAGTAGCCGTCCATTTCACCGTAAAGCACTTCAAGATCGGCCACTTTATAGCCGTCTTCTTCGCTCATTTCAGCCAGCGCGTAGATGCGGTCGCGCTCTTGCTTCACTTCCCACAGTTCCCCGTGTCCCATGATCACGGTGTCGAGCACTGAAAACTCTTCAAAGGCGAACTGATCCTGACGCAGCTTACCGAGGCGCTCATTAGGGTCGAGCGACACGTTGCCAAGCGTCGGCTCTAAATCGCCGCCGAGAATTTTCATAAAGGTGGATTTTCCGCTACCGTTGGCACCAATCAGGCCGTAACGGTTGCCGCCGCCAAATTTGACGGAAATGTTTTCGAACAGCGGCTTACTGCCAAACTGCATAGTGATGTTGCTGGTAACTAACACGGAGAGATTCCTGCGAAAAAGTGTGATAAACACGGCATTATGCCACAATTCCGAATTGAGATCCCGTGTTGCAACGAAGCACTAAACTTTAACAAAATCGAAAAAAATGTGATTTCGTACACATCTGAATTCCATGCGCGAGGGAATGCACATATAATGCGCTCCCATCAATGATTCAGACTCATCAACTAATCGCCAGAGTGGCAAAGATACCTCGCATAACATGAATATGAAATTATCAACGCTTTTTGCGGCGGCGTTAGCCGTAGTAGGTTTTTGCAATACCGCTTCTGCGGTGACTTATCCGCTGCCGACAGACGGTAGCCGTCTGGTGGGTCAAAACCAGGTGGTTATTGTTCCGGAAGGCAACTCACAGCCGCTGGAATATTATGCCGCTGAGTACCAATTGGGCCTGTCCAACATGCTGGAAGCAAACCCCGGCGTTGACCCGTATCTGCCTAAAGCGGGTACGGTGTTGAACATCCCTCAGCAGCTGATTCTGCCGGATACCGTCCATGAAGGTATTGTGATCAACAGTGCCGAAATGCGCCTGTATTACTACCCGAAAGGCACCAATACCGTCATCGTTCTGCCGATTGGTATCGGTCAGTTGGGTAAAGACACCCCGCTGAACTGGACCACCAAAGTAGAGCGTAAGAAAGCGGGCCCAACCTGGACGCCGACTGCCAAAATGCACGCCGAGTACATCGCTGCCGGTGAACCGCTGCCAGCCGTTGTGCCTGCCGGCCCGGACAACCCTATGGGTCTGTACGCGCTGTACATTGGCCGTCTGTATGCTATCCACGGCACCAACGCGAACTTTGGTATTGGTCTTCGCGTGAGCCACGGCTGTGTGCGTCTGCGTAACGACGATATCAAATTCCTGTTCGAGAATGTTCCGGTCGGTACTCGCGTCCAGTTCATCAACGAACCGGTCAAAGCGACCTCCGAGCCGGATGGCAGCCGCTATATCGAAGTGCATAACCCGCTGTCCACCAGCGAAGATCAGATTAACAACAACGAAATCGTACCGATTAACCTGAAAAGCAACATCCAGGCTGTGACCAGCCAGGCGGACGTTGAACCGACGGTTGTTGATCAGGCGGTGCAGAACCGTTCCGGTATGCCGGTACGTTTGAATTGATTTAAGTTGTCGCAAACAAAAAAGCGGGCTCATCAGCCCGCTTTTTTATTACCCGTTATTCACGATAACGATGCCGCCGTGATCGTAGCGATAATGGCAATGGGCGTATTCCAGCGGCGTGCCATCCTCAAGATAGATGACCTGTTCCACTTCCAGCACCGGGTCAGTTTGCTCGCAGACCAGATGCTGCATATCCAGCGCATTCGGTTTTAGCGCCCGCACTACGCGATACGACCCCATAATTTTCAGCCCCAGCGTCTCCTGGACATACTGGAACACCGAGCTTTCGAGATGGGTTTTATTGAGTCCCGGCACCAGATTCAGCGGCATGACCGTGGAATCCAGCGACATCGGCTCACCGTTGAGGGAGCGCAGGCGGATGAAATCATAGATCGGCGTATCGGCGTTAATCATCAGGGACGACTGCTCTTTCTCGTTCGGGAAGCGCAGCTCGAAATGAACCACTTTGCTGCTCACCGTCCCGAGATGTTCCCAGGTTTTGGTCGCACCGAAGTAGTCGCTGCCGGAGAGATCCCACTGGGAGAGTTGCAGGAAGTTTTTACGGATAAAGGTCCCCTGCCCCTGGCGCGTATAGACGAGTCCTTCCACTATTAGCTGGCGCATCGCCTGCTGGATGGTCATCCGGCTGGTGCTGAACTCCGCCGCCAGCGCAAACTGGTCTGGCAGCGGTTCATTGGCGGCATACTGCTGGCTGATAATGCGTTTCTTAATTTCCCGCGCGATGGTGATGTACTTCGCCGCCATGCCTTTTCCTTTTGATTAATCCGCTATCACACTGTTTTTCAACGCCACCCTCTCAGCAATCTTGAGGAAAGGCAGGTAGAAGAATACACCAAATACAATGATTGCCAACTGAACCACTACCGCCCGCCAGTCCCCTGCCGTCGCCAGCCAGGCGCTAAGTATCGGCGGCGTGGTCCACGGGATCATCACCACGCAGCGCGACATCAGCCCGAGCGTGGTACAGAGCCAGGCGAAGTAAATTCCGATCGCCGGAAGCAACACAAACGGGATCATCAGCGGCAGGTTGAAGACAATCGGCAGACCGAAAATCACCGGCTCGTTGATGTTAAACAGCCCCGGCGCCAGCGACAGCCGCGCCACCTGTTTGGCCGATTTCTGGCGCGAGAAGATGAAGATGGCAATCAGCAGCGAAATAGTGCTGCCCGTCCCGCCAATCATGCCGAAGGTCGGGACAAAAATATTGTTGATGATATGCGGGATTGGCTGACCGTTGGCGAAGGCCAGCATGTTCTCATTGGTGTTGATTAACAGGAAAGGTTCCAGAATCACGCTGTTCACCACCGACTGGTGAATACCGAGCGTAAACAGGAAATTCCCGAAGCTGTAGATAAAAATGGTGCCGGGCAGACTGGTGTTAATCAGTCGGAGCGGCTGCTGGATGAAATGGGTGATCAGGTGGATCAGATCCGTGTGCAGCACGTTCGCCAGCAGCGCCGCCACAATGGCGAACAGCGAGAGCGTAATGATGGTCGGGATCAGCGCCGTAAAGGATTTGCTCACCGCAGGCGGGACGTTCTCGCCCAGCGAAATGTGCAGCGCTTTCAGGCGCGAAATCGCGATAAACACTTCGGTAGAGATCAGGCCGATCAGCACCCCGGCAAAAATTCCCGTCGAGCCGATATTGCCGAAGGTCAGCACCTGGGTGACGTTCACCGCTGTCTGGCTGCCGACAGGCACCAGTTGCAACTGCATCGGCATCATAATGATAAAACTGCTCACGGCGATAACCACTGCCGAAACCGGGTTGTCGAAATCTTTGTTGCGCGCCAGCGACCAGGCAATCATTGGCGCCAGCAACAGCGCCGCAATGTTCAGCGTGCCGTTGATAATCGCCTCGCCCCACACCTTGAACTGGGTAAGGGTTTCCCCCTCCAGCACCCACGGAAACACCACGTTATTCACCAGTACCGCAAGACCGGCAAGGATGAAGATCGGCATCACCGTGGCGAAGGCATCGCGCAGGGAGCGTAAGTGCACCTGGTTGGCCAGGCGCGCGGAGAACTCAACAAATCTGTCGACAAACGACTGCATCGCAGGTGTAATTTTTGTATCAGACATAGCGGATATTTCCCATCAATCAGTCACAAAAACCGGTCCGGCAGCGTACGACTTACAGTTCGCTTCCGTTGCTATGAATAGCCTGTTTTAACCACGCATAGCTCTTTTTCGGCACGCGTTTCAGGTCCTTAAGATCGTGGTTCTCGCGGTTGACGTACACCACGCCGTAGCGTTTGCGCATGTCGCCCTGGGAGCTGAGAATGTCGATCAAACCCCAGCCGAGATAGCCAATCACCTGCGCACCGTCTTCAAAGATCGCCGCTTTCATCGCCTCGAAATGCTTGCGGTGATAGTCGATGCGGTAATCGTCTTCGATTTGATTCACGCCGTCCCAGGACTCAATGACCCCGATACCGTTTTCAATCGGGAACACCGGCATACGCCAGTCGTTGTAGTAGCGAGTGATGATAGTGCGAAAGCCAAGCGGGTCGATCTGCCAGTTCCATTCGGTGGCTTTCAGGAACGGATTGTTTTTCTCGCCGTGCGTCAGGTAGTAGTTGACCGGCGTGCCTTCCGGGATCGGATCGCTGTCGAGGGTTTTACTCGCGTAGTAGCTGAAGGCCATGAAGTCGTTTTTGGTGCGCGCCAATAGGGCCAAATCTTCCGCGCGATAAATATCGCCGAAGCCTTGCTGCTCAACCACCGCCATCACCGCCGGGCTGTAGCCTTGCCCCGCAAAGACCCGCAGCAGGTTCTGGTTGAGGAATTCGTCGTACTGCTGAGCGCAGAAGATGTCGCGCGGTTTGCAGGTTGCCGGATAGATCAGCTGGTGCGCCAGCATGCCGCCCATCATCTGGCCCGGTTTCGCCTGATGCAGATACTCCGTCAGCGCCATGTGCGCCACCATCGTATGGTGCTGAACTTCATAAAGTTCACGCAGAGTTTGCTCGCCCTTCATGTAGCCTGAAACCCGGAACGCTTCCGGCATGTGGAAAATGTTCTGCTCGTTAAAGGTCAGCCAGTACTTCACGCGGTCGCCGTAGCAGTCGATCATCTTTTTGCCGTAGCGCACAAACGCATCCAGCACCCGGCGGTCGTTAAAGCCGTTGTACTCCTGGGCCAGCGCCAGCGGCATGTCGAAGTGATACAGGCAGACCATCGGCTCGATACCGCGCGCGATCAGATCGTCGATGAAACGATCGTAGAACGCGATGCCTTCTTCATTGAATTCCCCGTCGCCCTGAGGGCAGACGCGGCTCCAGGAGATCTGGAAGCGGTAGCAGTTCATGCCCAGATCCTGCATTAAATCGAAATCTTCTTTGTAGCGATGATAGGAGTCGGTGGCGACTTTCCAGTCGGAGGCATTTTCACCGGCTTCACGGATGTCGTACACCGACATTCCTTTTCCGCCCTCGTTCCACGCCCCCTCGGTCTGCATACTGGACACCGAGTTACCCCATAAAAAGTTAGCTGGCAGTGATTGCTTCATGGTCTCTCCCTATATGACTAGTCATTTAAATTTCATGACTAGTCATATAGCTAAAGATGAAAAATCAAGCAAAGGGAAGGATCGTTTTTTGTGAGCGGGATAGAAATAAAAAAGCCGGATGGCGCTTCGCTTATCCGGCCTACGTTCGTGGATTTGTGTGTGGTTTTTGTAGGCCGGGCAAGCGCAGCGCCGCCCGGCGATGGAGGGTTAACCTTTCAGCTGATTCTGGCGATATTCACCCTGGCGCTCCAGCATCCAGCCAGGGTATTCCCGTGGCAGTGCGCTGACGGCGTCGAGCTGTTGCAGTTCATCCTCGCTTAAGCGAATCGTGGTCGCGGCGATATTGTCATCCAGCTGATCGACGCGTTTGGCGCCAATGATCACGCTGCTTACCACCTTCTGATGTAGCAGCCACGCCAGCGCGATCTGCGCCACCGACACGCCTTTGCTCTCAGCAATGGTGCGCATCACATCGACACAGTCGAATGCGCGATCTTTGTCCACCGGCGGGAAGTCAAACTCCTGACGACGACTGCCCGCTTCGCTCTGGCCGTCGCGGCCATATTTTCCGCTCAGTAAACCACCGGCCAGTGGGCTCCAGACCATCAGCCCGACGCCTTCACTTTGCATCATCGGTACCAGCTCACGTTCGAGATCGCGCCCGGCGATGGTGTAATACGCCTGCAGGGAAGCAAAACGTGCCAGCCCGAGACGCTCGGAAATCCCCAACGCTTTGGTGATTTGCCACGCCGCCCAGTTCGACACGCCGATGTAGCGCACGTGGCCGTGCTGCACCAGATTATCCAGGGCGTAGAGCGTCTCTTCGATCGGGGTTGCCGGGTCGAAACCGTGCAGTTGATAGAGATCGATATGATCGAGCTGCATGCGGCGCAGGCTCTCTTTGACGCTGTTAATGATGTGATAGCGCGAACTGCCGCGCGAATTGACGCCCGCCGTGCCGGTTTCGCCGAAGACTTTGGTAGCGACGACCACATTTTCACGCGGGATCTTAAGATTTTTCAGCGCCTGGCCGGTGATCTCCTCCGAGCGCCCTTCCGAATAAACGTTGGCGGTGTCGATAAAGTTAATTCCGGCATCCAACGCGCGACCAACCAGCTTTTCCGCATCGCTCTGCTGAAGCTGACCAATTTTCCCCCACATGCCGCCTTCACCGCCAAAGGTCATGGTGCCGAGGCACAGTTCAGAAACAAACAGACCGGTATTGCCCAGTTTTTGATAACGCATATGACGTTCCTCACAATGTTCGTTTGATGGGTGCCGGATAGTTATACTCCGCCCCTGCAAAACGCGAATGTGGCGTTCCTGTCTGTTTCTTGCCCAATCCTCTGAACGTTATCCGCGCGGGGCGTCGCCAAACACCGAATAATCCGGCAAATTCACCTGCTGATACGGCTCCCAGCCCCCGCCGAGCGCCTTGTAGAGCGCCACCAGATCGAGTGCACTTTGCACCTGGGCCTGCGCGCGCTGCTGCTGCGCCTGAGCCAGCTGGCGCTGGGCATCCAGCACATCGATAAAGCTGGCGATACCCTGGCGATAGCTGTCGCTCGCCAAATCAAAGGCATTTTGCAGCGCATCGATGGTTTTGCCTAAACCGGCCTCACGCTGCTGATCCGTGCGATAGCTGACCAGCGCGTTTTCCACATCCCCCAGCGCGGTGAGTACCGTCTGACGATAGTCCAGCACCGCAGCGCCCTGCTGCGCACGCGCCACTTTGACGCTGGAGACCAGCCGTCCGCCCTGGAAAATCGGAATCGAAACCTGCGGTCCGACGCTGTAAAAATGGCTACTCCAGTCCGTGAGCCAGTTGGTTTCGCTGTTGCGCAGGCCAAACTGCCCGGAGAGCGACACGCTCGGGAACAGCTCGGCGACGGAAACGCCGATTTGCGCCGTCGCCGCGTGAAGATTAGCCTCCGCCTCGCGCACGTCCGGGCGACGACGGGCGAGCGTAGACGGAATGCCCGTCGGCACAATCTCCGGCAACGCCGGGAGCGGTTGAACAGAACGCAGCTCGCTGTCGAGCGCACCCGGCGGTTTGCCAAGCAAAATAGCCAGCCCGTTCATCGCCTGACGCTCCTGGGCCTGATATTGCGGGAGCTGAGCTTCCAGATTACCCAGCTGCGCGCGGGCGTTTTCCACGTCCATCTGCGGCGACAGCCCGCCGCGCTGGCGGCTCTCAGTGAGATCGAGGGTTTGCTGCGCGCTCTCAATTTGCGTATTGAGCGTCGCCATCACGCTTTGCGCGCCGCGCAGTTGCAGCCAGGCGCGCGCCACTTCCGCTTCCAGGGACACCAGCGCGTCGTTTCGCTGCTCAATGGCCGCCCGCTGCTGCGCCTCTGCGCCTTCCACCTGACGTCGCACTTTGCCCCACAGGTCGAGCTCCCACTGAGCGTCAAAGCTGCCCTGATAGAGGTTCACCGGCTGGGTGAGCGGACCCAGCGCGCCTTTCAAATCGGGGTCGACGTTATCTATCTGATCGTAAACTCCGTGCGATTTCAGCTCTCCTTCCAGACCCAACTGCTGGCGGGTAGCCTGTAAGTTGCCGTTCACGGAAGGATAAAACGCCCCGCCCGCTTGGTTAATCTGCTCGCGGGCTCCGGCGATGCGCAGAACCGTTTGTTGCAACGAGAGGTTTCCAGCAATCGCCCGTTCAATCAGGCTGTCGAGCTGCGCGGAGCCAAAGGTTTTCCACCAGCGCGGATTCACCGCCGTGCTCTCGGCTTTCGATTTCACTCCCGTATCGCCCGGATCGTTCCACTTCGCGGGCGTAGTCGGCGCGGGCGGCTGGTAGTCCGGCCCCACGGCGCATCCGGCTAACAGCAACACTAAAAACAGGGGGGACAAACGTGTGTAGATCATCAATGTGCTCCTGCACTGCCTTCGCTTTTCACCGGCGAGAGCAACAAACAAAACGGGATAAGCAGTAACGCAACCGCGCTCAGGATCGTGAAAACGTCCACGTAGGCCAGAAAACGCGACTGTTCAATCATGGTCTGGTACATGCGCCCGGTGGCAATATCCAGCGGATTGCCGACCTGAGTCGTGAAGTTCTGGATTGCCTGCGCCGACTCCCGCAGCGCCAGCTGGAATTGCTCGTTAAAGGGCGAGGCGTGATAGGCCAGATGCGCGCTATGCGTCTGGGCGCGCTCGGTGATGGCGGCGGTCGAGAGCGAAATCCCGATCGATCCCGCGACGTTACGGAACATGGTAAACAGCGCGGCGGCGTCGCCGTTGAGCTGCCTTGGTATCGAAATAAAAGCGATGGTGGTGAGCGGAACAAACAGGAACCCCAGCCCGAAAGACTGGGCGCTACGAAAGAGCACCAGTGTTTCGAAATCAATATCCGGCGTCAGGGTTCGCGACCAGAAGAACGACACCGCCAGACAGGCGAAACCAAAGGCGATGATCCAGCGCGTTTGCACGATGGGCATCAGTTTCAGCACCAGCGGGATGGTCAGGACAATCAGCACCGCGCCGGGCGAGAGCACCATCCCGGACCAGGTGGCGGTGTAACCCAAATCCTGCTGCGCCAGCTGCGGGATCACCACCGAACTGCCGTACAAAATCATCGCCATGCCGCCCATCAGCAAACAAGCTACGGCAAAGTTTTTGTCTTTCATGCAGCGCAGATCCACCACCGGTTTTTTGGCGTAAAGGAGCCAGTAAATCGCGCCGATGATGCCAATAAGCGTCAGTACCGCGAAGGTACGGATAAAGTTCGAGTAGAACCAGTCATCGTCTTCGCCGCGATCGAGCATCACCTGCAGACAGCCGAGCCCGAGGGCGATCAGGCCAATCCCCGTCCAGTCGATAGACAGTTTGTCTTCGGATTTACGCTCCCACGGCGGATCTTCCAGTAACTGGTAAATCGCCAGCACCGTCATGATCCCGACCGGTATATTGATAAAAAAGACCCAGCGCCAGGAGTAGTTATCGGTGATCCAGCCACCGAGCGTTGGCCCCAGCACCGGTGCGACGATGATCGCAATCGACGACAGACCAAAGGCTTTGCCGCGATCTTCGGGTTTGAAGTAGTCGAGCAGTACCGACTGCTGCGTCGGCTGCAGGCCGCCGCCAAAAAAGCCCTGCATGATGCGAAACAGAATGATTTGCCACAGCTCCGTGGCTATCCCGCACAGGAAGGAGCAGATAGTGAACATCACAATGCAGATCAGGAAGAATTGCTTGCGGCCAAACACCCGGCTGAGAAACGCCGAGATGGGCAGCACGATCCCGTTGGCGACCAGATAGCTGGTGAGCACCCAGGTCGATTCATCGTAGCTGGCTGAGAGCGAACCGGCCACGTGCGGGAGCGCCACGTTGACAATAGTGGTGTCGAGGATCTCCATAAACACCGCGAGGGTGACAACAATCGCCACCGCCCACGGATTACTGGCGGGCCGCCAGTTTTCGTGGCTGTGATCCGTCATTCCAGGGTGACCTTCGGCTCAACGGAGAGGCCCAGTGGCAGAGGCATGTTCGGGTCCAGTCCTTTGTCGATGACGATTTTGACCGGAACGCGTTGCACGATTTTGACAAAGTTGCCGGTGGCGTTTTCTGCCGGGAAAGCTGAGAAGCGCGCGCCGCTCCCCTGCTGGATACTGTCGATGTGACCTTCGAGTTCCATGTCCGGCCAGGCATCGACGGTGATCGCCACTTTGTTACCGGGGCGCATGCGTTCAAGCTGCGACTCTTTGAAGTTAGCCACCACCCAGATGTCCGGCGAGACCAGTGAAAAGAGCGCCGTGCCGGCCTGCACCAGGGTGCCCGTCTGAACGTTACGCTTAGTGACAAACCCATCGAACGGTGCGCGCACTTCGGTGTACGAGAGATTCAGGTTGGCGGTTTCGAGCTGGGCTTTTGCCTGATCGACTTGACGTTCACGCGCTTCGACGTTGGTCTCCTGCTGGCGGATCTGGAGTTGAACCTGCTCAGCAACTTCCAACTGAGCCTGCGCACTGGCAAGGCCAGCCTGCGCGCTACGCAGTTGGGCATTCGCGGAATCAATGCTTTGTTGGGTGGTCGCGCGCGGGTCGACACCGCGCTGGCGGCGATACTCGGCCTGCGCATTCGCCATATCTGCCTGCGCTTTCAGGACCTGAGCTTTCGCTTCGTCGCGCTGAGCAGGATATTGCACTTTCGACAGCGCCAGCTGCGCCTGCGCCTGATGAAGCTGCGCCACGGCCAGGCCCAACTGCGCCTGCGCCTGGTCGCGTTGAGCGGTGGTATCACGCGGATCGATAACCACCAGCAGATCGCCCTTCTTCACCCGCTGGTTGTCGCGCACGCGCAAATCTGTGACATAGCCCGCCGCTTTCGGGGCAATGGTCACCACGTCCGCATCGGTGAAGGCGTCATCGGTAGTCTCTTCATTACGGGTGAGAAACCACCACACCAGCGCCGCGACGACCATCACGACCACGACGATCCCAAGGATAATGAGCGGTTTTTTCCCAGGACCTTTGCGCTCTGGTTTTTCGTTTTGTTCTGAGGTTTCGTTTGTGTCTGCCATATGCCAACAACGTTCCTGTCAGTGAACGGCATCACATTTATGCCGTTCACTAAAGTTAGGACGTTGCTATACATTTGCCAGGAAAAGCTGACAATTAGCGCACTATATGAGAAGGAATAATCCGAAACCGACCGCAGCCGCCCAGACCAGCATTGGCAGGGACCAGAGATGGAATCGCCACCAGATCCGGCGGTTGTTTGCCATGCGCAGGGCGATTAGATTAGCGAGCGATCCCGGCAGTAAGCCGAATCCGCCTACGTTCACAGCCCAGGCTAGCAGCGCCGTCGGCGGGACGTAGTTGATCAGCAGAATGGTCGATGGGACATTGCTGATAAATTGCGACAGGCCGATGGCTGTCAGCCACAGGCCGAGCGGTGACAATCCGCTGACGCTGTGCAGAGAACTCTGTAGCACAGGCAGTTGAATCAACAGATGTACATCGATAAACATCGCCATAAACACCAGTAGCAGCGTCCAGTCGACGCTGATCAGCACCCGGCGTGCCAGCAATAAAAAGCCACCTGCAACCAGCAACGCGCCCCACAGCGCCAGCTTCAGTTCGAGCGCCGTCAGGAAAACGAGATACAAGACCAGGCAGCCCCAGACCAGACGCGGATTCCACCCAGTAGCCTGCGTGCCGCTGTGGTAGTTGAGCGCTTTATTCGGAAATGCGAACCAACAGACCACCAGCAGGGAGAGCATCATGACCAGGGCCAGAGGTGCCATCTGCCAGGTGAACGCCGCAAATGACAGACCTGACCGTCCCCAGAGGAGAATATTTTGCGGATTGCCGATCGGCGTCAACAGCGATCCGGCGTTAACCGCCAGCGCCTCAAAGATAATCAGCCGGTTAACCGGAATTTCGCACAGCTTGCGTAACGTCAACGTCAGCGGCACGACGATAAACAGCGCCACGTCGTTGGTCAGAAAGGTTGAAAGCAGCGCAGCGGCCAGCATCATAAACAGCGACAGTTTTCGCTCAGTGGCAAAGCGGCGCACCATTTTGCGCCCGATAACGTCGAAATAACCGCTCTGTTCCACCCCTTTGGTGAGCATCATTAACCCGCTCAGGGTAATGATGGTGTGCCAGTCGATGGCTGCCGGCCAGGCTTTTGGCGCGAAGGGAACGAAGAAACTTAGTCCAGCGCCGATCAATAACAGAAGGTGGAAAAAGCGATCGCGGGCGAGCGCCCGCAGCCCCGGAATGTTCATTCAGCTGGCGATCCGAACTTGAGGGTGAATTCGCGGAATTTCTCCAGCGTCTCTTCGCTAACGTGGTGTTCAATGCCTTCCGAATCGCGGCGGGCGATATCTTCGCTCACGCCCAATACCAGCAAAAAGTTTTCGACTATCTGATGACGTTCGCGGCTCTCCTGCGCCAGTTTTTCACCTTCTGGCGTCAGGAACACGCCGCGCCACGGGATCATTTCAATCAGTCCGACCGAGGCCAGGCGTTTTAACATTTTGGCGACAGTGGGCTGTGAAACCCCCAGACGTGCGGCCATATCTACCTGACGCGCTTCCCCGACCTCGCGAAACAGATCGGAAATCAGCTCAACGTAGTCATCAATCAGCTCGCGACGGTGCGCCTCACGCACCTGACGAAACCCTTCAACATGCTCTTCAACATTCACCAGTTGCGTCTTTTTTTTTGTAGTTGGCTTACCTGCGCGACGGTTCATTGCACTTCCTCAGTGGGTTGACGCCCCTGGCGTCCTGTAACGAGAGCGCACAGTGTAAACCATCCCTCTACAAGCACAAAAAATTAACGAATTAGCCATAGCTATACAATATAGCCTGTGCTATATCTGTATGTAATGCAGTCACCCTTCACGGATCGAAGGGATCCGAAATCAGGAGGTCACATGAACGAATTCAAGAGGTGTATAAAAGTGTTTAGCCACTCTCCCTTTAAAGTACGGTTAATGCTGTTGAACATGCTGTGCGACATTTTTAACGGCAAACCACAGCAGAACGACAAACCAACCCACTAAGCGGCGTCGCGGTACGCCGCTTTCATTTTTCCGTCATCATTTCCCTGTACACTGGCCTTCAGGCCCCCAATTCCCGATCTTTTTTACGGATTTGTAATCCCTCTCGCAAAACATCTTCTTAGCAACTGTTGACCTAATTGCCGACTGGCTCTATCTTCTTGCAGCCCTGCACCAATTGCGGCTCGCTGAAGCGGACCCTTATTCCCTCTCCACGCACTGTCAGGCAGGCTTTGACCCTCGACGCCAGGGTGAGCACATGGCGTTTTCATGATAGTGACCTATGAATTTAACCCTGAAAGACACATTTATTACCCGCAGCCGGGCCTTAAGCCCGTGGACCGGATTCTACTTTCTACAATCACTGCTGATTAACTTTGCGCTGGGCTATCCTTTTAGCCTGCTGTACGCCGTGGCATTCACCTGCCTGCTGCATTTAATGTGGCGTAGTTCACCGCGCGCGCAAAAAGTGGTGGTGGGGATCTGCTCTGTGGTTGCTGCGATGTATTACCCGTTTGGTCAGGCTTACGGCGCGCCTAACTTCAACACCTTGCTGGCGCTGCACTCCACCAATATGGAAGAGTCGACGGAAATTCTGACCATCTTCCCGTGGTACAGCTACATCATTGGCCTGTTTATTTTTGCGCTCGGCGTCATTGCCGTGCGTCGTGCGCCACAAGAGAAAAAGCCGTGGAGCGTGACTGAAAATCTGTGCCTGATTTTCAGCGTCGTCGCCTTCTTTGTTGCGCCGGTGCAAAACCTGGCGTGGGGTGGCGTATTCAAGCTGAAAGACACCGGCTATCCGGTTTTCCGCTTCGTCAAAGATGTCGTGGTCAACAATAAAGAAGTGCTTGATGAGCAGACGCGCATGGCTGAGCTTTCGAATATGAAAGACACCTGGAACGTGCTCGCGGTAAAACCGAAATATCACACCTACGTAGTCGTGATTGGCGAGAGCGCGCGCCGCGATGCGCTGGGCGCATTTGGCGGCCACTGGAACAACACGCCGTTCGCCAGTTCAGTCAACGGTACGCTGTTTACAGATTACGTGGCGGCAAGCGGTTCAACGCAAAAATCGCTCGGTCTGACGTTAAGCCGCGTGATGGATGGTAAACCGCAGTATCAGGATAACTTCGTCACTCTGGCGAACCGCGCTGGTTTTCAGACCTGGTGGTTCTCCAATCAGGGACAAATTGGTGAGTACGACACCGCCATTGCCAGTATTGCCAAGCGTGCGGATGAAGCACAATTCCTGAAAAATGGGGATTTTGAAGCGGATAAAAATACCAAAGACGAAGCCTTGCTCAAGATGACGTCGCAGGTATTTGCCAGCCAACGCACTCAACCGCAGCTGATTGTTTTGCACCTGATGGGCTCACATCCACAGGCCTGCGATCGTACTCAGGGGAAATACGCGGAGTTCGTGCAGTCGAAAGAGACATCTTGCTATCTCTATACCATGACGCAAACCGACGACTTGCTGAAAAAACTGTATACCCAGTTGCAAAACACCGGTGACAGTTTCTCGATGGTTTATTTCTCAGATCACGGGCTGGCGTTCAAAGAACGCGGGAAAGAGGTTCAGTACCTGGCGCATGATGATAAGTTCCAGCAAAACTTCCAGGTGCCGTTTATGGTGCTGTCCAGCGATGACAAAACCCATCGCATCATTAAGGCGCGTCGTTCGGCGAACGATTTCCTGAGCTTCTTTTCGCAGTGGACGGGGATTTCAGCGAAAGAGATTGCGAACAGTTACCCGTTCATTTCTAACAAGAAAGCACCGCCGGTTTACATTACCAACTTCAAGTTACAGAAGGTGGAATATACCCATCTGGGAACGGACATTTTCACCACAAAATAACTGCCTGATGCAGAATAAAAAAAATCCGCCACAGTGGGCGGATTTTTTATTGGCTCACCGGAGTGATTAGAAGCGGTAACCCACGCCTGCGATCCAGGTGCCAACGTCAACGTTGCGGATACGGCTCTGCTCATAGGAGAAGTCCAGAGCAACGTTTTCGATTGGGTTGAACTGCATACCTGCGCCGTAGGAGAAACCGTAGTCGCTGGTAGATGCAGTGCGGTTCAGACTCTGGTTTTCAGTCTGCTGGAATTTACCGTAGCCAACACCTACAACACCGTAGATGCTTGCCCAGTCGTTCAGGCGGTAAGCAGGACCAGCGGTCACACCGTAGTACTGAGCTTTGTTGTAAGCGCCATCTTCAGAACGATCTTTCTCGGTGTAAGTGAAAGAACCGATCACGCCCAGCGGGTTGTTGTCCTGCTCGTAGCGGTACTTCAGGTTGAAACCGTTAGCTTTGTTTACTACGCCCTGCATATCGCTCTGAGCGTAACCACCAGTAACAGTGGAAGTAGCAGCTACAGCGGTACCTGCGGAAACAGCCAGAACAGCGGCCAGTGCTGAAAGACATGCAATTTTTTTCATAACCACCTCAAATGTGCTTCAAGTAAATCCGTAAGTTTTAAATATATCAAAAAATCTTGTGAAACTCTTTGTGATTCATGATGTCTAACCGAGCCTTTGATGTAACAAAAAATTTCAAAGAGCAGCTATCTCATTCAAAAAACACTAAATTTTCACATTAATACGCTGATTCTGCGCGTCAACCGCGCTACATTCATCCAGATTAATCCTAATCTGTTAGCTGATTAATCCATCAATGTTTACGTATTCTACGGATTTTCTGGTTTTTATTTTCAACAAAGCCTAAACCGTCACCCCTTATTTCAATTACACTGCGCCTTTTACTCCCTTTGACAAAAATTGACAGGAGAAAGGATGCCGGGGTTGTCTCGCAAGGCGCCAGTCTGGTTGCCCATCGTTGTAATACTCATCGCTATGCTGTCCATCCAGAGTGGCGCATCACTGGCAAAATCCCTTTTCCCGCTGGTCGGTGCGCCGGGCGTCACCGCGCTGCGTATCGCACTGGGCACCCTGATTCTGGTCGTCATTTTTAAGCCGTGGCGGCTGAGATTTAAAAAAGAGCAACGTCTGCCGCTGCTGTTCTACGGCCTCTCTTTGGGGGGAATGAACTATCTCTTCTACCTGTCGATTCAGACCGTTCCGCTGGGGATTGCGGTGGCGCTTGAATTTACCGGTCCGCTGGCCGTAGCGCTCTTTTCTTCCCGTCGCCCGGTAGACTTTGTCTGGGTCGCGCTGGCGGTATTGGGATTATGGTTCCTGCTGCCGCTTGGACAGAATATCTCTCACGTCGACTTAACCGGCGCGGCGCTGGCGCTGGGCGCGGGAGCCTGCTGGGCGGTGTATATCCTGACCGGACAACGAGCAGGTGAAGAGCATGGGCCGGCCACCGTCGCGCTCGGGTCACTCATCGCGGCGATTATCTTTGTACCTATCGGTATGGTGCAGGCGACAGAATCGATCTGGCAGTGGTCCATTTTACCGATCGGTCTGGCGGTGGCCGTCCTGTCGACCGCACTGCCCTACTCGCTGGAAATGATCGCCCTGACGCGTCTGCCGACCCGCATTTTTGGCACCCTGATGAGTATGGAACCCGCGCTTGCGGCGATGTCGGGGATGGTTTTCCTTGGCGAAAGCCTGACATTCACCCAGACGCTGGCGCTGTGTTCAATTATTGCCGCGTCGATGGGATCGACCCTCACAATGCGGCCTGAAACTAAAATCAAAAAAATCGACGTCAATTAATGCTCTTTATTCTGCATGGTCTATTCGGCCATGCAGAATAGAGGCCAACTTCTTCTTTTTGTTAATTCATTACATACTTTGTCATCAATCTGAAATATCACCCGACGCTCATAACGAGTTGAAGTAATTAAGACTCATCCGCAACGAATAAAATAATTTACAGCAATAACAGTAAGTTGTTTAACTCACATCTTTCTCGCTATTAAACCGATAGGCACAGCCAACCCTGCAGACTAAAAAAGCGGTGCTATACTTATTTCCGGTAATTACCTGGAACATAAAACATCAAGAGGATATGAGATTATGAGTACCGCTAAACTGGTTAAAACGAAGGCGTCTAATCTGCTTTATACCCGTAACGATGTCTCGGACAGCGATAAGAAAGCAACGATTGAGCTGCTGAATCGCCAGGTGATCCAGTTCATTGACCTGTCATTGATCACTAAACAGGCCCACTGGAATATGCGCGGCGCAAACTTTATTGCCGTTCATGAAATGCTGGATGGATTCCGAACTGCGTTAGTGACACACCTGGACACCATGGCAGAACGTGCCGTGCAGCTGGGCGGCGTTGCACTGGGTACCACGCAGGTGATTAACAGTAAAACTCCGCTGAAAAGCTACCCACTGGACATTCACACCGTACAGGATCACCTGAAAGAACTGGCGGATCGTTATGCGGTTGTCGCCAACGACGTGCGTAAGGCAATCGGCGAAACCAAAGACGAAGACACCGCAGATATCTTAACAGCGGCCTCCCGCGACCTGGACCAATTCCTGTGGTTTATCGAATCTAACATCGAATAACCCATACGAATTACCAATCAAACCCTCGCCTCCCGGCGGGGGTTTTGCACGTTTATGGTGCACAGTTTTGCGTGGTCTTTCTGCAAAAGTAAATTAGTTGTAATAATCACCTCACAAAATCGTTAACGAAAGATTGTTTTATCGCCGTTATTTGCGCTTAATAGCCACCCATCGGCTGAGCGGGTCAGGCTGCACCAAAGTTGCGCTCCTTTATGGTGCAATTATCGCTGTCTGCACCGTTTCTTATGCAATGCATGACATCATCCTCTTTGCAAAACAATGAGTTGTAAAGTTGGCACGATTTTTTCATGTAGCCGTTTGTTCTCGCAGGGGATCGCCCCGTGGATATAAAAGGAAATGCTATGAAGTCTGTATTAAAAGTTTCACTGGCTGCACTTACCCTGGCTTTTGCCATGTCCTCTCACGCTGCAGATAAAAAATTGATCGTCGCCACCGACACCGCTTTCGTTCCGTTTGAATTCAAACAGGGCGACCAGTACGTAGGTTTTGACGTGGATCTGTGGGCGGCTATCGCGAAGGAACTTAAACTGGATTACACCCTGAAGCCTATGGACTTCAGCGGCATTGTCCCGGCACTGCAAACCAAAAACGTTGACGTGGCCCTGGCGGGTATCACAATCACTGACGCGCGTAAAAAAGCGATCGACTTCTCTGACGGCTACTACAAAAGCGGCCTGCTGGTGATGGTGAAGGCGGATAACAACGACGTAAAAAGCGTGAAAGACCTCGACGGTAAAGTGGTTGCAGTGAAGAGCGGCACCGGTTCTGTTGATTACGCAAAAGCGAACATCAAAACCAAAGACCTGCGCCAGTTCCCTAACATCGACAACGCGTATATGGAATTGGGCACCAACCGCGCTGATGCAGTCCTGCACGATACACCTAACATCCTGTACTTCATCAAAACCGCAGGGAACGGCAAATTCAAAGCCGTGGGTGACTCTTTAGAAGCACAGCAGTACGGTATTGCCTTCCCGAAAGGCAGCGACGATCTGCGTACTAAAGTGAACGGCGCGTTGAAAACACTGCGTGAAAACGGCACTTACAACGAAATCTATAAAAAATGGTTCGGTACTGAACCAAAATAATTATTCTTAAAATAAGAAGTACGCTCAGGGGCGACCTTTCGCCCCTGCTCTTTTAGAACCACGGTAACAGGAAATTATCATGCAGTTTGACTGGAGCGCCATCTGGCCTGCCATTCCTCTCTTGCTTGAAGGCGCCAAAATGACCCTGTGGATTTCGGTCCTCGGTCTGGTTGGCGGGTTGTTTATCGGCCTCGTGGCTGGTTTCGCTCGCACCTACGGCGGCTGGATTGCAAACCACATCGCACTGGTTTTCATCGAAGTGATCCGCGGGACGCCTATCGTCGTGCAGGTCATGTTCATCTACTTCGCCCTGCCAATGGCTTTCACCGATCTGCGTATTGACCCGTTCAGTGCCGCTGTGGTGACCATTATGATCAACTCCGGCGCCTACATCGCGGAAATCACGCGTGGCGCGGTATTGTCGATTCATAAAGGCTTTAGCGAAGCCGGTCTGGCTCTGGGCCTGTCTCGTCGCGAAACCATCCGCCACGTGATCCTGCCGCTGGCGCTGCGCCGTATGCTGCCACCGCTCGGTAACCAGTGGATCATCAGTATCAAAGATACTTCGCTGTTTATCGTTATCGGCGTGGCCGAATTGACCCGTCAGGGCCAGGAAATCATTGCCGGTAACTTCCGCGCACTGGAAATCTGGAGTGCCGTGGCGGTGGTTTATCTGATTATCACGCTGCTGCTGAGCTTTGTTCTGCGTCGCCTTGAAAGAAGGATGAAAATCCTGTGATTGAATTTAAAAACGTCTCCAAGCACTTTGGTCCAACCCAAGTGCTGCACAATATCGATCTGGACATTAAGCAGGGCGAAGTTGTGGTAATTATCGGCCCGTCAGGCTCCGGTAAATCAACCCTGCTGCGCTGCATCAACAAGCTCGAAGAGATCACCAGCGGCGATCTGATCGTCGACGGCCTGAAGGTCAACGACCCGAAAGTGGACGAGCGTCTGATTCGCCAGGAAGCAGGCATGGTGTTCCAGCAGTTTTATCTCTTCCCGCACCTGACGGCGCTGGAAAACGTGATGTTCGGCCCTCTTCGCGTGCGCGGAGCCAACAAAGCGTCGGCGGAGAAACTGGCAAAAGAGTTATTGGCGAAAGTTGGTCTTGCCGAGCGCTCTCACCACTACCCGTCTGAGCTGTCCGGCGGCCAGCAGCAGCGTGTGGCTATTGCCCGTGCGCTGGCAGTGAAACCGAAAATGATGCTATTCGATGAGCCTACCTCCGCGCTCGATCCCGAACTGCGCCACGAAGTATTAAAGGTTATGCAGGACCTGGCGGAAGAAGGGATGACGATGGTCATCGTGACCCACGAAATCGGCTTTGCCGAGAAAGTGGCCTCCCGACTGATCTTCATCGACAAAGGGCGTATTGCTGAAGACGGCAATCCGCAGGAGCTTATCGCCAACCCACCGAGCCAGCGCTTGCAGGAATTCTTGCAACACGTTTCCTGATAATCTCTTCACTTCACACCAGCCGGGCTGTTCAGTCGCCCGGCTTTTTTATGCCGGATTGTTCCCAAAAACTTCCCTCCCCCGCCTGCCATCTATACTTATCATTTTGCTGAACATTTTCTTCACCGGAGGAAGCCGTGCCGTGGATCCTGCTCCTTTTGCTTTGCCTGTTTGGCGCTCCCGCGCAGGCGGTCACTATTCCGGGCGTCACGACGAATGCGTCTTCCTCTCAGCCAACTACCCCAGAACCTGACGTCGAGCAAAAGAAAGCGGCCTATGGCGCGTTGGCTGATGTGCTGGAGAATGACACCTCGCGCAAAGAACTGATCGACCAACTCCGTACTGTGGCAAAAACACCGCCTCAGGAGCCGGTTCCTGTTATCACACCGCCAGAGGTGGTGAGCGATAAAACCGTCCTGGAGAATGTAACCGACGTCAGCCGCCACTACGGCGAAGCGTTGTCCTCCCGCTTTGCTCAGCTCTATCGCAACCTGATTGGCTCCCCGCACAAACCCTTTAACCCGCAAACGTTCGGCAATGCAGCCAGCCATTTCATGATGTTGGCAGTCGCAATCTTTGCCTTTTATTGGCTAACTCGGCTGTGTGCGTGGCCGGTGTATCAAAAAATGGGGAAATGGGGACGGAAGAAAAACCGCGAAAAAAGCAGCTGGTTTCATCTGCCGCTGATGATTACCGGTGCCTTTGTGATTGATTTACTCTTACTGGCACTGACGCTATTTGTCGGTCAGATGCTGAGTGACAACCTCAACGGCGGCAACAAAACAATCGCGTTCCAGCAGAGTTTGTTCCTCAATGCGTTTGCCCTGATCGAATTTTTCAAAGCGCTCTTACGCCTGATATTTTGCCCGCGCGTCGCGGATTTGCGCCCGTTCTCGATCAATGACGACAGCGCCAAATACTGGGCGCTGCGCCTCAGCATCCTGAGCGGTTTGATTGGTTATGGCCTGCTGGTCGCGGTGCCCATAATTTCCAATCAGGTGAATGTGCAGATGGGCGCGCTTGCCAACGTGCTGATTATGCTTTGCATAACCGTCTGGGCGTTGTATCTGATTTTCCGCAATAAAAAGGCTATTACCGACGGTCTGCTGCATCTGGCGGACCGTTCGTTGTCGTTCTTTAGCCTGTTCATCCGTGCCTTCGCGCTAGTATGGCACTGGCTGGCCAGCGCCTATTTTATTGTGCTGTGCTTCTTCTCACTGTTCGATCCCGGAAATAGCCTGAAGTTTATGATGGGCGCGACCCTGCACAGTCTGGCGATCATTGGGATCGCAGCGTTTGTCTCGGGGCTGCTTTCGCGCTGGATTTCGAAAACTATTACCCTTTCCCCGCAGGTCCAGCGAAATTATCCCGAGCTACAAAAACGGGTCAACGGCTGGATTTCGGCCTCGCTTAAAGTGGCAAGGATTTTAACCGTATGCATCGCCATCATGCTCCTGCTCAGCGCCTGGAGTCTGTTCGATTTCTGGAACTGGATGCACAACGGTGCGGGCGAGAAGACGGTGGACATTTTGATTCGAATCGCGCTGATTCTGTTCTTCTCGGCGATTGGCTGGACGTTACTGGCCAGCCTGATTGAGAACCGCCTGGTCTCCGATATTCATGGCCGCCCTCTCCCAAGTGCCCGTGCCCGCACGCTATTAACCCTGTTTCGCAATGCGCTGGCGGTGATTATCAGTACCATTACCATCATGATCGTGTTGTCTGAAATCGGAGTAAATATCGCCCCGCTTCTGGCCGGTGCAGGTGCGCTAGGTCTGGCGATCTCTTTCGGCTCGCAGACTCTGGTGAAAGATATTATTACCGGGATCTTTATTCAGTTCGAGAATGGTATGAACACGGGCGATCTGGTGACGATTGGGCCGTTAACCGGGACGGTCGAGCGCATGTCGATCCGGTCGGTCGGCGTACGCCAGGACACAGGCGCGTACCACATTATTCCGTGGTCATCGATCACCACCTTCGCTAACTTCGTGCGTGGGATTGGTTCAGTGGTGGCGAATTACGATGTAGACCGCCATGAAGATGCGGATAAAGCGAAGCAGGCGCTGAGAGCGGCGGTTGAAGAGCTGATGGAGATGGAAGAAATTCGTGGGCTGGTGATTGGCGAGCCATCGTTTGCCGGGATTGTCGGGCTGACCAACACCGCCTTTACCCTGCGCGTGTCGTTCACCACCCAACCGCTCAAGCAATGGACCGTACGTTTCGCCCTCGACAGCATGGTGAAAAAACATTTCGATATTGCTGACGTGCGACCGCCGGTGCAAACTTACCAGGTGCTGTCCCCGCCGGGATCATCACTGCCTGCACCGCAGGACCCTACATTGTAAGCCCGGCAAGCGCTGCGCCGCCGGGCAAAGGTATCAGAACGGACGGCGGCGTTTAGCATCATCCATAAAAGACCATGCGATAAAGCGGCTCTGTTTCTGACCCTGAGCCATCTCTTTTTTCACTACTTTCACTGCGCCGACATTCGTCAATGCACGATACAGCGGCGGCAGGTTATCGCCGCGAGAGACCAGCGTTGTAAACCATTTCACCTGACGACCAAACTGCTGGCTCTCGGCGATCATTTTCTCGATAAAGGCCACTTCGCCACCTTCACACCACAGCTCGTGCTGCTGGCCACCAAAGTTCAGCGCGCCGTCTTCTGCCTGACCAAGGTTACGGCGTTTACGCTCGCTACCGGCGCGGGCAGTGGCTGCAGAATCATGGAACGGTGGATTGCACATCGTGGCATCAAAGTTTTCATTCTTATGAATGATGCCGTTGAAAATCATCGATGCGTCTTTCTGACGGCGTAAACGGATAGCGCGGGTTAAACCTTCGTTACCGTTAATGATTGCCTGTGCGCTGGCAAAAGCTTCCGGACCTGTTTCGCTACCGGTAAAGCGCCAGCCATATTCGTGCGCGCCAATCAGGGGATAAATCAGATTTGCTCCGGTACCGATATCCAGCACCGAGGCCTGATTTGGGATCGCTCCATCACGGTCTTCCGCCAACAAATCGGCGAGATGATGGATGTAATCCGCGCGTCCAGGCACCGGCGGACAGAGAAAACCTTCCGGAATGTCCCACTGCGCAACGCCATAAAAATGGGCCAAAAGCGCCTTATTCAGCGCCTTTACCGCCAGCGGATCGGCAAAATTAACTGAGGGTTCACCCGCAGGGGTCTGCACGATAAATTCCTGCAGTTGGGGGCAGCTTTGACACAGGGCATTCATGTCGTAGCGGCTACGATGGCGGTTTCGCGGGTGTAAACCCGGCTTTTGGGCAGTCATGGCATTCTCCTTTTCACAGCGGCGTAAGATACCCTCTGAGGGGCCAACGGTAAATAACTCTCTTGCCGCCACAACAAATCGCTAAAAATCAGCAACCTGTATGTCTATGATCTGTCAATAATTTGTCAATTTATATCGTTCAAAAAATAAGCAGATCACCATCAAATTTTTGCGCTAAATCACACTCTTTAACCTTCTAAACTTAACCTGAATCACCCATTGTCATTCAGACTCAGAGGATGTGATTATGAAAAAAATCCTGACACTCATCGTGGTTGCTGGTGCACTTGCCGTCACCTCACTTCCCGCCTGGTCCGTGCAGTCACTGACGACCAATAGCGATACCAGCCAGCTTCGCCCTGCGGGAACTGTCTCCGTCACAGGCGCTGATAATCTTGACGATCTTCAACAGAAGCTCGGAGAGAAGGCTCGTAAAGAAGGTGCAAAAGGTTTTGTCGTTGATTCCGCCAGCGGCGACAACCGCATGTTCGGCACTGCAACCATCTACAAATAACGTCCCCGCCCACGATCTGCATCTGCCAAACAGATGCAGTTCTTAACACCCTCGCCTTGACTGACTATTTTTTAACCCCATATTGATAATACGTAGATTCAACTTCTCTGGAGGCAGGTATGGCATCCGGTTGGGCCAATGACGATGCAGTAAATGAGCAGATCAACAGTACAATTGAAGATGCTGTTGCTCGCGTTCGCGGCGATTTACCCCAGGGTGAAAGTTTGCTTGAGTGCGAAGAGTGTGGTGAGGCGATTCCCGAGGCGCGACGCAAAGCCATGCCAGGCGTGCGCCTATGCATCACCTGTCAGCAGAATAAAGATTCAAAAAACACTTCACACTCAGGATATAATCGTAGAGGATCGAAAGACAGCCAGCTACGTTGACTCTTCTTTACCTAAACCGAAGCCGCAAGCGATTTCCTTTACGCTCACGCTTTTTTGAACATCGCGTGGCAAAAAGTGCCCTCTTCACTCCCTCTGTAAAGCGCAACGACAAGAACTGTAAAACCGTGCTCCGAATTTATTAATATTCAATAAGTTATTTGTCATTCAATTTTTTTGAGCAACGCTGTCAATTCTCTTCGATTTTATCTTTCGCGAAAAAACGTGATACTTATCACATCGACGGAACATCGTCCCCTTAACAGAATAACCTGCGAGAGATTAACTATGAAAACCATCAAATATGCTGTTGCCGCTGTTGCCCTGTCTGCCATGTCATTTGGCGCATTCGCTGCGGAATCTGTGACTTCTGCTCAGGCGCAGAACATGAATAAAATCGGTGTGGTGAGTGCTGAAGGCGCGACCACGCTGGACGGTCTGGAAGCAAAACTGGCTGAGAAAGCCTCTGCTGCGGGTGCAAGCGGATACACCATCACTTCTGCTAACACCAACAACAAACTCAGCGGTACTGCGGTTATCTACAAATAACCCACGGATTATGCTCTACGCTCGCTACACCCTCTGGCGAGTTGCTCCAACCCTCATTGACCCTGTTGTTGTTACCCTTTGTTTGCCCGTCCTTCTGGACGGGCTTTTTTTTGTCTAAAAACTCTGCGCCACGCGCGCAAGCCCTGCTGCTACAGAATCCACTTCCCCTGTTGCCAACAGACAACAGGCCATCTGTAACTTCAATGAATGCGGTACCGGCTCGACACCAGCCAGACAGCGTTCGGTCCAGCGGGCCGTGGTTTCAGCATCTTTCGCCGTCGGGAGTACGACCTCAGCGTCCAGGTCCTCACCGCGTTCTAACACAACGCGCGTGCCCTGTTTATCGATCAGCGTCAACTGCGGGCAGCGCTGTGGATTGGCATACGCTTCGCCTTCAGTTCCGTGCATCAACAGCCCTTTACCGCCAATATCCGCAAAGAAACTCGCCACACGGGTAACATACTCTGGGTGCGAAACGCTCGACAGACGCAGTGCGGCATCTTCTTCAAACGGTGTCGCCAGTTTAGCCAGCGTATGGGCACTGTTACGCACGCCCATCCGCCAGCGCATATCCAGCTGTTTTTCCAGTGGAGGACAAAGCGCGCTCACCGGAATATAGACCGGCTGATGACCTTCGAGTTTGGCCTGTGCCTGGCCCGCATGGAGCGTCGGAGCGATACCCATTAATTCAAAAATGGTTTCTGTCAGCATGCGTGTGGGATCGGCGCTTACACCGTGAACAACAACCGGAAAGCCCAGTTTGTTCAGCAGCAGAGCCAACAGCGGCGTGAGGTTTGCCTGTTTGCGTGCGCCGTTATAGGTGGGGATAACAATCGGCATCGGCTTTGCGACGGGGGGTGTCAAACGGAACGTCTGCGCCTGCATCGCCTCGTAAAACCCGCGCATTTCCGCTTCGCCTTCGCCTTTAATCCGCAGCGCAATTAATATGCCGCCCAATTCCAGCTCCGGCACCTCGCCATTCAGCATGTGGGTGTACAGCGCACGGGCCGTTTCCTGATCCAGATCGCGGGCATGATTTTTCCCGCGTCCTACCTCTTTGATAATTTTGCGATAATCCACGACATTTCTCCTGGCAACATCATAGACACACTATAGCCCTGAAGAAGCCATGACTGATAGTGTTGAACGCCTGCCCGGCTATTTTCTGCCGGGACTGCGCCGTCTCGCTCCGGGCGTTTTTTTAAGCCCTGCCACGACTTTCGCAGGCCGTTTTGTCACTTCCGGCACCTCGGGTTGCTCGATCGGGAATATCGGTAACGCATTGAGCAGGCGCTGGCCGTAGTTTTTGGTCAGCAGCCGCCGGTCATAAATAACGATTTCGCCCCAGCATCCGTGGCTACGAATCAGTCGTCCTACCTGCTGAATCAGGTTGAATGACGCCGCGGGCAGGCTTTGCACTTCAAACGGATAGCGGTTGAGGCTTTTTAGCCACTCGCCTTCGGTAATCACTACCGGGCTGTCGATCGGCGGAAACGCAATTTTATGGATATGCACCTGCGTTAAATAGTCGCCTTTCAGATCCAGACCTTCAGCAAAAGATTGCAAGCCGACCAGCACGCTGCGCTCGCCGCCATCGATGCGTTTGCGGTGGGTTTCCACCAGCCTGTAACGCGGCTGATCGCCCTGTACCAGCAGCAATAAGCGCAGGTCTGTAACGTAAGTTAAAAAGAGCTGCATCGCGCGATTGCTGGCGAACAACACCAGCATCCCAGGATATTTTTTGCTCTCGACCTGCTCGCGGAAAAAGGCCGCCATTTCGGAAATGTGCTGCTCTTCGTGCTCCATCAGCGGCTCGTGCTGCATCTTCGGGATCACCAGTTTGCCCTGCTCGCAGTGGTTAAACGGAGAATCCAGCGACACAAACCGATCGCCCGCTTTTTCTTTTAAGCCGCTCATTTCCTGCAAACGCGAGAAGCTGTTCAGGGAACGTAGCGTCGCGGAGGTGACGACCACGTGCGGCACGCTGCGCCAGATAAGCTTCTCCAGCTGATCGCTAACGCGAATGCCTACGCAGTGAAAGTAGAGATGAATCTGCCCATCTTTGGCGTCCCGCGTGGCCCATTTGGTGACAGGCGCGCCGGAGGCTTGCGCTAGCGACGCCAGTCGCCACAGTTTGCTTTGGCTTTCAAACATGCTCAAAGCGCGGTTCATCTGCAAAAGCACGCGATGCACACGCACCACGTCATGAGTACCGGTTTTTTCGCTGAGATCGTTGAGAAACATCTCTGCCAGCCCACGCAGCTTTTCCAGATGCTTCGCCAGTTGCTTGCAGATCTCCATGATCTCTTCCGGCAGTTCACCCATCGCAAAACGATGTTCGGCTTCCTGAGTCGCGGGCAGATAGAGATCGAGAATAGTGTTGAGCGAGGCAATCAACGCGTAAATTTCTTCACAGTGATCGCTCAGCCGTTCAGGCACCGCCAGCGGCGGCGTGGTTTTGGGGCGGAACTGTTCCAGACAGGTGGCGATCAACTTACAGAACAGATCGAGCTGCAGACGGAACCACGGGGCGGTGATCTCCGCGCTCATCTCCAGCGCATCGCGCGCCACGTCCGGTAAATGATGTCCTTCATCGAGGACCAGCAGCAGGTTTTTTGGGTCCGGCAGCACCGATTCGCTCTCAAGAGCCGCCATCACCAGCGCGTGGTTGGCCACCACCACTTCCGCTTCCTGAATCTCGCGGCGCGCCACGAAGAATGGGCATTCGCGGTAGTAGTGGCAATTGCGGTTCAGGCAGCTGGCTTTGTCGGTGCTCAGACGTCGCCACAGGTCGTCGCTGATGGCTTTATCCGTGTGATCGCGCAGGCCATCCCATTTATAGCCATCGAGATCGACTTTAAGCTTTGCGCACAGCTCCTGCTCGGCTTTGTTGTTCGGCGTTAAATCATCATCGAGGAACGCCAGCAAATCCTGTTGAGTCGCTTCGGTACTGGCCAGACCGGCCAGATTGCGCGGGCAAACGTAACGCCCACGCCCAAACGCGGCGGTGAAGCGCAGCTCAGGGATAATTTTGCGCAGCAGCGGCAGGTCTTTGCTGTAGATCTGATCCTGCAACGCGACGTTGGCGGTGCTGACCACCAGCGTTTTTTGCTCTTCACGCGCGATAGCGATGCCAGGAATTAAATAGGAGAGGGTTTTCCCGACGCCGGTCGGGGCTTCAATCGCCAGATGCCGTCCGTCGTCCCCGGCGAGCGTCTTCGCCACATCGGCAATCATCTGCCGCTGCGGGGCTCGGGGAATAAAGTCGGGGATCTGCTGTTGCAACGCCTTATACCAGGCGGCAATTTGCGCTTTGAGCGCAGCGGTTAAAGCCATCGGGGAACCTGAAATACTGTATAAACAGCCACTATTGTGGCACGTTCGAGGGGTTGTCGCAAAAAGAAAAGCCCGGCTTTACGGCCGGGCTTCCAGATTACTGCGCTGAAGCAGGTTTACGCGGGCGGCGTCGGCGTTGGCCTTCACCTGCGGGTTTAGCTTCCCCGCTGCGCCACGGGTTTTCCCCAGCAGGTTTTGCATCACCGGTGCGACGCGGCGGTTTGCCTGCGGCTTTTGGTGCGCCACCTTCTGAACGACGTGGCTGTTGGCTACGACCGCCAGCACCCTGTCCACGACCACCGCCACCACCGCGCTGCTGGCGACCGTTCTGAATCGGCTCCGCTTTGATGGAGGCATCCACTTCATAGCCTTCGAGGGCGATGCGTGGGATCTCTTTTTTCAGCAGACGTTCAATGTCGTGCAGCAGTTTGTGTTCATCGACGCAAACCAGAGAGAGCGCTTCACCGGTTGCCGCCGCACGGCCAGTACGGCCAATACGGTGAACGTAATCTTCCGGTACGTTTGGCAGCTCATAGTTCACGACGTGTGGAAGCTCTTCAATGTCGAGACCGCGCGCGGCGATATCGGTCGCCACCAGTACGCGAATGTCGCCCGATTTGAAATCAGCCAGTGCACGAGTACGCGCACCCTGACTCTTGTTGCCGTGGATGGCCGCACTGCGAATGCCATCTTTGTTCAGCTGTTCTGCCAGGTGGTTAGCGCCGTGTTTGGTACGGGTAAAGACCAGCACTTGCTGCCAGTTGCCTTCGCCAATCATCTGGGAGAGCAGTTCCCGCTTACGCTTCTTATCAACGAAGTGAACGTGCTGGGTGATTTGCTCAGAGGCGGTGTTGCGACGCGCCACTTCGATTTCCAGCGGGTTACGCAGCAGTTTTTCCGCCAGACCTTTAATCTCATCAGAGAAGGTCGCGGAGAACAGCAGGTTCTGACGACGCGCAGGCAGTTTAGCCAGCACGCGACGAATATCATGGATAAAGCCCATATCCAGCATACGGTCTGCTTCATCCAGCACCAGGATTTCAACCTGATCCAGTTTGACTGCGTTCTGATGTTCCAGATCCAGCAGACGGCCCGGCGTGGCGACTAAAACGTCAACGCCGCTGCGCAGTTTCATCATCTGTGGGTTAATGCTCACGCCGCCGAAGACCACCAGCGAGCGGATGTCGAGGTAACGGCTGTATTCACGCACGTTCTCGCCGATTTGCGCAGCGAGTTCACGGGTTGGGGTCAGGATCAGCGCACGTACCGGGCGACGGCCTTTGGCGTGCGGTTCTTTCTGAACCAGACGCTGCAGCAGCGGCAGGGTGAAGCCTGCGGTTTTACCGGTGCCGGTCTGGGCACTGGCCATCAGGTCACGGCCTTCCAGCACCGCAGGGATCGCCTGCTGCTGGATTGGGGTTGGCTCAACGTAGCCCTGCTCTGCAACAGCGCGCAGAATTTCAGGGTTCAGGCCAAGGGTATCAAAAGACATAAAAACTCCGAACCGCCCCGACCGTCACAGGTGTAGTTTTCAGGGAGATAAGACGAAACGAGTAGGACAAAAACCACAATGTCGCGAAGCAGCGGAGTGTAGCAGGTTTTGTGACATGGCGCATAAAATATCCCTCTGCGATTCATCAGCGAAATATTGCTCCACCCGACTGGACAAGGTGAAAATTTAAACATAATCTTAATCAATCGATTGATTAATTTTTAATGACGCTATGAATCCAACTCCGACGACCACTAAAGGTGAACAGGCGAAAAGCCAGCTGATTGCCGCCGCGCTGGCCCAGTTCGGCGAGTACGGTCTGCACGCCACCACCCGCGATATCGCCGCGCAGGCCGGGCAAAACATCGCCGCTATCACCTACTATTTTGGCTCGAAGGAAGATTTGTACCTCGCCTGTGCCCAGTGGATCGCCGATTTCATTGGCAGCCGCTTTCGCGATCAGGTTGCCGCCGCCACCGCGCTGCTAAACGAGCCGTCACCGGATCGCGCCGCCATCCGCGCCTTGATCCTGAACGCCTGCAACAACATGATCGCCCTGCTCACCCACGACGATACGCTGAACCTGAGTAAGTTTATCTCACGCGAGCAACTCTCGCCCACCGCCGCCTACCAGCGAGTTCACGATCAGGTGATTGCCCCGATGCATACCCATCTGACGCAGCTGATTGCGGCTTACACCGGGCGCGATGCGAACGACACACAGACCATTTTGCATACCCATGCGCTGCTCGGCGAAGTCCTCGCTTTTCGACTGGGCCGGGAAACCATTCTGCTGCGCACGGGCTGGACACAATTTGATGAGGATAAATCCGCGCAGATAAGCCAGGTCATCACCTGTCATCTCGACCTGATCCTGCAAGGTTTAACGCAAAGGAGCCTGGAGTCATGAAAAAACCTGTCGTCGCCATACTGGCGGTGGTTGTTGTGCTGGCAGCCGGAATCGGCGGCTGGCTGTGGTATCAGAGCCAGCAGGATCGCGGTCTGACGCTCTACGGCAACGTAGATATTCGCACGCTGAATATGAGCTTCCGCGTCGGCGGGCGGCTGGAGTCCCTTACCGTGGACGAAGGCGATACGATCAACGCCGGTCAGACATTAGGCCAGCTGGATCAAGCCCCGTATAAAAATGCGCTGATGCAGGCCAAGGCCGCCGTATCAGTTGCTCAGGCGCAGTATGACCTGATGCTGGCGGGCTATCGCGATGAGGAAGTGGCGCAGGCCGCCGCCGCGGTGAAACAGGCGCAGGCTGCCTACGATTACGCGCAGAACTTCTACAACCGCCAGCAGGGGCTGTGGAAAAGCCGCACCATTTCCGCCAACGATCTGGAAAACGCCCGCTCCTCGCGCGATCAGGCCCAGGCAACGCTGAAATCAGCCCAGGATAAATTAAGCCAGTACCGCACCGGGAACCGTCCGCAGGATATCGCCCAGGCTAAAGCCAGTCTCGAACAGGCTCAGGCGCAGCTGGCGCAAGCCGAGCTGGATCTGCACGACACCACGCTGGTCGCGCCGTCTAACGGCACGCTGATGACCCGCGCCGTCGAGCCTGGCAGCATGTTGAGCGCAGGCAGCACCGTGCTGACGCTCTCCCTCACCCGCCCGGTGTGGGTGCGCGCATACATTGATGAACCGAATCTGAATCAGGCCCAGCCGGGGCGCGAACTGCTGCTCTACACCGACGGGCGGCCTGATAAGCCGTACCACGGGAAAGTCGGGTTTGTCTCCCCGACCGCCGAATTCACACCAAAAACCGTTGAAACGCCGGATCTGCGCACCGACCTCGTCTATCGCCTGCGCATTATCGTCACTGATGCCGACGATGCTCTCCGTCAGGGCATGCCGATCACCGTGAAATTCAACGATGGGGACCGACATGAATGATGCGGTTATCCAGCTCAATAATCTGGTGAAACGCTTTGCGGGCATGGATAAACCCGCCGTCGCACCGCTGAACTGCACCCTGCAAAAAGGCTATGTGACCGGGTTGGTTGGCCCGGACGGCGCGGGTAAAACCACGCTGATGCGCATGCTTGCCGGGCTGCTGAAACCCGATGAAGGCACGGCCAGCGTGCTGGGACTCGACCCGATCAAAAACGACAGCGAGCTGCACGCGATGCTCGGTTATATGCCGCAGAAATTCGGCCTGTACGAAGATCTGACGGTGATGGAAAACCTGACGCTGTACGCCGATCTGCGGAGCGTGACCGGCGAAACCCGGGAGAAAACCTTTGCCCGGCTGCTGGAGTTTACCTCGCTCGGGCCGTTCACTGACCGGCTGGCGGGAAAGCTCTCCGGCGGCATGAAGCAAAAGCTGGGGCTGGCCTGCACGCTGGTCGGCGAGCCGAAAGTGCTGCTGCTGGATGAGCCCGGCGTCGGCGTCGACCCGATCTCGCGCCGTGAGCTGTGGCAGATGGTCCACGAACTGGCCGGAGACGGGATGCTGATCCTCTGGAGCACCTCTTATCTCGACGAGGCCGAACAGTGCCGCGACGTGCTGCTGATGAACGAAGGCGAGCTGCTGTATCAGGGTGAACCGACGGCGCTAACGCAGCAAATGGCCGGGCGCTGTTTCCTGCTGCACAGCCCTGATGAGACTAACCGCAAGCTATTGCAGCGCGTTCTTAGGCTTCCGCAGGTCAGCGACGGAATGATTCAGGGGCGTTCGGTGCGCGTGATCCTCAAAAAAGAGGCCACCGCCGACGATATCCGTCATGCACAGGGAATGCCGCAAATTGAGATTGAAGAGACCGCGCCGCGCTTCGAAGATGCCTTCATCGATCTTCTCGGCGGCGCGAGTACTTCCGAATCGCCGCTGGGCGCGATTTTGCACACAGTAGAAGGCACGCCTGGCGAAACGGTGATTGAAGCCAAATCCTTAACCAAGAAGTTCGGGGATTTCGCGGCGACAGATAACGTCAATTTTGCCGTCAAGCGCGGGGAGATTTTCGGTCTGCTCGGACCGAACGGCGCCGGGAAATCCACCACATTCAAAATGATGTGCGGCCTGCTGGTGCCGACATCTGGCAAAGCGCTGGTGCTGGATATGGATCTGAAAGTCAGCTCCGGCAAAGCGCGCCAGCATCTGGGCTACATGGCGCAGAAGTTTTCCCTCTACAGCAACCTGACCGTCGAGCAGAACCTGCGCTTTTTCTCCGGCGTTTACGGCCTGCGCGGACGGGCACAAAGCGAAAAGATTTCGCGCATGAGCGACGCTTTTGGTCTGACCCATATCGCCTCACACGCCACCGACGAACTGCCGCTCGGTTTTAAACAGCGTCTGGCCCTGGCCTGCTCGCTGATGCACGAGCCGGATATTCTGTTTCTCGATGAACCGACCTCAGGTGTTGATCCCCTCACCCGCCGCGAGTTTTGGCTGCACATCAATAGCATGGTTGAAAAAGGCGTCACCGTGATGGTCACCACCCACTTTATGGATGAGGCGGAATATTGCGATCGCATCGGGCTGGTCTATCGCGGCAAGCTCATTGCTCACGGCACACCGGACGATTTAAAAGCCCAGGCCGCCGACGAGCAGCAGCCAGATCCCACTATGGAGCAGGCGTTTATCACTCTGATTAACGACTGGGATAAGGAGCACGCCCATGAGCATTAAAGCGATTTCCTGGCGTCGGGTGCGCGCCCTGTGCATCAAAGAGACACGGCAGATCGTGCGCGATCCGAGCAGCTGGCTGATTGCGGTGGTGATCCCGCTGTTGCTGCTGTTTATCTTCGGCTACGGCATTAACCTCGACTCCAGCAAGCTGCGGGTGGGGATTTTACTGGAACAGCAGAGCGAGGAAGCGCTGGATTTCACCCACGCGATGACCGGCTCGCCCTATATCGACGCGACCATCAGCGATAACCGCCAGGAGCTGATTCAAAAGATGCAGGCCGGGAAAATTCGCGGGCTGGTGGTTATCCCCGTCGATTTTGCCGCCAATATGGCGCGCGCCAGTACCGATGCGCCGATTCAGGTGATCACTGACGGCAGTGAACCGAACACCGCTAACTTTGTGCAGGGATACGTCGAAGGGATCTGGCAGCTGTGGCAGATGCAGCGCGCGGAAGATCGTGGAGAAGAGTTTGAGCCGCTGATAGACGTGCAAACCCGCTACTGGTTTAACCCCGCCGCCATCAGTCAGCACTTTATCATTCCCGGCGCGATAACCATTATCATGACCGTGATCGGCGCGATCCTGACTTCGCTGGTGATTGCCCGCGAGTGGGAACGCGGCACGATGGAAGCGCTGCTCTCAACGGAAGTGACGCGCGTCGAATTGCTGTTGTGCAAGCTGATCCCTTACTACTTCCTCGGGATGCTGGCGATGCTGCTCTGTATGCTGGTGTCGGTGTTTATTCTTGGCGTGCCGTATCGTGGTTCGCTGATTTTGCTGTTCCTGATAACCAGCCTGTTTTTACTCAGCACGCTGGGCATGGGCCTGCTGATTTCGACCATCACCCGCAACCAGTTTAACGCCGCGCAGGTGGCGCTCAACGCTGCGTTTCTGCCGTCGATTATGCTGTCTGGGTTTATTTTCCAGATCGACAGCATGCCCGCCATTATCCGCGCGGTGACTTATATCATCCCGGCGCGCTACTTTGTGAACACGCTGCAAAGCCTGTTCCTGGCGGGGAATATTCCGTCGGTGTTGATGATTAATATTCTGTTTTTGATGGCGTCGGCGGTGATGTTTATCGGCCTGACGTGGATGAAAACAAAGCGGCGTTTAGATTAATACCGTTTTTTGTAGGTCGGGTAAGCGAAGCGCCACCCGACGCGAGGGCGACACCATGTTTCACCGTTTATGGACATTAATTCGCAAAGAGCTGCAATCCCTGCTGCGTGAGCCGCAAACCCGCGCAATCCTGATTCTACCAGTGCTGATTCAGGTGCTGCTGTTTCCGTTCGCCGCCACGCTGGAAGTGACCAACGCCACCATCGCCGTCTACAACGAAGACAACGGCAAACATTCCGTGGAGCTGACCCAGCGTTTTGCCCGCGCCAAAGCCTTTACCCACGTGCTGTTACTGAAAAGTCCACAGGAGATCCAGCCGACTATCGACCAGCAAAAGGCGCTGCTGCTGGTGCGTTTCCCGGCAGATTTCTCGCGTAATCTGGATACCTTCCAGACCGCCCCGATGCAGTTGATTCTCGACGGACGCAACTCCAACAGTGCGCAAATTGCCGCCAACTATCTGCAACAGGTGGTAAAAAATTACCAGCAGGAGCTGATGGAAGGGAAACCCAAACCAAACAACAGCGAGCTGGTGGTGCGTAACTGGTACAACCCAAACCTGGATTACAAATGGTTCGTGGTGCCGTCGCTGATCGCCATGATCACCACCATCGGTGTGATGATCGTGACGTCGCTCTCCGTCGCCCGAGAACGCGAGCAAGGGACGCTGGATCAGCTGCTGGTTTCGCCGCTCGCCACCTGGCAGATTTTCGTCGGCAAAGCGGTGCCTGCGCTGATCGTCGCCACCTTCCAGGCCAGCATCGTGCTGGGGATTGGCATCTGGGCGTATCAAATTCCATTTGCCGGATCGCTGGGACTGTTTTACTTCACAATGCTGATTTACGGGCTGTCGCTGGTGGGATTCGGGCTGTTGATTTCCGCACTGTGCTCGACGCAGCAACAGGCGTTTATCGGCGTGTTTGTCTTTATGATGCCGGCGATTTTGCTCTCCGGGTATGTGTCGCCCGTGGAAAACATGCCGGTGTGGCTTCAGGATTTAACATGGGTGAATCCGATTCGGCACTTTACCGATATCACCAAGCAAATCTATCTGAAGGATGCGAGTCTGGATATTGTGTGGGGAAGTTTGTGGCCGCTACTGGTCATAGCGGCCACGACGGGCTCAGTGGCGTACGCGATGTTTAGACGCAATATCGCCTAATTTCTTCTCTTTGGTCAGTAACGAGACGACCGCAGGGCCTGCCAGAATCACCAGGCCCGCCAGGGCCAGCAGCAGGTTGTTTTGCAGCACGCGTGACAACAGCCACAGAACGATCAACGCTGCACCAAAATACCAGGTGGTGGTGAGCTCTTCGAGCACATCACCCACTTCACGCCAGCGCGCCTCATGGTGACGCTGTAAAAACAGCATCGACAGCACGGTCACGCCATACATTGCGCATAATCCCAGGCCGACGTGCACCAGCGTGCCGCTTTTCCAGCCCATGACCAGTACCGCCACGACCAGTAAATGCAACATTATCTGCCAGCAACTGAGGCCAGTTGCGACACGAACGCGTTGTTGCCACTTCATGGCTTCTCTCCTGAAGGATATTTCTCTGCTAGTTCAGAGTACCGCACTTTACGGAAAATTCCGTAACACCGCATCTTTTTGTGACGCCGACTACACTTTATTTTCATCAGGATAGTGACGCTGGCAGGAGCATATGACCCCACAATCGCGGCATTTTTCGCTAAAAATTTTGACGATTAACACACACAAAGGCTTCACGGCATTTAACCGCCGCTTCATATTACCCGAGCTGCGCGACGCGGTACGCACCGTCGGCGCGGACATTGTGTGCCTGCAAGAAGTGATGGGCGCGCACGATATTCACCCGCTGCACGTAGAGAACTGGCCGGATACCTCGCACTATGAATTTCTGGCCGATACCATGTGGAGCGATTATGCCTACGGGCGCAACGCGGTCTATCCAGAAGGTCATCACGGCAATGCCGTTTTGTCGCGTTTTCCCATCGAACATTATGAAAATCACGACGTATCAGTGGGCGAAAGCGAAAAACGCGGGCTGCTTTACTGCCGGATAACCCCGCCCGATCTGGCCTTTCCGGTTCATGTAGGCTGTGTGCATTTGGGCTTACGGGAAGCACACCGCCAGGCGCAATTAGCGATGATGACGCGCTGGGTAAATTCACTGCCGGAAAACGAACCGGTGGTAATAGCAGGCGATTTTAACGACTGGAGACAACGCGCCAACAGACCGCTAAAAACACGCGCCGGTCTGGATGAAATCTTCACCCGTGCGCATGGTCGCCCGGCACGCACCTTCCCGGTGAGCTTTCCTCTGCTGCGCCTGGACCGAATTTACGTCAAGAACGCCCACGCCAGCCAGCCGAGCGCGCTGGCGCTGCGCGGCTGGAGGCATCTTTCTGACCATGCCCCGTTAAGTGCGGAGATCCACTTATGAAATGTTCGTGGCGAGAAGGTAATCAGATAACCCTGCTGGAAAACGGCGACGAATATTATCCGGCGGTGTTTGCTGCGCTTGATGCGGCAGAGCAAAAAATCATTCTGGAAACCTTTATCTGGTTCGAAGACGGCGTGGGCCGCCAGCTGCACGAGGCGGTGCTGCGCGCGGCTCAGCGCGGGGTCAAAGTGGAAGTATTGCTCGACGGCTACGGCTCGCCCGATCTTAGCGACGCATTCGTCAACGAGCTGACCGCCGCCGGCGTGGTGTTCCGCTATTACGATCCGCGCCCGCCGTTACTCGGAATGCGCACCAACGTCTTTCGCCGAATGCACCGCAAAATTGTGGTGGTGGATGGCACTGTCGCCTTCGTCGGCGGGATCAACTACTCCGATGAACATATGTCTGACTATGGCCCGGAGGCCAAGCAGGATTACGCAGTGAAAGTCGAAGGCCCGGTGGTGCAGGACATACTGCTGTTCGAACTGGAAAACCTGCCGGGACAGTCGGCGGTGCGCCGCTGGTGGAAACGCCGTCATCGCCCGGAAGAGAACCGCCAGCCGGGCGAGGCTCAGGCGCTGTTTATCTGGCGCGACAACGATGAACATCGGGATGATATTGAACGCCACTATCTGAAAATGCTCGCCAATGCGAAGCGCGAGGTGATCATCGCCAACGCCTATTTTTTCCCTGGTTACCGACTGCTGCACGCCATGCGCAATGCCGCGCGGCGTGGGGTTCGCGTCAAACTGATTGTGCAGGGCGAGCCGGATATGCCGATCGTCACCGTCGGCGCGCGGCTGCTGTACGACTATCTGGTCAAAGGTGGAGTACAGATTTACGAATATCGCCGCCGCCCGCTGCACGGCAAAGTGGCGCTGATGGACGATCACTGGGCGACCGTCGGCTCCAGTAATCTCGATCCCTTAAGCCTGTCGTTGAATCTGGAAGCCAATCTGATTATTCACGATCGCACCTTCAACCAGACCCTGCGCGACAACCTTACCGGCATTATCGCCCGCGACTGCGTGCGGGTGGATGATTCGATGGTACCGAAACGCACCTGGTGGAACCTGAGCAAAAGCGTGGTGGTGTTCCACTTCCTGCGCCACTTCCCGGCGTTGGTCGGCTGGCTACCAGCCCATACACCGAAGCTTGCCCAGGTGCCCGCTCCGGTTCAGCCGGAAATGGAAACCCAGGACCGCGTTGAAGCGGAAAACTCAGGGGTGAAACCGTAATGAGCAAATCACATCCCCGCTGGCGACTGGCGAAACGCATCCTCACATGGCTGTTTTTCATTGCCGTCGCCGTGCTGCTGGTGGTTTATGCGCAAAAAATTGACTGGGAAGAGGTGTGGAAAGTTATCCGCAACTACAACCGGCTGGTGCTGCTTAGCGCGCTGGGTTTAGTGGTCGTCAGCTACCTGATCTACGGCTGCTACGACCTGTTGGGTCGCGCCTACTGTGGGCATAAACTGGCGAAGCGCCAGGTGATGTTGGTGTCGTTTATTTGCTATGCGTTTAATCTGACGCTCAGCACCTGGGTGGGCGGTATCGGGATGCGCTATCGCCTCTATTCGCGCCTTGGGCTGCCGGGCAGCACTATCACGCGCATTTTCTCGCTGAGTATTACCACCAACTGGCTGGGGTATATTCTGCTCGGCGGGGTGATTTTCACCGTCGGCGTGGTGCAGCTCCCTGCCCACTGGTACATCGACGAGGCGACGCTGCGGATTCTAGGCTTCGTGCTGCTGCTGATTATCGCGGTCTATCTCTGGGCCTGCGCATTTGCGAAACGCCGCCATATGACCGTCAAAGGGCAAAAGCTGGTGCTACCGTCGTGGAAATTCGCCCTGCTTCAGATGGTAATTTCCAGCGCCAACTGGATGGTGATGGGCGCAATTATCTGGCTGTTGATTGGCGAAGAGGTGAACTATTTCTTCGTGCTCGGCGTGCTACTGGTGAGCAGTATCGCGGGGGTGATTGTCCACATTCCAGCGGGAATTGGGGTGCTGGAAGCGGTGTTTATCGCCCTGCTGGCAGGCGAGCATGTTTCGCACGGTAAGATTATCGCCGCGCTGCTGGCCTACCGCATGCTGTATTACTTCCTGCCGCTGGCACTGGCGACAGTGGGGTATTTGATTCTGGAGAGTCGGGCGAAAAAGCTGCGGGCGAAAAACGAGAAGGCAATGGCGAAGTGACGAAAGTCGGGTGGCGCTGTGCCTTCCCGACCTACGGATTGTAGGCCCGGTAAGCGCTAGCGCCACCGGGCAACGAGGTTAGCGGCGGTTGCCGAAAATTCGCAGCAGCATCAGGAACAAGTTGATGAAGTCCAGATACAGCGTCAGTGCGCCAAGAATCGCATATTTGCGCAGGTTCGAGCTGTCACGCACGTCAATCTGCTCGCCGATGTTTTTCAGCTTCTGAGTGTCATACGCCGTCAGGCCAACAAACACGATCACCCCGATATAGGTCACCGCCCACATCAGCGCTTCACTTTTCAACCAGAAATTCACCAACGATGCCAGCACAATACCGATCAGCGCCATAAACAGCATATTGCCGAAGCCGCTCAAATCACGTTTGGTGGTGTAGCCATACAGGCTCATGGCACCGAACATCCCGCCCGCGACCACAAAAGTGCTGGCGATGGACGAATAGGTGTAGACGATAAAAATGCTGGAAAGCGTTAGCCCAGTGAGCGCCGAATAGAGCATAAACAGCGTCGTCGCCATTCCTGCGCTGAGCTTTTGCACCAGACCGGAGAGCACGAAGACCAGCGCCAGCTGGGCGATAATCAGCCCGAAGTAGGTGATTTTGCTGGAGAAGATAAACATCATCAAGGCGGGGGTATTCGCTGCGTACCACGCGATAAACGCAGTGAGCAGCAGACCGCAGGTCATCCAGCCGTACACCTGCGCCATATAGGTTTGCAGGCCGCTACGAGTCTGCTGAACGATTGAATCCGAACGTGGAAATCGGTCCATGATAACTCCTGATTAAGTGGGCATACCTTCTAAGATTAACACATCCACGCCAACCAGTTACCAGCGGCTGGCAGCCTGTTTGTCGCTGTCTCGTGATTCCACCCAGCGCTCCCCTTCGGGCGTGGCTTCTCGCTTCCAGAACGGTGCGCGGGTTTTGAGATAATCCATAATAAATTCACCGGCTTCGAACGCACTGCTGCGATGCGAACTGGTGACGCCAACGAAGACAATTTCCTCGCCGGGCCACATTTCGCCAATGCGGTGGATCACCGTGACGCGACCGAGAGGCCAGCGTTGACGCGCTTCAACTACAATATCCGCCAGGGATTTTTCGGTCATTCCCGGATAATGCTCCAGGGTCAGCGCTTTTACGCTGTCGCCGAGATTATGATTGCGGACTTTGCCGGTAAAAGTCACCACAGCGCCATCTTCATCGCGCTCGGCAAGCCAGCTGTATTCCGTGCCAACGTTAAAGCGCTCCGGCCCAACAACAATACGCGTGTCAGTCATGATTAACCCCCTGTGACCGGTGGGAAAAACGCCACTTCGTCACCGGCGTTGAGCGGGTGATTGAACTCCACCAGCGTCTGGTTAACAGCGGCGAGCAGTTTGCCCTCTTCCAGCGCCAGCGCCCAGCGATCGCTCTGCGCCGCCAGGTGGGCGCGCAGGGCTTCTACATTTTCAAAAGGCGTATCGAGGGTCAGGCTATCGGTATTGACCAGCTCGCGTACCTGAGCAAAAAAGAGCACGTTAATCATTGCTGTCCACCCTAAAATCGCCGGATTTGCCGCCGCTTTTTGCCAGCAGGCGTACCGGGCCAATCACCATATCTTTCTGTACCGCTTTGCACATATCGTAAATGGTCAGCGCCGCCACGGAGGCCGCCGTTAAGGCTTCCATTTCGACACCTGTTTTACCGCTCAGACGGCACAGCGTTTCGATACGTACGCGGCTGTGCTCCGGCTCGGCCTGCAGGTTCACTTCGACCTTGCTGAGCATCAGCGGATGGCAGAGAGGAATCAGATCCCAGGTACGTTTTGCAGCCTGAATCCCGGCAATACGGGCGGTGGCGAAGACGTCGCCCTTGTGATGACTGCCGTCGATAATCATCGCCAGCGTTTCCGGCAACATAGTCACGAAAGCTTCGGCACGCGCTTCGCGCACCGTTTCGGCCTTGGCGGAAACATCCACCATATGCGCTTCGCCAGCGGCGTTAATGTGGGTCAATTGCGACATAGCTTACTTCTTCAATTGAGGATGAAAATTACAGGGACGAGTACGGGCGTCGAGCTGCGGAGCAATAATATTTTCCCACGCGGTACGACAGGCTTTGGTGGAGCCAGGCATGGCAAAAATCAGCGTTTTGTTGGCGATCCCGGCCACTGCGCGGGACTGCAAAGTAGAGGTGCCAATCTCTTCAAAGGAGAGCATACGGAACACTTCGCCAAAGCCTTCAACTTCACGGTCAAACAGCGGGAGCAGCGCCTCTGGCGCCTGATCGCCGGCGGTAAAACCGGTGCCGCCGGTGATTAACACCACCTGCACCTCGTCGCTGGCAATCCACTGGGATACCTGGGCGCGAATGGCGTAACGATTCTCTTTGACAATCGCTTTATCAACAATGCTGTGACCCGCCTCGTGCGCGGCGTCGCGCAGCCAGTGGCCGGAGGTGTCATCCTCTTCGCCACGGCGCTCAGAAACGGTAAGAATAGCAATACGCGTCGGAATAAATTCAGCGCTGACCTGACTCATTTTCTGGTTCCTTTTAAGCCGATTACCCGCCGATGTAGGACAGGTTTTGTGTAATCCCGGTGTCGCCCTGATGCAGGAAATGGGTCTGTTTTTTGTGCGTCAGAGCAGCAGAAATGCGCGCTTCAAGGGCATCCTGTTGGGCATCGTCTTCCAGCAAATCGCGAAGATCTACGCCACCGTCGCCGAACAGGCACAGATGCAGTTTGCCAACAGACGACACGCGCAGACGGTTGCAGGTGGCACAGAAGTCTTTTTCATAGGGCATGATCAGCCCAATTTCCCCTTCGTAATCGGGGTGACAAAATACCTGCGCCGGACCGTCGCTGCGTTGGCGAATCTGATGGATCCAACCACGTTTTAGCAGTTCATCGCGTAGCACCATGCCTGAGATATGGTGACGGCGGAACAGGTCACTGCCCTCGCCCGTCTCCATCAGCTCAATAAAACGCAGTTGAATGCGGCGGGGTTTGACCCACGCGAGGAAAGTATCGAGCTGGTGATGGTTCACATCACGCATCAGAACGGTGTTGACTTTGACTTTGTCGAAACCGGCTTCAAACGCGGCGTCGATACCCTCCATCACCTGACGAAATTTATCCTGTCCGGTGATGGCGTGAAACTGACGCGCGTCGAGACTGTCGACGCTGACATTGATAGCCGTCAGCCCGGCATCGCGCCACTGAGCGACATCGCGGGATAAGCGATAGCCATTGGTGGTGACGGCGATTTGACGAATGCTGGCGTTTTCGCGCACGGCGGCGATGATGTCGGGAAAATCACGACGCAACGAGGGTTCCCCGCCCGTGAGACGCACTTTTTCCGTGCCGAGTTCAGAGAAGGCGCGTGTGACGCGGCGCACTTCTTCGACGGAGAGGAATCCGTTATTGGTGACGCTGCCCGGTTTGTAGCCGTTCGGCAGGCAGTAGGTGCAACGAAAATTGCACACATCGGTGATCGACAGACGTAAATAGAAAAACTTACGCGCGAAAGCATCAGTGAGTTGAGAAGCCATGTACACCTTTCCAGTACGGGAGGCACAGTCATTTCTTTCTGTACCCTGGTAGCGTTTCCGCTACGGCCAGGGCGCCATATCATCAGACACAGGCGCCAGGGCTAGAGTGTATGTTTTCATATTCGAAAACGTGGGTTATGCCGATAGTAGCGCGGAAATGGCTCTTTCGCCATTCGCTGATTTCGCTATATAATTATATATATAACGACCAGATCGTGCACTTTCACTACAGAATACGTAAAAATCAAAGTTTCGCATTGATATACGTCATTTTGCGGGGGGTCGGGCATCGTCTTTTAGGGGTAGTTCGGTTACTGTTACGCAGATCGAATAGGATAAGGAATGTGTATGCGCAATCGCACTTTTGCGGATCTTGACCGTGTAGTCGCTCTCGGCGGAGGGCATGGGCTGGGCCGAGTCATGTCGTCGTTATCGTCGCTGGGTTCAAGGCTCACCGGTATCGTCACCACCACCGATAACGGGGGCTCTACAGGTCGTATTCGTCGCTCAGAAGGCGGTATCGCCTGGGGCGACATGCGCAACTGTCTTAACCAGTTAATTACCGAACAAAGCGTCGCTTCAGCCATGTTTGAGTATCGTTTTGGCGGTAATGGCGAACTTTCCGGACATAACCTCGGAAATCTGATGTTAAAGGCTTTAGATCACCTGAGCGTACGCCCGCTTGAGGCGATCAATTTAATCCGCAATCTGCTGAAAGTGGATGCATTCCTGATCCCTATGTCGGAACAACCGGTCGATTTGATGGCGATTGATACGGAAGGCCATGAAGTCTACGGGGAAGTGAATATTGATCAGCTGATTTTGCCGCCGCAGGAGCTAATGACCTACCCTTCCGTTCCCGCCACGCGTGAAGCGGTGGAAGCCATTAGCGAAGCGGATCTCATCCTCATCGGCCCTGGAAGTTTTTACACCAGCCTGATGCCGCTGCTGCTGGTGAAAGAGCTGGCGCAGGCGCTACGCAGGACGCCCGCGCCGATGGTGTATATCGGCAATCTGGGCAAAGAGCTCAGCCCCGCCGCAGCAAGCCTGTCGCTTGCCGATAAACTGAATCTGATGGAGCAGTACGTCGGTAAGAAAATTATCGACGGTGTAGTGGTTGGACCGAAGGTGGATGTTTCAGGGATGGAAGGCCGGGTGGTGGTGCAGGAAGAGTTAGAAGCGAGCGATATTAAATATCGCCACGACCGGCATCTGTTGCGCCTGGCGCTGGAGAAAGCGATTCAGGCGCTGGGGTAAGCATTTTTTCAGTGCGGTCTGGTGCCCTCACCCCGCCCTCTCCCACAGGGAGAGGGAGAAAACACTAAAAACGGCAACCTTCGGGTTGCCGTTTTGCTTTTGTCACGAAGCCGCAATAAACAAATCCCGCAGCTTATGCAGCTGATCGCGGATCTGCGCCGCCTCTTCAAACTCCAGATTCTGCGCATGCTGCATCATCTGCCCTTCCAGCTCGTGGATTTTCTGCTGCAGCGCTTTCGGCGTCAGCAGCACTTCAACCGGATCGGCCTCAACCGGATGACGCGCTTTGCCGCGTCCTTTGGTTTTCGCCAGACCCTGACCGAGCGCCAGAATATCCACCACCTTCTTGTTCAGACCCTGTGGCGTAATGCCGTTTTCTTCGTTGTACTGCTGCTGTTTCTCTCGACGGCGCTCCGTTTCGCTAATGGCTTTGGCCATCGATGCCGTGATTTTGTCACCGTACAGAATCGCTTTACCGTTGATGTTACGTGCCGCACGACCAATGGTCTGAATTAACGATCGCTCAGAACGCAGGAAGCCCTCTTTGTCGGCATCCAGAATCGCCACCAACGACACTTCCGGCATGTCGAGGCCTTCTCGCAGCAGGTTGATCCCCACCAGCACGTCAAACTCGCCGAGACGTAAATCGCGGATGATCTCCATACGCTCAACGGTATCAATATCCGAGTGCAGATAGCGCACGCGCTCACCGTGCTCTTCCAGGTATTCGGTTAGATCTTCTGCCATGCGTTTGGTCAGCGTGGTAACCAGAACACGTTCGTTGATGGATGCACGGGCGCGGATTTCCGACAGTAAATCGTCGACCTGAGTGCCAACAGGGCGTACCTCGATAATGGGGTCCAGCAGACCGGTTGGGCGCACCACCTGATCAACCACCTCGTCGCCCGATTTTTCCAGCTCGTAGTTGCCCGGTGTCGCCGACACGTAAATCGTCTGCGGAGCCAGCGCCTCGAACTCTTCAAACTTCATCGGGCGGTTATCGAGCGCCGACGGCAGGCGGAAACCATACTCCACCAGCGTCTCTTTACGCGCACGGTCACCGCGGTACATGCCGCCGATTTGCGGAATGGTGACGTGGGATTCATCCACCACCAGCAGGCCGTCCGCCGGGAGATAATCAAATAACGTTGGCGGCGCTTCGCCAGGACCCCGCCCGGAGAGATAGCGCGAGTAGTTTTCGATTCCCGAGCAATAGCCCAGCTCGTTCATCATCTCCAGATCGAACTGCGTGCGCTGGCTCAGGCGCTGCTCTTCAAGCAGTTTGTTGTTTTCCAGCAGAACTTTACGCCGGTCTGCCAGCTCAACTTTAATCTCTTCCATCGCCTGAATAATACGTTCGCGCGGCGTCACATAGTGAGTTTTTGGATAGATGGTAAAGCGCTGAATCACCGACTCAATGTGACCGGTCAGCGGATCAAACAATGACAGCCGCTCGACCTCTTCATCGAACAGTTCCACGCGCAGGGCCAGATCGTCAGATTCAGCCGGGAAGATATCAATCACTTCACCGCGCACCCGGAAAGTACCGCGCTGGAAGGCCTGATCGTTACGCGCATATTGCAGCTCGGTCAGACGACGCAAGATTGCACGCTGATCGATGATCATCCCGTTGGTCAGATGCAGCATCATTTTGAGGTAGAGATCCGGGTCGCCCAGACCGTAGATCGCGGAAACCGATGCCACCACAATCACGTCCCGGCGCTCCAGCAGCGCCTTGGTTGCCGACAGACGCATCTGCTCAATATGTTCGTTGACCGAGGCATCCTTCTCAATGAAGGTGTCTGAGCTTGGCACATAGGCTTCTGGCTGGTAGTAATCGTAGTAGGAGACGAAATACTCGACGGCGTTTTCCGGGAAAAATTCTTTCATCTCGCCATACAGCTGCGCCGCCAGAGTTTTGTTGGGAGCCAGCACCATCGTCGGGCGCTGCAAATCCGCAATCACGTTGGCGACGGTAAAGGTTTTACCCGAACCGGTCACGCCCAGCAGCGTCTGGTGCGCCAGCCCGTCTTCCAGCCCCTCTTTCAGGCGGCGGATCGCCTCCGGCTGATCGCCAGAGGGACGGAAGGCAGAATTCAATTTGAACAATTTACTCATGGGCGGCAACCTGATGACGGAAAAAACGGCAGGTGAGTAATTTTACTCGCGGCTGGCAAATTTGCCAGTAATAAATACTGGATGTAAAACCAGTAGCGTGTAAGGATATCTGGATTAGCATCCGCTTAATGAGCGCGAAACGGGGTGAAATTTAAGCTGCGACGAGATAAAACACCAGCCGTATGCGGTTATCCCCAGAACATTTCTCATTTTAACATTTGTCAAGCCAGGTAATGATAGTTTTATGGCAGCGCGTGACACTTTCATGACGCTGATTGCTTTTGTCTAACTATTTAATTAATAGAAGATATTTCTTAAAGCCGCGTTTCGCACCAATTCAGGCGCAGGCCGCGTATTCTCTCGCTTGCCTCAAGTTTTCTAACTCTAATGCACATGGTTATCCACAGGAATAGTGGATAACTGCTTCCAGCCCATACAGACCGCCACTCGCCAAATTCCCGGCTTTTCCCAAGGGCATGCCCATAAAAAATATTTATCGCTCTTTTTTGATGATTATCAGACCCACAGCGCATAACGACTGGTGAGATCTTAATCACAATTCAGTCATTCTGTGGCCTGTAGCCGCGCTTAACCTTTGTGAGCGTAATCTTAAAATCGCCGCTTATTTGACCGAACTGCAGTTTATGGCAGGGGTTTTGCACATTCCTGTGACGTCTTGTCCCTCACGCGTTACCAGGAGAGCATTATGTTAAGTCTGCGCGCTGTTAATCAGTTTTACGGAAGCCAGCACACGCTGTGGAATGTGGATTTAGATTTGCCGCCGGGGATGTGCACGGGCGTTATTGGGCTGCCGGGCATGGGTAAAACGACGCTGATCAACTGCATCACCGGCCAGCTACCGATAGAAAGTGGCACCATTATCTGGCATGAAACCGGCTCACCGCCGTGCAATTTACGCGCAGATGCACCTGAGCAGTGCGCGATGCCGGGCATTGGCTATGTTTCACAGGACAGGCGGATATTCTCGCAGCTGACGGTCGAGGAGAATCTGCATGTTGCGATGCGTGCCAAAGGCACACCGGATGCAGGCGCAAGTGCTGAGATTTACGACCTCTTTCCCCAGCTCTGGCCGCTGCGCCACGCCCGAGCAACGGGTATGTCGCCCGATGAGCAATATCAATTGGCGCTGGCCAATGCGCTCATCAATCGCCCTCGACTGCTGATTCTGGATGAGCCGCTGCACGGCACAGGAAATACCTTTGCCCACAAGTTAGGACAACTGCTGATGCGCCTGAGCCGGGAGCTGGGAATGACGGTGCTGTTAGCGGAACAACAGCTGTCGTTTATCCGCCGGGTGGCGGATCGTTTTTGCGTGCTGTATCGCGGACGTAACGTGGCCCAAGGCCACGTAAACGAACTGGATGAGGCGCTTATCGCGCACTGGATGTCGCGGGATGCAAGGCGCTGAGATCAAGATACTGCCCGGTCTCGGCGTGTTCTGCGCCTTCAGCCAGCCACGGAATTTCCCCGAGAAACGGCGCGGGAAGCACGCGCTGCAACGTAGCGAGATATTCCTGATGACGTTTCCCTGGCGCAACGACGTCGTTGGCAATCCAGCCCGCGAAGCGCAAACCGGCCTGTTGAATCGCCTGTGCGGTGAGCATCGCGTGATTGATGCAGCCCAGTTTGACGCCGACCACGAGGATCACCGGCAGCTGTTCGTCCTGCACCCAATCGGCGAAGGTTTGATTATCTGAGAGCGGCGTAAACCAGCCGCCCGCCCCTTCAACCAGCACCCATTCCGCCTGCTGCTCCAGCGCCCTCAGGCCCGCAGAGAGCACCGGGAATTCAATTGGGCGTTGCTCGTCGGCGCTGATGATGTGGGGCGACGTCGGTTCCGCAAAGGTGTACGGATTCACCTCCTCGTAAGCCAGCGGAAGTGTGCTGTTGCGTTGCAACGCCAGCGCGTCGGAATTGCGCAAGCCTTCCGCCGTCATCTCGCTGCCCGACGCGACAGGTTTGTATCCGGCAGTCATAAAACCCTGCATACGTGCGGCCTGTAACAGCGCAGAGCTGGCGACGGTTTTACCCACTTCGGTATCCGTTCCGGTGACAAAATAACGTTCACTCACGTTCGATAATCCCATGAAATAATTGATAAGAGAGCGGAAATTCACCCCGCTCGCGCGGCCACGTCAGTTCGAGTCGGTTAAGTTCGCCGCGCGTCAGCGGTTTGCGTGCCCGTCCGCTGTGCAGATGGGTGGCGCCAATTCCTTTCAGCGAGCGCATGGCGCTCAGCGCATCCGTGAATCCAAGCGTCACAATCTGCGTGGTGGCTCGAAAACGCCATCCTTCCATCGCACTTTCTACCTCGTTCTGCGATAAAAAACGGTTGGCGTGCGGCTGTTCATCCACCGCGCGCCACGCCTGATTTAGCTCCGGCAGTGAGTTATCCAGCAGCGTGGTAAACGCAACGATTCCTCCCGGTCGCGTCACCCGATACAGCTCGCGTAGCGCCTGCGGCAAACTGGCGCACCACTGCACCGCCAGATGGCTCCAGACCAGGTCAAACTGCGCGTCAGGTAACGGAATCGCTTCGATATCCGCCAGCAGATAATCATCCGCCGCCTGCTGATAGCGTGCCTGCTCCAGCATTTGCGCCGAGAGATCGAGCGCCGTCACGTGGCTGCCCGTCTCGCGCCAGGCACGGCTGTTCGCACCGGGACCACAGCCCGCATCCAGTACGGCATTGAACCTCCCTGCGTCGAGAAAGGCTTTCAGCCCGTGAGCGCTGCGGCGCTGCAATTCATCATGCTGAGAGTAGCTCTGCGCCGCCCGCCCAAAGGCCGAGGCAATGGCCTGCTTATTCACCTGCGTCATGCAGCGCCTCCAGTAAATCCTCGATATCCTGCGCGTGGTGCGCGGCGGTCAAGGTTAGACGCAGACGCGCTGTACCCGCTGGAACCGTCGGCGGACGGATCGCCGTCACCCACATCCCCCGCTCGCGAAGCTGCTGCGCCAGCCGTAATGTGCGGCTGTTTTCACCGACAATCAGCGGCTGAATGGCGCTTTGCGATTGCGTCATCTGCCACGGCAGTTCGCCAACGCCAGCCCGGAAGCGCTGAATATGCGCCGCCAGAATTTGCCGACGCTGTTCACCCTCGTCGCTCCGAATCACGTTTAGCGCTTCCTGCAGCGCCACCGCCTGCGCGGGCGGCATACTGGTGCTGTAGATCAGATGGCGGGCAAATTGCAGCAAATAATCGGCCACCGAGTCACTGCACAGCACCGCTGCACCGCTGATGCCAAACCCTTTGCCAAAGGTCACAACTAGCAGTTCCGGTTTCACATCCTGGCTGGCGGCACTCCCGCGCCCTGCTTCGCCGAGCACGCCAATGCCGTGGGCATCATCCACCAGCAGCCAGGCATCGTGCCGCCGGGCGGTGGCGTGCAATTCACCCAGCGGTGCGCTGTCGCCGTCCATGCTGAATACCCCTTCGGTCACCACCAGCTGTTGCCCTTCGCAGGGTTTCTCCAGCAGCGCATCGAGCTGTTTCACGTCGTTGTGGGCAAACCGACGCAGCTGCGCCGGGCTGAGACTGGCGGCTTCCAGCAGCGAAGCGTGGCTCAGACGGTCGGCGACAATCCGATCCTCTTTACCCACCAGCGCGGCGATCAGTGCCTGATTAGCAGCAAAACCGGAGATAAACAGCAGCGCGCGCGAATAGCCGAGCCAGTCGGCAAGCTGCTCTTCCAGCGCCTGATGTGCGGTGGTGTAGCCCGTCACATGCCCCGAGCCACCGCTTCCCACGCCATACCTATCTGCCCCCTGCTGCCAGGCGCGGACAATCGCCGGGTGCTGGCTTAAGCCCAGATAATCGTTGCTGGAGAAATTGCAGAACTGGCGCTGGTCGCGAAGCAGAAAGCGCCCGCCGCCCTTGACGGCTGAGCGCGTGCGAAACGCGTCCGCCGCCCGGCGTTCGTCAAGGGCGGCATCGATACGATGTTGCCAGGTCATACGGTCGCGGCGTTGTAATACTGTTCGGTGTCGGCGTTGAAAAGCTGCTGTTCCAGCTCGTTATCGCCCGTCAGCACTTCGGTCTGATGCGGATTCAGCCCTAGCTTGCGGAACAGCTGAACGTCTTTGTCCTCTTCCGGGTTCGGCGTGGTCAGCAGTTTGCAGCCGTAGAAAATCGAGTTGGCGCCCGCCATAAAGCACATCGCCTGAGTCTGTTCATTCATCTGCTCGCGGCCTGCGGAAAGGCGCACGAACGAGGTTGGCATCATGATGCGCGCCACGGCGATAGTGCGGATAAAATCAAAGGCATCCACATCGTCGTTATCCGCCATCGGTGTACCTTTGACCTTGACCAGCATGTTGATCGGCACGCTTTCAGGCGGCGTCGGCAGATTCGCCAGCTGGAGCAGCAGGCCCGCGCGATCTTTCACCGTTTCGCCTAAGCCGACGATCCCCCCGGAGCAGACCTTAATCCCGGCATCTCGTACCTTGCCGAGGGTGTCCAGACGCTCCTGATAGGTACGGGTGGTGATGATGTTGCCGTAGAATTCCGGCGAGGTGTCGAGGTTGTGGTTGTAGTAGTCCAGCCCCGCCGCCGACAGGCGCTGCGCCTGGGTTTCGTTCAGTGTGCCGAGGGTCATACAGGCTTCAAGGCCCATCTCTTTCACGCCTTGCACCATCTGCTCGAGATACGGCATATCGCGGTCGTGCGGGTTTTTCCACGCCGCCCCCATGCAGAATCGGGTCGAACCGGCATTTTTCGCTTTACGCGCCGAGTCGAGAACCTGCTCAACTTCCATCAGACGCTCGGCTTCAAGCCCGGTTTTATAGCGCGCACTTTGCGGGCAATATTTGCAGTCTTCCGGGCAGGCACCGGTTTTGATCGACAGCAGCGTGCTGACCTGCACATGACGCGGATCGAAGTGCTGGCGGTGGATTTGCTGGGCTTCGAACATCAGTTCGAGGAAAGGTTTGTTAAATAATTCGGTGACTTGCGACATTGTCCAGCGCGGGTGATTAGCCATCGGGCTTCTCCAAAAGTTACACTTCATATTTCGCGCGGCCTCTTTGTTGGCTGCGCTTGCTCACTCCGGTCACATAGTTATCTATGCTCCCGGGGATTCGCTCGCTTGCCGCCGCGATGCCACACGAAATATTTCGTGTACTGTTAATTAACTGTGGGTTCGGTTTATACTCGTAAACCTAAAACTTTTCAAAATGGTTTACAAGTCGATTATGACCCAGGACGATCTCGCCTTCGACAAGCAGCATATCTGGCACCCCTACACCTCCATGACCCAGCCGTTACCCGTCTATCCGGTCGCCTCAGCGCGCGGGTGCGAACTGCATCTCGCCACCGGCGAAACGCTGGTCGATGGGATGTCCTCCTGGTGGGCGACCATCCACGGGTACAACCATCCGCGCCTGAATGCGGCGATGAAAACGCAAATTGACCAGATGTCCCACGTGATGTTTGGCGGGATCACCCATCAGCCAGCGATTGACCTTTGCCGTCGTCTGGTGTCCATGACTCCGGCATCGCTGGAATGCGTTTTCCTCGCCGATTCGGGTTCGGTGGCGGTGGAAGTGGCGATGAAAATGGCACTGCAGTACTGGCAGGCGAAAGGCGATCCGCGCCAGCGTTTCCTGACCTTCCGCAACGGCTATCACGGCGACACCTTCGGCGCGATGTCAGTCTGCGATCCGGATAACTCCATGCACAGCCTGTGGCAGGGCTATCTGCCGGAAAACCTGTTTGCTCCGGCCCCGCAGAGCCGTTTTGGCGGCGAGTGGAACGAGATGGATATGGTCGGCTTTGCCCGTCTGATGGCGGCCCATCGCCACGAGATCGCCGCTGTGATTCTGGAGCCAGTGGTCCAGGGCGCAGGCGGGATGCGCATGTACCACCCGGAATGGTTAAAACGTATTCGCAAGATGTGCGACCGCGAAGGCATCTTGCTGATCGCCGACGAAATCGCCACCGGGTTTGGTCGCACCGGTAAGCTGTTTGCCTGCGAACACGCGGACATTGCGCCGGATATTTTGTGCCTCGGTAAAGCCCTAACGGGCGGCACCATGACGCTTTCCGCTACGCTGACCACGCGTCACGTCGCGGACACCATCAGCGACGGCGAAGCGGGTTGCTTTATGCATGGCCCGACGTTTATGGGTAATCCCCTGGCCTGCGCGGTCGCCAGCGAAAGTCTGGCCATTCTGGAAAATGGCGAATGGCGGGCGCAGGTGGCGGCTATCGAATCACAACTCACGCACGAACTGGCAGGCGCGGCGGATTCTGAATTTGTCGCCGATGTGCGGGTGCTGGGGGCGATTGGCGTGGTCGAAACGACACATCCTGTCAACATGGCGGTGTTACAACGGTTCTTCGTCGAGCGCGGCGTGTGGGTGCGTCCGTTCGGCAAACTGATCTACCTGATGCCACCGTACATCATTACGCCTGCGCAGTTGCAGAAACTGACGGATGCGGTGATCGAAGCCGTTAACATTCCCGCACATTTTGCGATTTAACCCAACGCGTTAGCCTCGGTATGCTGTGGATGGTTTACACTTTTTGCACGGCTACCGAGGAGAAATCGCATGAAGATTATCAGTCAGGATCTGCGCGACGGCGAAAAATTGCCCGAACGCCACGTGTTCAATGGCATGGGTTATCAGGGCGATAATATTTCGCCGCACCTGGCCTGGGACGAGGTTCCGCCCGGAACCAAGAGTTTTGTCGTGACCTGCTACGACCCGGACGCGCCGACCGGTTCCGGCTGGTGGCACTGGATTGTCGCCAATCTCCCCGCCGACACGCGCGTGCTGCCGCAGGGTTCCGGCTCAGATTTGGTGGCCTTACCTGATGGGGCAGTTCAAACCCGCACCGATTTTGGTAAAGCGGGATACGGCGGCGCGGCGCCACCGAAAGGCGAAACGCACCGGTATATTTTCACCGTGCATGCGCTGGACGTTGAGAAAATTGACGTAGATGAAGACGCGAGCGGCGCGATGGTAGGCTTTAACGTGCATTTTCATACGCTGGGAAGTGCGTCGATTACGGCGATGTATATCTGATCGAGCGGGCTGGGCCCCTCACCCTAACCCTCTCCCCACGGGAGAGGGAAATGTACGGTGCGGTTTTCTCCCTCTCCCGTGGGAGAAGGAATTGTTCGGTGCGGTTTTCTCCCTCTCCCGTGGGAGAGGGAATTGTTCGGTGCGGTTTTCTCCCTCTCCCGTGGGAGAGGGCCGGGGTGAGGGCATCAGACCGCACACACCGCTGGCAACAACCCCACCAGACTCCCCGCATTCAGCAGCTCCATCGCCTTATCAATATCCGGCGCAAAGAAACGGTCGTCGTCATAGTGTGTCACGTGTTCGCGCAAATTCTGCCGCGCCTGCTCCAGCAGCGGGCTGGATTTTAGACCTTCGCGCAGATCGATTCCCTGCACTGCCGCCAGCCACTCGACCGCAATCACCCCGCGCGTGTTGTACGCCATCTCCCACAGACGACGCCCGGCGGCAGGCGCCATCGACACATGGTCTTCCTGATTGGCGGACGTCGGCAGGCTATCGACGCTGTGCGGATGCGACAGCGCTTTGTTCTCGCTCGCCAGTGCCGCAGCCGTCACCTGGGCAATCATAAACCCGGAGTTGACCCCGCCGTTGCGCACCAGGAACGGCGGCAGCTGCGACATGTGTTTATCCATCATCAGCGCGATACGACGCTCGGACAACGCGCCAATTTCGGCAATCGCCAATGCCAGATTATCGGCGGCCATCGCCACCGGCTCGGCGTGGAAATTCCCGCCAGACACCACTTCGTTTTGCTCGGCAAAGACCAGCGGATTGTCAGAAACGGCGTTGGCTTCCACCAGCAGCACCTCGGCGGCCTGCCGGATTTGCGTCAGGCACGCGCCCATCACCTGCGGCTGACAGCGCAGGGAGTACGGGTCCTGCACCTTATCGCAGTTATGATGTGAATCAGCAATCGCACTGGTATCAGTCAGCAGATGACGGTACATCGCCGCCGCGTCAATTTGCCCGCGCTGACCGCGAACCTCATGAATACGCGCGTCAAACGGACGACGTGAGCCGAGTACCGCTTCGGTGGTCAGCGCGCCGCACACCACCGCCGAGGCAAACAGATCTTCGGCTTCGAACAGACCGCGCAACGCAAACGCCGTGGACGCCTGTGTACCGTTCAGCAGCGCCAGCCCCTCTTTCGCGGCGAGCGTAATCGGCTCTAATCCGGCTTTTTGCAGCGCCTCTTTGGCTGGCAGCCATTGCCCCTGCCAGCGCGCTTTGCCCTCGCCCAACAGCAGAAGCGACATGTGCGCCAGCGGTGCCAGATCCCCCGATGCGCCAACGGAACCTTTAGCCGGGATCCACGGATAAACCTGCGCGTTAACCAGGGCGATCAGCGCCTGAATCACGCTCAGGCGGATGCCAGAGAAACCGCGCGCCAGGCTATTAATTTTCAGCACCATCATCAGGCGCACGATCTCGTCGTCCAGCGGTTCACCGACGCCCGCCGCGTGCGACAGCACCAGCGAGCGCTGTAAGTTTTCCAGATCGTGGGTGGCGATACGCGTTTGCGCCAGCAGGCCGAAACCAGTATTGATACCGTAAGCCGTGCGATCTTCAGCGACAATCGCTTCCACGCAGGCGACGCTATCGTTGATCGCCTGATGCGCTTTTTCATCCAGTTTTAGCGTCACCGGCTGACGCCAGGCGCTACGCAGATGAGCAAAGGTCAGCGCGCCGGGAGTAATAGTCAAAGCATTCATCAGTGTTTTCCTTGTGTGGCGGCGACCATCGGCAGGTTCAGTCCCTGCTCTTTCGCACAGTCAATCGCGATGTCATACCCCGCATCGGCATGGCGCATCACGCCTGTCGCCGGGTCGTTGTGCAGTACGCGGGCAATACGCGCGGCGGCTTCGTCGGTGCCATCGCAGACAATCACCATCCCCGCATGTTGCGAGAAGCCCATCCCCACGCCGCCGCCGTGGTGCAGTGACACCCAGGTCGCGCCGCTGGCGGTATTCAGTAAAGCGTTGAGTAACGGCCAGTCGGACACAGCGTCGGAGCCATCCTGCATGGCTTCAGTTTCACGGTTCGGGCTGGCGACGGAACCGGAATCTAAGTGGTCGCGGCCAATGACAATCGGTGCGGAAACTTCCCCGCTGCGCACCATCTCGTTGAACGCCAGGCCGAGTTTTTGCCGCCACTCCAGACCCACCCAGCAGATACGCGCAGGCAGCCCCTGGAAATTGATACGCTCGCGAGCCATATCCAGCCAGTGGTGCAGATGGGCGTCATCGGAGACGATCTCTTTTACTTTGGCATCGGTTTTGTAGATATCTTGCGGGTCGCCGGATAGCGCCACCCAGCGGAACGGACCGATACCACGGCAGAACAGCGGACGGATATAGGCCGGGACAAAACCGGGGAAGTCGAAGGCGTTTTCCACGCCCATCTCTTTCGCCATCTGGCGAATGTTGTTCCCGTAATCGAAGGTCGGTACGCCCATCTTGCTGAACGCCAGCATTGCCGATACATGCTCCGCCATTGAGCGTTTGGCGGCCAGCACCGTCCCTTCCGGGTCGCTTTGGGATTTTTGCTGATAGTCTTCCCACGTCCAGCCTTTCGGCAGATAGCCGTGGAGCGGATCGTGAGCGCTGGTCTGGTCGGTCACCAGATCCGGGCGAACGCCACGCGCCACCAGTTCCGGGACGATATCTGCCGCGTTGCCGCACAGGGCAATCGACACGGTTTTGCCTTCGGTGGTGTATTTCTGAATACGCGCCAGGGCGTCGTCGAGATTGTCGGCCTGTTCATCGACATAGCGGGTGCGCAGGCGGAAATCGATGCGGCTTTGTTGGCATTCGATGTTGAGTGAACACGCGCCCGCCAGCGTGGCCGCCAGCGGCTGCGCGCCGCCCATCCCGCCCAGCCCGGCGGTCAGGACCCAGCGCCCTTTCAGGGAGCCGTTGTAGTGCTGACGCCCGGCTTCGACGAAAGTTTCGTAGGTGCCCTGCACGATGCCCTGGCTGCCAATGTAGATCCAGCTGCCCGCGGTCATCTGGCCATACATCGCCAGCCCTTTGGCGTCCAGTTCGTTGAAGTGTTCCCAGGTGGCCCAGTGCGGGACAAGGTTCGAGTTGGCGATCAGCACGCGCGGTGCATTTTTATGGGTTTTGAACACACCCACCGGTTTGCCGGATTGCACCAGCAGGGTTTCATCGATTTCGAGATTAGTGAGCGCTTCCACAATGGCGTCGTAGCATTCCCAGTTACGCGCTGCGCGACCGATGCCGCCATACACCACCAGCTCGTGCGGGTTTTCGGCGACTTCGGGATCGAGGTTGTTCATCAACATGCGCAGCGGCGCTTCGGTGAGCCAGCTTTTGGCGGTGAGCGTGGTGCCGCGCGGGGCACGGACATCCTGCTGACGGTATTTACCTGACGACATTGTGTGGTCCTCATACGGGATGGAATATACAAACAGATATACTTGTATAGACAACCCCGCACAAGGCCGGATTTAACAATAAAGATACAATTTTGTTATATTGTGTTAGCTATCACGCTTTAAAAACTTATGACATAAAGTGCCCTTGCAGGCGATATCGGCTGCCAGGGAATAACAGTCTGGCGTGCGACACAATCTGCCCGGAAGACCAGGTGCGACGGCGGATCAGCAGGCACGGGTCGTGCTCTTTAATGCGCAGCAGTTCGCACTCCTGCGGCGTGGCTCGTACCGCTTCCACGATGTGTTCCCCCTCCGTCAGCGGCGCGACCTGCGACAGCCAGGCGTGGGGCGTGGTTTGGGTGTAATCCTGCTGGAGATAATCGGGAACCCGGTCGGCGTTGACGCAGCGATCCTCAATTTGCACCGGGATGTCGTTCTCAAAATGCACCATCACCGAATGGAAAATCCGCGCTCCCTCTTTGACATTCAGCTCGACCGCCTGCTCGGCGCTGGCCTGGGTCTCCTCCAGGATTAACACTTCACAGTGATGCTGATGATTGCGCGAGGCAATCTCATCGGCGATGCTGCGGATTTCAAACAGCGCCGACTGCCCTTTCGGCTCGGCCACAAAGGTCCCGACGCCCTGCAAGCGCACCAGCAGACCTTCGTCGGTGAGTTCGCGCAGCGCACGGTTAATGGTCATGCGGCTAAAGCCAAACTGCGCCACCAGCTCGGCCTCGGAGGGGATGCGGTCGTGCGGCTGCCAGACGCCGGTGGCGATTTTTTCGCTGATGGCCTGTTTCACCTTCTCATAGAAGGGGGCAGGCGTACCGGGCGGTTGATTCGGTGAGCGTGAAAACATCGTGATTCCTTAATAAGAGTTATGCCCACCAGTGAGCAATTTGCCACGCCAGACGCGCGGCAAGCCGTGCGCCCTGTCCGTCGCGGTCGTAGGTCGGGTTAAATTCGACTAAATCGACCGCCTGTAATTTTCCGCTGCGACAGATTTCACCGATCACCGGGAGTAAATCCAGCGCCGGAACACCGAGCGCCGCCGGGGCTGAAACGGCAGGCATTTCCCCGGCGGGCAGGACATCCAGATCGATAGTCAGATAGACGCGTTCGGCTTGCGCCAGCACCTTTTCCAGCGTGGGTAACGCCGCACGGCGAAAATCGAGATCTTCCACCAGAGTGACGTTCAGACGGTCTGCTTCGTCCCACAGCGCCTGAGTATTTGCCGCCCGGCTGACGCCAAAGCAGGCGTACTGAAACTCGCGCTGTTGTGCTTCGCAGTACTGCGCCAGCTGGCGGAACGGTGTGCCTGACGTAGCGTGTTCAGCTTCACGTAGATCGAGATGGGCATCGAGATTAATAATCACAACGCGCTCCTGCGCAAACGCATCCAGTACCCCACGACCGTGCGCCCAGGCCGTTTCGTGCCCGCCGCCGAACACCAGCGTGCGCATCCCCGACTGCTGGCAGGTTTGCACCGCGTCACTTAGCGCACGCTGGGCAGCTTCAAGTTCATCGTCTTCAACGGTGATGGTACCCATGTCGGTAATGCGCGCGTGCCCTTCCTGGCTTGCCATGTTCGCCAGCGCTTTACGCAGTACATCCGGGGCTTGTAGCGCTCCGGGCCTGCCGTGGTTGCGTTTCACACCGGCATCGCATTCAAATCCTATCAGCGCAATGCCTGACTGTTTGGGCACAAAACGATCGATCTGCTGAACGGTCTGGAAAAGGCGCAGCGCGTTGCTGGCCTCAGCGCTGTCATCGCGCCCTTGCCAGATGTCAGGCGAAGTGGGCCGCCACAGTTTCATGAGACTTTCCCTCTAAATACGCGCTGATAAAGCGGATTACGCCCCGGTTCGTAGACCATCTCCACCGGACGTTCGGCGTCCCAGACGATAAAATCAGCGACATATCCGGCCCTGAGCTGACCATGTGTGGCTCCGCGCCCCAGCGCCTGTGCGGCGTGGCGGGTAACGCCCGCCCACGCCTCTTCCGGCGTAAGGCCAAACTGCACGCAGGCCATGTTCATCGCCAGATGCAGGCTGGCAAACGGGCTGGTGCCAGGGTTGTAATCCGTGGCGACGGCCATCGGTACGCCCTGTTTTCGCAGTTGTTCAACCGGCGGGCGCTGGCGTTCCTGTAAGAAGTAGTACGCGCCTGGCAGCAACACCGCCACCGTGCCGCTGTGCGCCATCGCGCTTACGCCCGCGTCATCAAGATACTCAATATGATCGGCAGACCAGCCGTGATAGCGGCTGACTAATGACGCGCCGCCCAGGTTAGACAGTTGCTCGACGTGGCCTTTAACGGGAATACCCAGCGCAGTGGCAGCCTGGAATACCCGCTCGGTTTGCGACGGCGTGAAGCCGACGTTTTCGCAAAACACGTCTACGGCTTCAAACAGGCCTTCACGCCAGAGAGCGGGCATGATCTGCTCGCACACCAGCGAAATGTACGCATCCGGATCCTGACGATATTCTTTCGGCACCGCATGGGCGGCGAGCAGCGTCGGGCTGATCTCCACCGGATGGTTTTGAGCAAGGGTTTGAGCCACGCGCAGCATTTTCTCTTCGCTCTGCGCGTTAAGTCCGTAACCCGATTTGATTTCAAGCGTGGTGACACCTTCTTGCATCAAACGGTGCAGGCGCTGTTCCGCTCGTTTCAGCAGCGTTTGCGTGTCACTTTCTCGCGTGGCGGAAACAGTGGAATTGATCCCCCCGCCCTGAGCGCTGATCGTTTGATATGAGACGCCGTTGAGGCGTTGCTCCCACTCCCCGGCGCGGTCGCCGCCAAACACCAGATGGGTGTGGCAATCAATCAGGCCCGGCGTAACCAGACGCCCGTCGAGATCAACCTGATGAGCGTGCGTTTTCGGCAGTTCCGATTCAGGAACGACGGCGACAATCGTCTCGCCGCGCACAATCAGCGCCACCTTTTCACGCAGCCCGTAAGGTGCTGGCTCCTCAGGGTTCAGGGTCGCCAGCCGTGCGTTACGCCAAAGGACATCGTCGGGATGAAGCTGCTGCATAGGAGTTCCGCTTGTCATGGGTTGTATAGACATTTATTTTCATTCGTTTGCCGGTGTCAACCCGCTTTACGGAAATTGTTATTTATTTGTGACGACTTCCCCGCCGGATGCGGGTGAAATATGCAACTTTTTCGCTTTTCATCTTCCCGTTTCGCTCAACTTAGTATAAAAAAGCAGGCTATTTCGATCATCCCGTTAAGACTCGTGAAGCAAGGAGCTTTCCCTTGAACATTTCCAGGATTTCTCGTCTGGCGTTGGCACTCGCCTTTGGCGTGACGTTGTCCGCGTGCAGCTCAACCCCACCTGACCAGCTGCCATCCGAGCAGGCTGCGCCAGGCACGGCATCCCGCCCTATTCTGTCTGCGGGTGAAGCGAAGAACTTCAGCGCAGCACATTATTACTCTGCGATGGACCCGAACGCGGCTCCGTGGACGCCGTCTTCTATTAGCATTCCTGCACAACCAAACTTCGTGGTTGGCCCGGCAGGCACCCAGGGCGTGACGCATACCAGCATTCAGGCCGCCGTTGACGCCGCCATTACCAAACACAGCGCATCGCGCCAGTACATTGCGGTCCTGCCAGGCGACTATGAAGGGACCGTTTACGTTCCTGCCGCACCGGGCAGCATTACGATTTACGGTACCGGTGATAAAGCCATCGACGTGAAAATTGGTCTGGCGATTGACTCGGAAATCGACCGTAATACCTGGCGTCACCTGGTCAATCCAGCCGGTAAATATATGCCAGGCAAACCGGCGTGGTACATGTTCGACAACTGCCAGAGCAAGCAAACCGCCACAGTGGGCATGATGTGCTCGGCGGTATTCTGGTCGCAGAATAACGGTTTGCAGCTGCAGAACCTGACCATCCAGAACACCCTGGGTGACAGCGTGGATGCGGGTAACCATCAGGCGGTTGCCCTGCGTACTGACGGCGATAAAGTGCAGATCAACAACGTGAACATTCTCGGTCGCCAGAACACCTTCTTCGTGACCAACAGCGGCGTGCAGAATGCCCTGCAGAATAACCGTCTGACCCGTACTCAGGTCACCAATAGCTATATCAAAGGTGATGTGGATATCGTCTCCGGTCGCGGTGCAGTGGTGTTTGATAACACCGAGTTCCGCGTGGTGAACTCCCGCACCCAGCAGGAAGGTTACGTGTTTGCGCCGGCAACCCTGTCCAACATGTTCTACGGTTTCCTGGCCGTGAACAGCCGCTTTACCGCATCCGGTGACGGCGTGGCGCAGCTTGGCCGTTCGCTGGATATCGACTCCGCCACTAACGGCCAGGTCGTCATCCGCGATAGCGTGATCAACGAAGGCTTCAACATGGCAAAACCGTGGGCCGATGCTGCAATCTCCAAACGTCCGTACTCCGGTAACACCGGCGCGATGGATGATAAAGGCAACGTGCAGCGTAACCTGAACGACGCTAACTTCAACCGCATGTGGGAATACAACAACCGCGGTGTGGGTAGCAAAGTGATGGCTGAGCCGAAGCAGTAACCCCGAACTCCGGGCATAAAAAAACCTCGCAAACGCGAGGTTTTTTGTTTTCTACGCCGCTTAGTGCGCGTTAACCACTACCCACATTGGGCCCTGGCCGACGGCATAGCGTCCTTTCTCTTCCAGCAGGCCCTGTTCGCCTTTGATTTCATACAGGGCGATGTGGTGGGATTTCTGCCCCGCCGCCACCAGGAATTTGCCGCTGTTGTCGATATTAAAGCCACGCGGCTGGGTTTCGGTCGGCTGGAAGCCTTCGATCGCCAGCACGCTGCCATCTTCCGAGACGCTGAAAATGGTGATCAGGCTGGAGGTGCGATCGCAGGCGTACAGATGACGCCCGTCCGGGGTGATGTGAATATCTGCCGCCCAGCGGGTGTCGGTGAAATCAGATGGCATCATGTCCAGCGTCTGAACGCGCTCAATCTGGCCTTTCGGATCTTTGAGTTCCCACACGTCGACTGAGCTGTTCAGCTCGTTCACCACATAGGCATACTGCTGATTCGGGTGGAATACCATGTGACGTGGGCCTGCACCCTCAACGGTGGTGATTTCTGCCGGGGTCTGCGCGGCCAGATGTCCGTCGTCGCTCAGGGTGAACAGGCAGATACGATCCTGTTTCAGCGCCGGAACCCACAGGGTGCGGTTGTCCGGGGAGATATTCGCCGAGTGACAGCCTTCCAGCCCTTCAACCACGTCCACAGTCTCCTGTGGAACACCATCGACCAGACGCGTAACGCTGACGCAGCCGGAATTGTAAGAGCCGCTGAACACGAACTGGCCTTTGCGATCGGTGGAGATGTGCGTCGGGCTGCCCGGCAGCGGTGCTTCAGCGATATACGTCAGGGCGCCATCGTCCGGCGCAATGCGGTAGGCCAGTACGCGAAACTCAGGACGCACGCCGACATACAGGAAACGTTTATCCGGGCTGACAACCATCGGTTGCACCTGCCCCGGCACATCAACCACCTGCACCAGCGTGAGCGAGCCTTCCGCATTCAAACGCCAGACGTGGATCTGCTGGCTCTCAGGACTGGCGGTATAAACGGTTTGTTTCATGAATACTCCTCTCCACTGCGCGTAAATTTAACGGTGAATGCTGAATTTTAGTCTGACATTTTGTGGGTCACGCCTCTCGGTGTACCATCCTCTTAGACCTTAAATTCAATATTAACCCGGAAGAACAAATGACCTCGCGTGTGATTGCTCTGGATTTAGACGGTACGCTGTTAACCCCGCAAAAAACCCTGCTCCCCTCTTCGCTTGAAGCACTGAAACGTGCTCAGGAAGCGGGATATCAACTCATGATCGTTACCGGTCGACATCACGTTGCCATTCATCCTTTTTATCAGGCACTGGCGTTAGATACACCTGCAATTTGTTGTAATGGTACTTATTTGTATGATTATCATGCAAAAAAGGTTCTCCAGGCCGATCCGCTGCCTTCGACGCAGGCCCTGCAACTGATAGATTTGCTGGATGAACACGCCATTCACGGCCTGATGTATGTCGATGATGCGATGATGTATGAGCGCCCTACCGGACACGTAACCCGCACCAGCAATTGGGCGCTGTCCCTGCCCGAAGCGCAGCGTCCGGTCTTTACGCAGGTGTCATCTCTGCGCCAGGCCGCTGTGGATGTGAACGCTATCTGGAAATTTGCCCTCACCGACGAAGACACCACCAAACTGAACGCTTTCGCGAAACACGTCGAACAGACGCTGGGTCTGGAGTGCGAATGGTCGTGGCACGATCAGGTGGATATAGCCCGCAAAGGCAACAGTAAAGGCAAGCGCCTGACGCAGTTTGTTGAATCTCAGGGCGGGTCGATGAAAGACGTGATTGCCTTCGGGGATAATTACAACGATATCAGCATGCTGGAAGCTGCCGGAACCGGCGTGGCGATGGGCAATGCTGACGACGCCGTGAAAGCACGCGCCAACGTGGTGATTGGCGACAACACCACCGACAGCATCGCGCAGTATATTTATACCCATCTGCTGTGATCAGGTGGTGATCGACACGCTCTTAATCTGCGCGTAAAGCCACAGGCCAGGTTTGATGCCCAGCTCATCCCTGGCCCACGGGCTGATGCGCGCCCACAGCTTTTTGCTCCCCACTTCCAGCTGCACTTCCACCTGCCCGTTATCGTCCAGACACTGCGCCACTTTGGCGCGCAGAATATTACGGATACTGGTTTGCAGCGGCGGCTGCAGCACCAGAGAAACGTCAGATGCCTGAATACGAATGCGCAGCGCGGATTGCAGCGGCTTGTCGATTTTATTGACCCACAGATGCTGATCGCCCAGCGCCAGCGCGGTCATGGCGTAGTGCGGATGGTGCTCCAGCACGCTGACCTTCAGAACGCTGCTCTGCTGCTCTTTCGGCAGCCACGGGTGCATCACGCTGCTGCCCCACACTTCCTCCAGCGGACCAAAGGCTTTGACGCTGCCGTTTTCAAGCACCAGCACGTTGTCCGCCAGGTGCAGAATTTCATCCAGCGAATGGCTGACGTAGAGCATCGGAATGTTTATCTCGCGCGCCAGACGCTGCAAATACGGCAGCAGCTCGCGTTTACGCGGTAAATCCAGCGAGGCCAGCGGTTCATCCAGCAACAGTAATTCCGGCGCGGTTAACAGCGCGCGCCCAATCGCCACACGCTGCTTTTCGCCGCCAGAAAGTGACGACGGAAGGCGTTCCAGCAATGGCTCAATACCGAGTAGATTGACCAGATTATCAAACTGTCCGGCCATACTTTTTGCCATGCCATAGCGCAGGTTACCGCGCACTTTGTAGTGCGGGAACAGTCGCGCATCCTGGAATACATAGCCGATGCGCCGTTTTTCAGGCGCAAGGTAAATCTTCTTTTCAACGTCGTGCAGCACGCGATTGTTGAGCACAATGCGGCCCGTTTGCGGGCGCGTCAGCCCGCTGATGGCATTAATCAGCGAGGTTTTTCCCGCACCCGACACACCAAAAACAGCGGTGATGCCAGATGCAGGCAATGTTTCATTGAGCGTCAGGCAGTGGTTGCCCAGCGTCTGGCTGAAGTTAAGTTCAAGCATGATTATTTCCCCATCCGCTCGCGGCTCAGACGCGCCAGCCATTCAGAAACCAGCAGTGACACCAGCGCCAGCACGATGGAGATAATGCACAGCCGTGCGGCAGCGCCTTCACCGCCCGGTGTCTGAATCAGGGTATACATCGCCGACGGAATGGTGCGGGTTTCGCCGGGAATGTTAGACACGAAGGTAATGGTCGCGCCAAATTCGCCAAGCGAGCGGGCAAACGCCAGCACCGTGCCGACAATAATACCCGGCAGCGTGAGAGGTAGTGTGATGGTGAAGAACACCCGCCAGCGCCCGGCACCTAAGGTGCGCGCCGCCTGCTCCAGCTTGATGTCAACACCTTCCAGCGCCAGGCGAATGGCTCGCACCATCAGCGGGAACGACATCACCGCCGCTGCCAGTACCGCGCCGCGCCAGCTAAAGGCAAACGTCAGGCCGAACCAGTCATACAAATACTGGCCGATAAAACCGCGTCGCCCCATCGCAATCAGCAATAAGTAACCGACCACCACCGGCGGCAACACGAGAGGAAGATGGAGAACACTGTCGAGCAGAGCTTTGCCCGGAAACCGACAACGCACCAGTAACCAGGCAAAGAAGATCCCAAAGGGCAAACTAAAGGCAACTGCCAGGGAAGAGACTTTAAGGCTCAGCAGCACGGCCTGCCATTCAGGATCGGTCAATATCATTAGTGAGTCGTAAATCCGTAACGTTTAAAGATGGCTGACGCTTCAGGCCCTTTCAGATAATCGTAGAAGGCACTGACCGTCGCATTTTTATGTCCATCAACAATGGCTACCGGGTATTCCACTTTCTTGTGCGAGTCTTCCGGGAACGTACCGACGACTTTCACGCCTTTACCGGCAACCGCATCGGAGCCATAGACAATGCCCAACGGTGCTTCGTTGCGCTCGACCAGCGCCAGTGCGCCACGCACATCTTCAGCCGGAGCCAGTTTTGGTGACAATGTATCCCACGCACCCAGTTTTTGCAGCGCTTCTTTCGCGTAGATACCCGCCGGAACGTGGTCCGGATCGCCCACCGCCAGACGGCCCTCTTTCAGCAGGCTGGTCCAGTTGGTGTCTTTATTAATGGTGAACTCGCCCTGTGCGCTGGCTTTTGGCGCAACCACGACTAGGCTGTTACCCAGCAGAGTTTCGCGGGTTGCCGTATCAATAGATTTTTTCTCAACCGCGTAATCCATCCATTTCTGGTCGGCAGAAATAAACAGATCGGCAGGCGCGCCGGCTTCAATCTGGCGAGCCAGCGTTGAAGAAGAGGCAAACGAAGAGACAACCTCAACATTTTTTTCTTTCTTGTACTGCGCCGCAATGTCCTGCATGGCGTTGGTCAGCGACGCCGCCGCAAAGACCGTGATTTTACCTTCGTCAGCCAGTGCATGTCCGGCGACGGAAAGTGTCAGTGTTGCCCCTGCGAAAAGGCGTAACCATGTACGTGCCATTTGTAGCTCCTGTGAGTGTCGTTATATATCTATAAATATAACGATAACTGTAAGGATAACCTAGCGTTAAATCGTACCGTCTAAGGGGTAAACAAACCTGATGCAAAGTTAACTATCGGCGGGAAAGGCAGAAACTTGAGGGCAAAACGCCCGGACTTGCCGGGCGTTTTGAAAGGAATCAATGCTGCTTTTTAGGCTGGTCTTTGTGACCAATGTTCGAAAAGAGGTTGAACACTTCACCCAGGCCGTAGATGGCGCCGAGGATGATGGCCATCACTACGGGTACCATGATCACGGCGAATACCAGACTTTTCAATAACTCTAACATGGTTTTCTCCAGACACTGTGAATGGCGTATTCTACCCTGGAAAGTCAGAAAAACATCCCCTTTTGTGCGGTAGACTTTGCGCTGTGGGGCAATTGGGTCACAATACGCTTTTTGCCAGGACACCGTCTTATGCAGGCCGAAATTCTCCTTACCCTTCGACTTCAGCAGAAGCTTTTCGCCGATCCGCGACGCATTGCCCTGCTTAAACAGATAGAACAAACCGGCTCGATTAGCCAGGGCGCGAAGAATGCTGGCATTAGCTATAAAAGTGCCTGGGACGCCATCAATGAGATGAATACCCTGAGCGAACAGACGCTGGTCGATCGCGCGACGGGCGGCAAAGGCGGTGGCGGCGCTATTCTGACTCGCTACGGCCAGCGCCTGATTCAGCTTTATGATCTGCTGGCACAAATCCAGCAGAAAGCCTTTGATGTCCTGAGCGATGACGACGCCCTTCCCCTCGATAGCCTGCTGGCGGCCATCTCCCGCTTTTCACTGCAAACCAGCGCACGAAACCAATGGTTTGGCACCGTGACGGCGCGCGACCATGATCAGGTGCAGCAGCATGTCGATATTTTGCTGGCCGACGGCACGACACGGCTCAAAGTGGCGATTACCGCGCAAAGCGGCGAGCGGCTGGGGCTGGACGAAGGCAAAGAGGTGCTGGTGTTGCTCAAAGCACCGTGGGTGAATATCACGCAGGATGCAGAACAAGCCAAAGAGGCTGATAACCAGCTGCACGGTGCCATCAGCCACATTTCGCGCGGCGAAGAACAGTGCGAAGTGCTAATGACCCTGCCGGATGGACAAGTGCTCTGTGCCACAGTGCCACTGTCTGATGCAGAAGATTTGACCGAAGGCGCGAACGTCACCGCCTGGTTCAACGCCGACCGGGTAATTATCGCCACGTTGTGTTAAGTGCGTTGACAAAGATGACGGCAGTGAGTATTCCTGAACTCTATCGCTGCAAAAAATGGGATAACTCATGTCGTCATTGCAAATTTCGCAAGGCACGTTTCGTCTTAGCGACACAAAAACACTTTTTCTGCCTGATTTAACCTTACGCGCTGGTGAAAGCTGGGCGTTTGTCGGCTCCAACGGCAGCGGAAAATCTGCGCTGGCTCGCGCGTTGGCAGGTGAACTCACCCTGCTGAACGGCGAACGCCAGTGCAATTTTACGCGCCTGACGCGCATCTCCTTCGAACAGCTGCAAAAACTGGTCAGCGACGAGTGGCAGCGCAATAACACCGATCTGCTCAGCCCCGGTGAGGACGACACCGGGCGGACCACCGCAGAAATCATTCAGGATGAGCGAAAAGACACGGCCCGCTGTCAGCAGTTAGCGGAACTTTTCGGCATCACCGGCCTGCTGGACCGACGCTTCAAATACCTCTCCACCGGCGAAACGCGCAAAACCCTGCTGTGTCAGGCGCTGATGAACGAGCCGGACCTGCTGATCCTCGACGAGCCCTTCGACGGCCTGGACGTGCACTCCCGCGCACAGCTGGCCACCCTACTCGCCACGCTGAATCAACAGGGTTATACCCTGGTGCTGGTGCTTAACCGCTTTGATGAAATCCCGGATTTTGTGCAGTACGCGGGCGTGCTGGCGGACTGCTCACTGACCGAAACCGGCGAGAAAGACGCGCTGCTCCAGCAGGCGCTGATAGCCCAGCTGGCACACAGCGAAAAGCTCGACGGGATTGCCCTTCCGGAACCCGATGCCCCTTCGGCGCGGCATTTGCTGGAGAGCCACCAGCCGCGCATCGAGCTGAAAAATGGCAGCGTATCTTATAACGATCGCCCGATTCTCGATCGGCTAAGCTGGACGGTGAATCCGGGCGAACACTGGCAAATCACCGGTCCCAATGGCGCGGGGAAATCAACCCTGCTAAGCCTGATTACCGGCGATCATCCCCAGGGCTACAGCAATGATTTGACCCTGTTTGGCCGTCGGCGCGGCAGCGGGGAGACCATCTGGGATATTAAAAAGCATATCGGCTACGTCAGCAGCAGCCTGCACCTGGATTACCGCGTTAGCACCACGGTGCGTAACGTGATTTTGTCCGGGTATTTCGATTCAATCGGCATTTATCAGGCGGTGTCCGACAAGCAGCACAAGCTGGCGCAACAGTGGCTGGATATTCTGGGGATGGATAAACGCGTGGCGGATGCACCGTTCCACAGTTTGTCGTGGGGGCAACAGCGTCTGGCGCTGATCGTGCGTGCGCTGGTGAAACACCCTACTTTGCTGATTCTGGACGAACCGCTACAGGGACTCGATCCACTCAACCGCCAGCTGATCCGCCGTTTTGTTGATGTGTTAATTAGCGAAGGCGAAACCCAGCTGCTGTTCGTTTCACATCACGCAGAGGATGCCCCGTCCTGCATCACGCACCGACTGGAGTTTGTTCCTGAGGGTGAAGGCTATCGCTATCAGTTAGACCGCATTCGCTGAGCATCGTCTTAAAGGGGACTGCAGTCCCCTTTTTCAGATAACTGGCAGCAATACATCACTATCTCTTTGATTTACAATGCGCTGATTCGCTGTGAAATTGACTGTGTAATTCAGTGTAACCGATTCCACTATTTTATCCCATGTCACACTTTTCGCGTCTCTGTTATGCTATGGTTATTACATACCATAAGCCTAATGGAGCGAAATATGCGAGTTCTGGTAACGGGTGGTAGCGGTTACATTGGAAGTCATACCTGTGTGCAACTGCTGCAAAATGGCCACGATGTCATCATCCTCGACAACCTGTGTAACAGTAAGCGCAGCGTGCTGCCCGTCATTGAGCGCCTGAGCGGAAAACAGCCCACCTTTGTGGAAGGCGATATCCGCAACGAAGCGCTGATGACCGAAATCCTTCACGACCATGCCATCGATACGGTTATCCACTTCGCCGGTCTTAAAGCGGTCGGTGAGTCAGTCGCCAAACCCCTCGAATACTACGATAACAACGTCAACGGAACGCTGCGCCTGATTGCCGCCATGCGCGCCGCAAACGTGAAGAACTTCATCTTCAGTTCTTCTGCCACCGTGTACGGCGACCAGCCGAAAATCCCTTACGTCGAAAGCTTCCCGACCGGTACGCCGCAAAGCCCGTACGGCAAAAGTAAGCTGATGGTGGAGCAGATTCTGGCTGACCTGCAAAAAGCACAGCCCGACTGGAGCATCGCCCTGCTGCGTTATTTCAACCCGGTTGGCGCCCATCCGTCAGGCGATATGGGTGAAGATCCGCAGGGTATCCCGAATAACCTGATGCCGTACATCGCTCAGGTGGCGGTAGGACGTCGTGACTCGCTGGCGATTTTTGGCAACGACTATCCGACCGAAGATGGGACTGGCGTGCGCGATTATATCCACGTGATGGACCTGGCCGATGGTCACGTCGCTGCGATGCAGCAGTTGGCGAATAAACCGGGCGTGCATATCTACAACCTCGGTGCAGGCGTGGGCAGCAGCGTACTTGATGTGGTTAACGCCTTCAGCAAAGCCTGCGGTAAACCGGTGGCATATCACTTCGCCCCGCGCCGCGATGGCGATCTTCCCGCGTACTGGGCCGATGCCACCAAAGCCGATAAAGAGCTGAACTGGCGCGTCACCCGCACGCTGGATGAAATGGCACAGGATACGTGGCACTGGCAGTCGCGCCATCCACAAGGCTATCCGGATTAAGGACCCGACATGACTCAATTCAACCCCGTCGATCATCCGCATCGGCGTTTTAACCCGTTAACCGGGCAATGGATTTTGGTGTCTCCGCATCGTGCGAAGCGTCCGTGGCAGGGTGCACAAGAGACGCCAGCCAAACAGACGCTACCGCAGCATGACCCGGATTGCTTCCTGTGTCCGGGCAATACCCGCGTCACTGGCGATAAAAACCCGGATTACAAAAGCACGTACGTGTTTACTAACGATTTTGCCGCGCTGATGACCGACACTCCGGACGCTCCGGAAAGTGAAGATCCGCTGATGCGCTGCGAAAGCGCGCGCGGTACCAGCCGCGTAATTTGCTTCTCGCCAGATCACAGCAAAACGCTGCCGGAACTGAGCCTGAGCGCCCTCACCGACGTGATCACCACCTGGCAACAGCAGACTGCCGAGCTGGGTCAGGATTATCCGTGGGTGCAGGTGTTTGAAAACAAAGGCGCGGCGATGGGCTGCTCTAACCCGCACCCGCACGGCCAGGTATGGGCGAACAGCTTCCTGCCGAATGAAGTCGAGCGTGAAGATCGTCTGCAAAAGGCTTATTACGACGAAAACCAGTCAGCGCTGCTGGCGGATTACGTTCAGCGCGAAATGGCAGACGGCAGCCGCACGGTCGTCGAAACTGAACACTGGCTGGCCGTGGTGCCGTATTGGGCGGCGTGGCCGTTTGAAACGCTGCTCCTGCCGAAAGCCCACGTTCTGCGTATCACCGACTTGAGCGACGCACAGCGCGACGACCTGGCGCTGGCGCTGAAAAAACTGACCAGCCGCTATGACAATCTGTTCCAGTGCTCATTCCCTTATTCAATGGGCTGGCACGGCGCACCGTTTAACGGCGAAGAAAATCAGCACTGGCAGTTACACGCCCATTTTTATCCGCCGCTACTGCGTTCTGCGACGGTGCGTAAATTTATGGTGGGCTATGAGATGCTGGCTGAAACCCAGCGCGACCTGACGGCAGAACAGGCGGCAGAACGTCTGCGCGCTGTCAGCGATGTCCATTACCGCGAATCAGGAGTCTAATAAATGAGTCTGAAAGATAAAACACAATCCCTGTTTGCTGAAAAATTCGGCTACCCTGCCACTCACGCGATTCAGGCTCCGGGCCGCGTCAATCTGATCGGTGAGCATACCGATTACAACGACGGTTTCGTTCTGCCTTGTGCGATTGATTATCAGACCGTGATCAGCTGCGCCAAACGCGACGACCGCAAGGTCCGCGTGATTGCGGCCGATTATGACAATCAAATCGATGAATTTTCTCTCGACGCACCGATTGTGGCCCACGACACCCAGCAGTGGTCCAACTATGTGCGCGGGGTGGTGAAACACCTGCAAAAGCGCAATAAAAACTTCGGCGGTGCGGATCTGGTCATTACCGGCAACGTCCCGCAGGGCGCGGGTTTAAGCTCCTCGGCCTCGCTGGAAGTGGCGGTCGGCACCGTTTTCCAGCAGCTGTATCATCTGCCGCTGGATGGCGCGCAGATTGCGCTGAACGGTCAGGAAGCCGAGAACCAGTTCGTCGGCTGTAACTGCGGAATCATGGACCAGTTGATCTCCGCTCTGGGCAAAAAAGAGCACGCGCTGCTGATCGATTGCCGCACGCTCGGCACCAAAGCCGTTTCCCTGCCAAAAGGCGCGGCGGTAGTGATCATCAACAGCAACTTCAAACGTACGCTGGTCGGCAGTGAGTACAATACCCGCCGCGAACAGTGCGAAACTGGCGCGCGCTTCTTCCAGCAGCCAAAACTGCGTGATGTCACGTTGAATGAATTCAATAAAGTGGCGCACGAGTTAGACCCGATTGTGGCCAAACGCGTTCGTCACGTTCTGACTGAAAACGCCCGTACTGTAGAAGCCGCTTCTGCGCTGGAAAAAGGCGATCTGAAACGCATCGGTGAACTGATGGCGGAATCCCACGCCTCCATGCGCGATGATTTTGAGATAACCGTCCCGCAGATTGATACCCTGGTGGAGATCGTGAAAGCGACCATCGGCGACAAAGGCGGCGTGCGCATGACCGGCGGCGGATTCGGCGGCTGCATTGTCGCGCTGATCCCGGAAGAGCTGGTTCCTGCCGTTCAGGATGCCGTGGCGAAACAGTACGAAGCCAAAACGGGCATCAAAGAGACCTTCTACGTCTGCAAAGCCACCCAAGGAGCTGGACAGTGCTAAACGAAACGCCAACCCTCGCACCTGATGGTCTGTCGTATCGCCTGCTAACCCTGCGTAACAGCGCAGGGATGGTAGTTACGGTCATGGACTGGGGTGCAACGCTACTTTCCGCCCGCGTCCCGATGCCCGATGGCAGCGTGCGCGAAACTCTGCTCGGCTGTGCATCGCCGGAACTTTATGTGAATCAGGCGGCGTATCTTGGCGCATCCGTTGGCCGCTACGCCAACCGTATCGCCAAAAGCCGTTTCTCTCTGGAAGGCAAAGAGTATGTTCTTCTGCCAAGCCAGGGTGAAAACCAGCTGCACGGCGGGCCAGAAGGGTTCGACAAACGCCGCTGGCAAATTGTGCAGCAGAATGACTGCGAAGTGCTGTTTGCGCTGGAATCTGCCGATGGCGACCAGGGATTCCCTGGTAATCTTTCCGCCACTGCCCTCTTCCGCCTGACGGAAGATAACCGCATTTCAATTGAATATCGTGCAACGGTCGACCAGCCCTGCCCGGTCAATATGACCAACCACGCCTATTTCAATCTCGACGGTGAGCAGACAGACGTACGCAACCACAAGCTGCAAATCCTTGCCGATGAGTATCTTCCGGTCGATGAGATGGGCATTCCGTTTGAAGGGCTGAAGGCCGTTACGGGTACCAGCTTTGATTTCCGCAGCGCGAAAACCGTCGCCCAAGATTTCCTGAGTGACGATCACCAGCGCAAAGTCAAAGGCTACGACCATGCCTTCCTGCTACAAGCGAAGGGTGATGTGACTCAGCCTGCCGCACAGGTCTGGTCCGCCGATGAAAAGCTGCAAATGAATGTGTATACCACTGCGCCTGCGCTGCAGTTCTATTCCGGGAACTATCTCGGCGGCACGCCTGCTCGTGAGGAAGGTGATTACAGCGACTGGCAGGGAATGGCGCTGGAAAGCGAGTTTCTGCCGGACAGCCCGAACCATACCGAGTGGCCGCAGCCTGACTGCGTGCTCCGTCCGGGCCAGGAGTATGTGAGCGTGACTGAATATCAGTTTATTGCGCGCTGACACAATGTCAGGTGGCGCTTCGCTTACCTGACCTACGGTTTACGCAGGCCGCGTCATCCGGAAAATAACACTACGGCCCTCGTCCTGAGGGCTTTTTTTTTGCCCGTCTTGCTGAAAATAGCGCCGATCGCAGACAAAATCATAACCCTCAATTCACAAGCATCTTACACTGAGACACTATTTTCGCTATGGTTAGGGTTAAGCGTTGCCGCCTGAGCGATCACGGCAATATAATGAGAATTGTTATCATTCTAATGGTTCTTTTGAGGAGAGAGATATGGCTGTAACTAAGCTGGTTCTGGTGCGCCACGGCGAAAGCCAGTGGAATAACGAAAACCGTTTCACCGGTTGGTATGATGTTGATCTGTCTGAGAAAGGCGTCAGCGAAGCAAAAGCTGCAGGTAAACTGCTGAAAGATGAAGGCTTCAGCTTCGATTTTGCTTATACCTCTGTGCTGAAACGTGCCATCCACACTCTGTGGAACGTGCTGGACGAACTGGACCAGGCATGGCTGCCGGTTGAGAAATCCTGGAAACTGAACGAGCGTCACTACGGTGCGCTGCAGGGTCTGAACAAAGCCGAAACCGCTGAGAAGTACGGTGACGAGCAGGTTAAGCAATGGCGTCGTGGTTTTGCAGTGACTCCACCAGAACTGACTAAAGATGATGAGCGTTACCCAGGCCACGATCCGCGTTACGCGAAACTGACCGATGCAGAGCTGCCGCAGACTGAAAGCCTGGCGCTGACCATCGATCGCGTTGTGCCTTACTGGAACGACACCATTCTGCCACGCATCAAAAGCGGTGAGCGCGTGATCGTTGCGGCTCACGGTAACTCCCTGCGTGCGCTGGTGAAATACCTGGATAAAATGGGCGAAGACGAAATCCTCGAACTGAACATCCCAACGGGCGTGCCGCTGGTGTATGAGTTCGATGAAAACTTCAACCCAATCAAACGTTACTACCTGGGCAACGCTGACGAAATCGCAGCGAAAGCGGCGGCAGTAGCTAACCAGGGTAAAGCGAAGTAATTTTTCGCCAGACATAAAAAAAGCGTGGAGCAATCCACGCTTTTTTATTGCCTGCAAAAGGGTTACGCGCGGCGCGCTTTTACCGCATTCGCCAGCTGACGCAGGATCGCGTCGGTATCTTCCCAACCAATGCAGGCATCGGTAACGCTCTTACCGTATACCAGCGGCTCTCCGCTCTCCAGGTTCTGATTGCCTTCCACCAGATGGCTTTCAATCATCACGCCGATCACAGCTTTCTCGCCGTTTACCAGCTGCTGGCACACGTCCGCACCCACTTCCATCTGCTTTTTAAACTGCTTGCTGGAGTTGGCATGGCTGAAATCGATCATCACGTTCGGTGACAGACCGGCTTTTTCGAGGCCCGATTTCACTTCGGCGACGTGTTTTGCGCTGTAGTTTGGTTCTTTACCGCCACGCAGAATGATATGGCAGTCACCGTTCCCGCTGGTATTCACGATAGCCGAGTGGCCCCATTTGGTCACAGACAGGAAGCAGTGCGGCGCACCAGCGGCATTGATTGCATCAATGGCCACTTTCATGGTCCCGTCGGTGCCGTTTTTGAACCCGACCGGGCAAGACAGGCCGGATGCCAGCTCGCGGTGAACCTGAGATTCCGTGGTACGCGCACCAATCGCGCCCCAGCTCATCAAATCAGCCAGGTATTGCGGGGTGATCATATCCAAAAACTCGCCCGCTGCCGGTAAACCGCTGTCGTTAATTTCCAGCAGCAGTTTGCGCGCGATGCGCAGGCCGTCGTTGATCTGGAAGCTGTTGTCCATATGCGGATCGTTGATTAGCCCTTTCCAGCCGACGGTGGTACGCGGTTTTTCAAAATAGACGCGCATGACGATTTCCAGCTCGCCTTTTAGCTCCTCACGCAGCGTCAGCAGACGCGCAGCATATTCTTTCGCCGCCGCAGGATCGTGGATGGAGCAAGGCCCGATCACCACCAGCAGGCGATCGTCATTACCTTTCAGGATCTTGTGGATCGCTTTGCGGGCATGGGAAACCGTATTGGCGGCATTTTCAGTGGCGGGAAATTTTTCAAGGAGCGCTACAGGCGGTAATAACTCATTGATCTCTTTAATGCGTAAATCGTCGTTCTGATAATTCATGATCGTTCCGGCTCTGACATATTTTTATTAATGAATGCAATCCTTTCAATCTAACTTGTCAGCTTGGAAGTGTAAACGGGCTTTTACACTTCACACGGATAATTCCTGGAATTCCCCTAAAAAACGCGACAAAGTAGCGAATAACGAGATCTGCCCTAAACTTTTTAAATGTAACCACTCTATTTATGCATTTTAACGTGATTCCATTCTGACATAAGTTCAGTTACTGGAATCTTTGACCATTGAGCGAATACTTTCGCGTATGCACTGTTGGAAGAAGTTATCCAGCACATAACGACCAGAACAGGAGCAGCATGATGAAAATGACTAAACTGGCAACCCTTTTTCTGACCGCCACCTTAACCCTGGCAAGCGGGGCAGCACTGGCCGCAGACTCGGCGGGTTCCGACAGCAACGGCCAGGCTAACGCCGCTGCCGCTGCTGGCCAGGAAGCACCGGACGCCAAACAGAATTTGGCACCGAATAATGTTGATAACAACAACATCAATACCGGCAGCGGAACGAGCGGCGGTACTATGCTTCACCCGAACGGGACCGACTCGGGGACCATGAACCATGACGGTATGACCAAAGACGAAGTGCACAAAAATTCGATGTGTAAAGATGGGAAATGCCCGGATAAAAGCATCGATAGCGACACTAAAACCGACGGCACCACGCAGTAATATCAGCCCGATCGGATAAATGAAGGGGAGCGAAAGCTCCCCTTTCTTTTTTGTGCAAAATGTTAAAAAATCTACCCTTAGAATAATAAATCATCAGGACAGAGTTCATGGCGCACACGCATTCTCATTCGCACTCTTCGGGGGACGAAAACGCTAAACGTCTGATGCTGGCTTTCGGCATCACGGCTTCGTTTATGGTTATCGAGGTTGTCGGCGGACTTATTTCTGGTTCACTGGCCCTGCTGGCGGATGCGGGTCATATGCTCACTGACGCCGCCGCACTGCTGTTCGCGTTAATCGCCGTGCAATTTGCCCGCCGTCCACCTAATGCACGCCATACGTTTGGCTGGCTACGCCTGACCACACTCGCCGCTTTCGTCAATGCCATTGCGCTGGTAGTGATTACTGTCTTAATCGTTTGGGAAGCCTTCCAGCGTTTCCGCCATCCGCAGCCTGTTGCCGGAATGACGATGATGGTGATTGCCGTCGCCGGGTTGCTGGCTAATATTCTTGCGTTCTGGATTTTGCATCGTGGCAGTAGCGAGAAAAATCTTAATGTACGTGCGGCGGCGCTGCACGTGCTGGGCGATCTGCTGGGATCAGTAGGTGCTATTGTCGCGGCACTGGTAATTATCTACACCGGCTGGACGCCTATCGACCCTATTCTGTCGGTACTGGTCTCGTGCCTGGTGCTGCGTAGCGCATGGGGATTATTAAAAGAGAGTGTGAACGAACTGCTGGAAGGCGCGCCGGTGTCACTGGATATTCCGGCGCTAAAACGCAAAATGTGCCGGGATATCCCGGAAGTGCGCGATGTACATCATGTTCACGTCTGGCTGGTCGGTGAGAAACCGGTGATGACCCTGCACGTACAGGTCATTCCGCCGCACGATCACGATGCTCTGCTGGGACGTATCCAACACTTCCTGGAACATCATTACGAAATTTCACACGCCACCATCCAGATGGAGTATCAGACCTGCAACGGGTCGGACTGCCATCTCAATGAGACACAGTCCGACCATTCACACCATCACCACCATTAACTGGACAGCGCGTGGGAGCCACGCTGACGCGCGCTGTTAATCCACATCCGGCTGCCGTTCAGGGCGATAAAGGTGAGCAGGAGATATTCCAGCGACATAGCGTAGACGCCCTGCAACGCGAAAATCACCACGCTAATGACGTTGATGATCACCCACAACAGCCAGTTCTCTACGTACTTACGCGTCATCAGGATCATCGCGGCGATAGACAGCACCATCATGCAGGAATCCCAGAACGGGAAAGCATCTGGCTGAAGTTCGGGCATTGTGACGTTCAAACCCAGGCTGGACATCACCGACACCGCAATGCGGGTCAGGAAACCAAACACCGGGTTGATGAAGACTGTCATCAGACCAATCGCCACCACGCAGGCAACAAGCCAGGCGATAGCCTTTGGTAAAGGCAGCCAGCGAATCTGTAGCTCGGCTTCCTTCTCACTGTTTTGCCGTGACCAGGCGTACCAGCCGTAGATGTTCGCGGCGAAGAAAAACAGCTGCAACAGCAGGCTCGCATAGAGCTGAATCTGGAAAAAGATAATCGCAAACAGCGTGACGTTAATCAGGCCAAATGCATAGTTGCTTATCTTCTCCAGACTCGCCAGCCAGATGCAGAGCAACCCTGCCAGCGTACCGATGGCTTCAATCCATGACAGGTCGTAGCCGCCCGCCCCGATCGGTATGTGAACCAGGATGTTCTGCGTGCTAAAAAAATCCATCTTTTCCCCAGAGCGTAGTGATACGCGTTATCTCATCTCAGGAGCGTAGTGTAGCCGCAAAATCGAGCATGCGGTTAAGCGGAATTAACGCGCCCTCACGCAACGCAGCGTCGACATGGATTTCATGTGCCGCTCCGCCAGATTCCAGCCCTTCAGCAATCGCCTTGAGGCCATTCATAGCCATCCACGGACAGTGTGCGCAGCTACGGCAGGTGGCCCCTTCTCCGGCGGTCGGCGCTTCGAACAACTCTTTGTCCGGTACCGCCTGCTGCATTTTATAAAAGATGCCGCGATCGGTGGCGACAATCAGTTTCTGGTTCGGCAGGGTTTTCGCCGCATTAATCAGTTGGCTGGTGGAGCCGACCGCATCTGCCATGTCGACCACCGACTGTGGAGATTCAGGATGCACCAGAATCGCCGCTTCAGGATAGAGGGCTTTCATGCGCGCCAACGCCTGAGTTTTGAACTCGTCGTGCACAATACACGCACCCTGCCAGCACAGCACGTCTGCGCCAGTTTGCTTCTGCACGTAATTGCCCAGATGCTTATCCGGTGCCCAGATGATTTTTTGCCCCAGACTGTCCAGATGCTCAATGAGTTCAACCGCGATGCTGGAAGTAACCACCCAGTCAGCGCGCGCTTTCACGGCAGCAGACGTGTTGGCGTACACGACGACCGTACGGTCTGGGTGGGCATCGCAAAACGCGCTGAATTCGTCGATCGGACAGCCTAAATCCAGAGAGCACTCCGCATTGAGCGTAGGCATCAGGATGGTTTTTTCCGGACTGAGGATTTTCGCCGTCTCACCCATGAAGCGTACGCCCGCAACGAGCAGCGTTGAGGCAGGATGTTTCGCCCCAAAACGCGCCATCTCAAGAGAATCGGAGATACAGCCGCCGGTCTCTTCCGCCAGCTGCTGGATTTCGGGATCGGTATAGTAATGCGCGACCATCACCGCATCTCGCTCCTTCAACAGGCGCTTGATTTTTTCACGGTAAAACTGTTTTTCGTCCCGATTGAGTGGCACGGGTTTCGGCGGGAAAGGATAGATTGCGGCTTCAGGATCAAACATCACGCTCATCATTGCTTCTCGTTTTACTGGCTTAACAATAATGTCTCTCTTTTGCGTTCTGAACGAAAGATATGACATTTGTGTTTTGTATACTAAACAAGATAGCGCGTTGAGCGGAAAAAGTCACAATATTTGGATAGCAAAAAGGCGCCTTTAGGGCGCCTTTTTACATAGAGATTTAACATCAAGTCACAATGCTAAAATTGGTGGGTCGTGCAGGATTCGAACCTGCGACCAATTGATTAAAAGTCAACTGCTCTACCAACTGAGCTAACGACCCCTTTCGGGACTTGCAAATTGTATTCAGGCTGGTGGGGCGTGCAGGATTCGAACCTGCGACCAATTGATTAAAAGTCAACTGCTCTACCAACTGAGCTAACGCCCCTTCCGGGTGCTGCCTGAATTTTCACTTAAAACTGTAGTATTGGTGGGGCGTGCAGGATTCGAACCTGCGACCAATTGATTAAAAGTCAACTGCTCTACCAACTGAGCTAACGCCCCAAATGGTGGGTGATGACGGGCTCGAACCGCCGACCCCCTCCGTGTAAAGGAGGTGCTCTACCAACTGAGCTAATCACCCAACGCATACTACCGGGTACTACAGGAAAATCTTAAGTGGTGGGTCGTGCAGGATTCGAACCTGCGACCAATTGATTAAAAGTCAACTGCTCTACCAACTGAGCTAACGACCCACTTTTTTCGCGGCTTTCGGGCTGTTCGATATCCCTTGGCAACGGCGGCATATATTACTGATTTAAGAATTCAGCGCAACAAAAATTTCGACGAAGATCACTTAACTGCTTACGAATCAGGCAGCACGACCAGAAATAATGCGATTTCTGGTCATGCGACACTCAACCCATCGATCCAAGACGTTTTTGCGCTTGTTTTGCACCTTCGGTGCCAGGGTACTTCGTGACCACCTGCTGATAAACGGCCTTCGCTTTCGCGCTGTCGCCTTTATCCTGCATGATGACGCCGACCTTAAACATGGCATCAGGCGCTTTAGGTGATTTTGGGTAATTTTTCACCACGGAGGCAAAATAGAACGCAGCATCATCCTTTTTCCCCTTGTTGTAATTCAACTGACCGAGCCAGTAATTGGCATTCGGCTGATACGTTGAATCCGGGTACTTTTTCACGAAGTTCTGAAACGCCGCGATAGCGTCGTCCTGACGCGATTTATCCTGCACCAGGGCAATGGCTGCGTTGTAGTCAGTATTCGCGTCACCGCTCTGTACAGGAGCACCTGTTGAGGCTGACGCATCTGCCGATGGCGCTGGAGTGGCTGTCGCCGCCCCACTCTGATCGCCAGCCGCAGGTTGCGCCGTTGCACCACCGTTGCTCATGCCGTCGATCTGCAACAGGATCTGCTTCTGACGCTCGACAACCTGGTTCAACTGGTACTGACTTTCCTGAATCTGACCACGGAGAGAATCAATATCGTTTTGGTTATCGGAGAGTTGCTGCTGGAGTTGGGTTAAAAGCTGACTATGAGCGTTAGAAATACGCTCGAGTTGAGTGACGCGGTCTTCGACCGAGCCGGAGCCGACACTACTGATTGGTGCCTGAGCAAAAGCGGCCCAGGGGGCCGCTATTCCAACCAGTAACGACAGACTCAATAGTTGATGTCTGAAGTTACTGCTCATGCAATTCTCTTAGTAAACCAGTACGGCACGACGGTTTTTGGAGTAAGCCGCTTCGTCATGACCCAGTACTGCAGGTTTTTCTTTACCGTAAGAAACGATGGAGATCTGGTCAGCAGAAACGCCTTTACCCTGCAGGTACATCTTAACGGCGTTCGCACGACGCTCACCCAGGGAGATGTTGTACTCAGGAGTACCACGTTCGTCCGCATGACCTTCTACGGTGACTTTGTAAGATGGGTTGCTACGCAGGAAGTTTGCGTGCGCATCCAGCATCGCAGCGAAGTCAGAACGGATGTCATACTTGTCCAGATCGAAGTAAACAATGTTGTTCTGCTGCAGCTGCTGCATCTGAAGACGCGCTTGCTCTTCAGAAGACATGTTGCCGTTACCGTTAGCGTCCATACCAGTGCCGGCACCCATCATGCCTTCGCCGCTCTGGTCGTTGCTTGCATTCTTGTTGGAAGAACACGCCGCGATTGCCATTACAGGCAGAGCGATCATCAGCCCCTTCAGCACTTTGTTCAGTTGCATTTCTAAGATTCCTTTAGTAATCAATTAATTATTATTTACAGATACGGCGACCAGGCAGGTGATTTTACCTGTCCATCAGTTGCCGGAATACGCGCTTTGAAACGCCCATCTGTAGAAACCAGATTCAGCACAGATCCCATCCCCTGAGAAGAGCTGTAGATTACCATCGTGCCGTTAGGTGCCAGACTTGGCGTTTCATCCAGGAACGTTGACGATAAAACTTGCACGCCACCCGTTACCAGATCTTGTTTGGCAATGTGCTGCTGGCCACCAGCAGAACTGACCATTACCATAAATTTACCATCACTGCTTACATCAGAATCCTGGTTTTGTGAACCTTCCCAGGTGATGCGCTGCGGTGCACCGCCATTCACATTGACTTTGTATACCTGCGGGCGGCCCGCCTGGTCAGACGTGAACGCCAGATTCTGGCTGTCCGGGAACCAGGTTGGTTCAGTGTTGTTGCTACGACCATCAGTCACCTGACGGATCTGGCCGGAACCGATATCCATCACGTAGAGGTTCAGGCTGCCTGTTTTAGACAGAGCAAATGCCAGTTTAGAACCATCCGGTGAGAATGCAGGCGCACCGTTGTGACGTGGGAACGAAGCCACCTGACGCACAGCGCCGTTGGACAGCGTCTGGATAACCAGTGCTGAACGACCACTTTCGAAGGTCACGTAAGCCAGTTTAGAACCATCCGGTGACCATGCCGGAGACATCAGCGGCTGCGGTGAACGGTGTACGGTGAACTGGTTATAACCATCGTAGTCAGACACGCGCAGTTCATACGGGAACTGGCCGCCGTTAGTCTGAACAACATAAGCGATACGGGTACGGAAGGCACCTTTAATACCGGTCAGCTTCTCGAACACTTCATCACTCGCAGTGTGACCCGCGTAGCGAAGCCACTGCTTGTTCACTTTATACGAGTTCTGCGCCAGAACGGTGCCTGGCGCGCCACCAGTATCTACCAGTTGATACGCCACGGTGTAGCCACCGTCCGGATTCGGAGTCACCTGACCCACAACCACGGCATCAATACCCAGTGCAGACCAGGCAGCAGGCTGAACTTCCTGAGCGGTACCCGGCTGCTGCGGCAGACGAGAGCGATCTAATGGATTGAATTTGCCGCTGTTACGCAAGTCAGCCGCAACAATGCCGCCAACATCTTCAGGTGCAGCGCCAGGGCCTGCCCACTGGAACGGAACAACGCCAATTGGACGCGCGGAGTCCACCCCTTGGGTGATCTCAATGCGTACCTCTGCGTGCAGCACAGCTGCCCACAGCATAAAGAAACTTACTGCAACACGTAATGCCTGCTTCATCATATCTCCCTTATCTGGGTAACCTTACCCACGATAATTTAGCAGAATGTTAACAAACTCAAATAGACAAAACTACCAGAACCCTGTGACTAAACCTGGTCTATTTTTCCCCGTTTGCACGGAGAAATTGTGACTTAAGGTTTAAAGTCCAGCGGCGCATTTTTAAAGACTTCATAGACGGCTTGCGAAGGTGGTTTTGGCATCTTCGCCTGACGTGCCGCTGCCAGCGCAGCAGTACACAGGGCCGGATCGCCACCTTCGGACTGAATATCAAGTAACATGCCATCCGGTGCCAGTTTTATCCGCAGCGTACACGTTTTACCGGCATAAGATGAAGCATCATAAAATCGACTTTCAATCGCTGATTTAATCTGCGAGGCATAGCCATTGATTTCAGCGCCTGAAGCGCCGTTATTCTTAGTGTTACCACTTCCTGCAGGCGACGCGTTACTTCCTTTCGCCCCGCCGCCCGTTTTCGGTGCATTCTTACCTGAACTCAGGTCACCGAAAAGGTCGTCAACATCTGATGCTGAAGCTTTTTCCGACGCGGCTTTTTTGGCCGCGGCAGCTTTGGCGGCTGCTGCTTTATCGGCAGCGGCTTTCTTATCTGCAGCAGCTTTTTCAGCGGCAGCGGCTTTTTTGTCGGCCGCAGCCTTCTCAGCAGCAGCGGCTTTTTCAGCCGCGGCCTTCTCTGCTGCAGCCGCTTTCTTCGCAGCATCGGCAGCGGCTTTCTTCTCCGCCTCCTGAGCTGCTTTCTTCGCGGTTTCTGCTTCAGCTTTCTTCTGTGCATCAGCGGCGGCTTTCTTCGCCGCTTCTGCTTGTGCTTTTTTCTCTGCGTCAGCAGCCGCTTTCTTCACGGCTTCGGCTTCAGCGACTTTTTGGGCATCAGCTGCGGCTTTCTTCGCTGCGTCAGCGGCTTGTTTTGCCTGAGCATCAGCCTTCGCTTTGGCATCCGCTGCGGATTTTGCTGCCGCCTCTTCTGCCTGCTTTTGCTGCTCTTGCGCTTTTTGAGCGGCAGCTTCAGCCTGTTTCTGCTGATCCGCCTGCTCTTTCGCCGCTTCTTGCGCCTGCAAACGTTCTTTCTCGAGCTGCTTCAGACGCTCTTGCTCCGCGGCCTGTTTTTCACGCAGTTCCTCGGCTTGCTGTTGCGCCTGTTTGTCACGCTGCTCTTCAGCTCGTTTTGCACTCGCCTGCTGCTGTTGCTGACGATTATAGTTTTGCACTACCGCGCCGGGATCTACCATGACGGCGTCGATGGAAGAGCCCCCACCACCGCCGGCTGACGCGTCAATGTGCTCATCGAACGAACTCCAGATCAGCACTGCAAAAAGAATCACATGCAGCACTGCGGAGACAATTATCGCTCGCTTAAGCTTGTCGTTTTGTTCGGTTGCCTTTGACACTATCGGTTCCCAAAAACTGTGCAGATGATTAGATCGGTTGCGTCATCAAGCCTACCGACTTAACACCCGCGCTATGTAGCAAGTTCAGCGCTTTAATAATTTCATCGTAAGGCACATCTTTGGCGCCACCGATTAAGAAGACCGTTTTCGGATTTGACTCCAGGCGGCGCTGCGCTTCAGCAATAACCTGCTCTGGCGGCAGCTGATCCATACGATCTTTCTCAACCACAACGCTGTATTGCCCCACGCCGGAAACCTCAATAATGACCGGAGGATCGTCATTGCTGCTTACCGCTTGTGATTCTGTCGCATCCGGCAGATCAACTTCAACGCTCTGGGTAATGATCGGCGCTGTCGCCATAAAGATCAGCAGCAGCACCAGCAATACGTCCAGCAGCGGTACGATATTGATTTCGGACTTAAGTTCGCGACGATTTCGTCCACGCGCTCTGGCCATGGTTTACCCCTTGTTACTCTCGGTGCTGGTAAACGCCTGACGGTGCAGAATCGCCGTGAACTCTTCCATGAAGTTGTCGTAGTTCAGTTCCAGTTTGTTCACGCGCTGGTTCAGTCGGTTATAGGCCATAACCGCCGGAATAGCGGCGAACAGACCGATTGCGGTCGCGATCAGAGCTTCTGCGATACCCGGTGCAACCATTTGCAGCGTAGCCTGTTTAACCGCACCCAATGCGATAAAGGCGTGCATGATCCCCCACACGGTACCAAACAGACCGATATACGGGCTGATAGAACCTACCGTGCCAAGGAACGGGATGTGCGTTTCAAGGGATTCCAGTTCACGGTTCATCGAGATGCGCATAGCACGCGATGCCCCTTCAACGACCGCTTCAGGTGCATGATTGTTAGCACGATGCAGCCGAGCGAACTCTTTGAAACCGCTATAGAAAATTTGTTCGGAGCCTGAAAGGTTCTCACGACGTCCCTGGCTTTCTTGATATAAACGAGAAAGCTCGATACCCGACCAGAACTTGTCTTCAAATGCTTCGGCTTCACGGCCAGCAGCGTTAAGAATACGGGTTCTCTGGATAATGATGGCCCAGGATGCGATTGAAAAACCAATCAAAATCAACATGATAAGTTTAACCAGAAGGCTAGCCTTCAGGAACAAATCAAGGATATTCATGTCAGTCACTGCTTAAACTCCGCGACAATAGACTTAGGAAGCGCACGAGGCTTCATGATGAGTGGATCAACACAAACAATCAGAACTTCTGCTTCGTTCAAAACTGTGTTCTCTGCGTTGACGATCCGCTGCGTGAAAACCAGTGAGGTTCCACGCATTGATGTTATTTCCGTTTGGACTTCGAGCATATCGTCGAGTCTGGCGGGTGCAAAATACTCCAGCGTCATCTTGCGTACCACGAAGGCAACTCGCTCAGCCAACAAAACCTGTTGGCTAAAATGATGATGGCGCAGCATCTCAGTGCGTGCCCGTTCATAAAAAGCAACGTAGCTGGCGTGGTAGACCACACCCCCGGCATCGGTATCTTCGTAGTAGACCCTGACCGGCCATCGAAACAGCGTTGTATTCACTTTACATCCTGGTAATGCAACAAAAGTTTAGAGCTTTTAAACTTCGCTACTATACGCGCGGGAATGATGGTTTGGAATGGGGGAAAGTAAACGGAGAGTAAATTTTTATGGGCTCGGGTAAGCCCATAAGATTAACGGACAGTTCTTATTCAGCTAAAGAAAAAAACAAGTCCTGCGAGAAGCACTACATCAGCGATTAACGGGCAGAAAATACCTTGCCAGTGAATGGCTCTCGGGCGAAAGCCGACGCCGTGAATGACGCCTGCGCAAACGGCCCACATGATCAAGAAACCATGCCAGATTTCCAGTTCACTGGTCTTCGCTGCAAAACGCGACGGGTCCCAGAAAATGCAGCCTGCCAGCAGCAATGCCATCACTAAGGAAAGCGCCCTTAGCGGGCGCTTGTCCATTACCGCATAGATATACTTAATCATTCAGGCTGCCTCTTCGTTGGCTGCGTCTGCTCACCCCAGTCACTGACTTGTGTCAGCTCCTGGGGATTCTCAGTCTTGCCGCCTCGACGCAACCAGAATGCTGTCGTATATCGCTTTACGATAACATTCATCATCAGTGCTTTTCTTCACCGGTTTTGGTCGCTTCGATATGTTCAAGCGCCAGCGCGGTAATGACACCAAATGCACAGGCAAGAAGCGTCCCCAAAATCCATGCGAAATACCACATATTCAGCTCCTTACTTAGTACAGGGAATGAGTGTTGCTTTCGATGTCTTCTTTCGTGATACGACCGAACATTTTCCAGTAACACCAGGAGGTGTAGAGCAGGATAATCGGTACGAACACGCAAGCAACATACGTCATCAGGTTAAGCGTCAACTGGCTTGACGTCGCATCCCACATGGTCAGGCTCGCATTCATCATGGTGCTGGATGGCATCACGAACGGGAACATCGCAATGCCCGCAGTCAGGATGATGCACGCCAGCGTCAGAGAGGAGAATACGAATGCCCACGCGCCTTTTTCCAGACGAGAGGTCAGCACAGTCAGCAGCGGCAACAACACGCCCAGAGCCGGGATAGCCCACAGCGCAGGAGTATTGTTGAAGTTGACCAGCCATGCACCAGCCTGACGCGCCACTTCTTTGGTCAGCGGGTTAGACGGCGCGGTATGGTTGATTGCCGAAGTCACAACATAACCGTCGATACCGTAAACCACCCAAACGCCAGCTAACGCGAAGCAGACCAGCGTCACCAGAGCCGCAACCTGAGCAGTTGCGCGGGAACGCAGATGCAGTTCACCCACAGTACGCATCTGCAGATAGGTCGCACCCTGAGTGATAATCATCGCAACGCTCACCACACCTGCCAGCAGACCAAACGGATTCAGCAGCTGGAAGAAGTTACCGGTGTAGTACAGACGCATATATTCATCTAGGTGGAACGGAACGCCCTGCAACAAGTTGCCGAACGCTACGCCGATCACCAGCGGTGGCACGAAGCTACCGATGAAGATGCCCCAGTCCCACATGTTGCGCCAGCGGGTGTCTTCAATCTTAGAACGGTAGTCAAAACCGACCGGACGGAAGAACAAGGACGCCAGTACCAGAATCATCGCGACATAGAAGCCGGAGAACGCAGCTGCGTAAACCATCGGCCAGGCGGCAAACAGTGCGCCGCCCGCAGTGATTAACCACACCTGGTTACCGTCCCAGTGCGGGGCGATGGAGTTGATCATGATTCGACGCTCGGTGTCATTACGACCGAGGAAACGGGTGAGCATGCCCACCCCCATGTCGAAACCGTCAGTGACTGCAAAACCAATCAGTAAAATACCGACCAGCAGCCACCAGATAAAACGCAATACTTCATAATCGATCATTTGACGACTCCTGTCTTAGCGTGCCGGCTGAGTAGTCACAGTGGACTGCTCGTAGTGATAGCGACCGGTTTTCAGGCTGCTCGGGCCGAGGCGTGCGAACTTGAACATCAGGAACAGTTCAGCCACCAGGAACAGGGTGTACAGACCGCAAATCAGCAGCATGGAGAAAATCAGATCCCCTGCAGTCAGCGACGAGTTAGCCACTGCCGTTGGCAGCACCTCACCTATCGCCCAAGGCTGACGGCCATACTCCGCAACAAACCAGCCGGATTCGATAGCAATCCACGGCAGTGGAATACCGTACATCGCGGTACGCAGCAGCCATTTTTTCTGACCGATACGGTTACGAATCACGGACCAGAAGGACGCCGCGATAATCAGCAGCATCAGGATGCCGCAACCAACCATGATACGGAAGGCGAAGTACAGCGGAGCCACGCGAGGAATAGAATCCTTGGTCGCCATCTGAATCTGTGCTTCAGTCGCATCAGAAACGTTCGGCGTATAGCGTTTGAGCAGCAAACCGTAACCCAGGTCTTTCTTCACGTCGTTGAACTGATCGCGAACAGCCTGATCGGTCGAGCCTGAACGCAGCTGTTCCAGCAGCGCGTAAGCTTTCATACCGTTACGGATACGTCCTTCGTGCTGCACCATCAGATCTTTCAGGCCCGTTACCTGCTTATCAACAGAACGGGTGGCGATGATACCCAGCGCGTAAGGGATCTGAATAGCAAAGCGGTTTTCCTGTGCATCCTGGTCAGGAATACCAAACAGGGTAAACGCTGCCGGAGCCGGCTGAGTTTCCCATTCGGCTTCAATTGCAGCCAGTTTGGTTTTCTGCACGTCGCCCATTTCGTAACCGGATTCATCACCCAGAACAATAACAGACAGGATTGCCGCCATACCGAAGCTTGCCGCGATGGCAAAGGAGCGTTTGGCGAAAGCGAAGTCACGACCGCGCAGCATATAGTAGGAGCTGATGCCCAGCACGAACATCGCGCCGCAGACATAACCCGATGCCACGGTGTGAACGAATTTCACCTGAGCAACCGGGTTCAGGACCAGCTCGGCAAAGCTGACCATCTCCATACGCATGGTTTCGAAGTTGAAATCAGACGCGATAGGGTTCTGCATCCAGCCGTTAGCAACCAGAATCCACAGTGCGGACAGGTTGGAGCCTAAGGCCACCAGCCAGGTCACTGCCATGTGCTGAACTTTACCCAGACGGTCCCAACCGAAGAAGAACAGACCTACAAAGGTGGATTCGAGGAAGAAGGCCATCAGACCTTCAATGGCCAGCGGCGCACCGAAGATATCCCCAACGTAGTGAGAATAGTAAGACCAGTTAGTCCCGAACTGGAACTCCATGGTCAGGCCGGTCGCCACGCCCAGCGCAAAGTTGATACCAAACAACTTGCCCCAGAACTTGGTCATATCTTTATAAATCTGTTTGCCGGAAAGGACGTAGACCGTTTCCATGATGGCCAGCAGGAACGCCATACCGAGCGTTAGTGGCACAAAAAGGAAGTGGTACATCGCGGTCAAGGCAAACTGTAAGCGCGACAGTTCGACTATATCTAACATCATGACTCCTTGCTCATCGCATGAAGACTCCGAGAGTGAATCCCTTAGAAAGGGTTCACACACATGCCCCAATACAAAGTTATCTGTTTCCCTTCTTCGTGACCTATTCTTCAAAAGAGGAAAAAGCCATGATGAAAAGTTACAAATACGTTAAGAAAAAACTCTAATTGATCCCGCAAATATAATACGCTGCAAAGCCCTTACAATAAACAGGTTTTTATTGAACGAGATTTACGTTTTACGACGTTGATCAATATATAGCGAATTTACACCTTTTCAGCCAATTTGATCGCGGACAATTTAGCGTCTTTTGGGGTGCATTTCCAAGCATTAAACATTGATTTAAATCAAAAACGGGTGATTCTGTTAAAGGTGTTTAAATGCATTAGCCATAGTAAATACAATGTTAATGATATGTAGATTTGATCACTGCAATGGTTAGCGAATGCGGAATGATATATAAATAATAGTGATTTTTTTTAACGCTGCTTGTCGTCTCGCTTTATAAAGCTGACAAACATTTAAGGATAGCGGCTTAGACTTCTTTTTCCATTTCGGCAATAGCCCAGCCAAAAATAACATTTATTTTACCTATCACCAGCTTCTAATTAACACCTCGCCGTGACTATACCGTTAACGAAATGATCACCGGAACGTGTCCGCCAATCTGTTCGAGTGAATTTTAGACAGATTTGATACTGCGGAAGGTGGCTGCTGCATACTCAAGCAGGTAGAAGAACCGATGTTCATCGCGCATTCCTGCCCGGCAGCTCCGCCAGGCAGGTTTTGCCGCTGCTTAGAGCGTAAACGTCATACCGATGCGGTAACGCGACTCGGCGATACCGTCTTCTCCTTCGTAAAAACCCTGTTTATCCAGGTAATCGTATTCCACATACGGGCTGAACCAGCTGTTCCATTTATAACGTAGCGTAACGGCATTTTCCGTTGCCGATGATTTATCATTCTTATATTTATAATCATCATTAACATGTTTATATATCGTTCCCTGATAGAGTACGCTCCACTGTGGATTAATTTTATAACCCAAATACAGATCCAGACGGTTAACGCTATCCCGATGAGACTCACCGCTACCATTCACCGTTTCATAAGTATTATAGTCATAGCGATAACGTAAACTTGTATTTAAATCGGCAGTGATTTTATAATTCAGGCGTAAATAGGGCCGGATTTGTGTACCATTGCTGCTCCAGTGATAAATACCTCCAGGTTGAAAACTCCATTGTTCCGTTAACGGAATCGTGTAATTAGACTCTATTTCATTATAATCTGACTTACTGTCACCCAATGAATGAGCACCGTCCGATTTATCCCCACCGTTTGTACCTCTGCCGTTACTCTTATTATTTTTGTTATCGGTTTCGATACTTCCCCACCAGCCACTCTTCCAGCTCTGGCTGACCTTATAGCGCGATTCATATGAGTGACTACCCGCTCTGTAGCCGCCTCTGACGTCAAACGTCAGTGCCTGACAAACAAGCGGACACGCTGTAACACAAGACAGTAATAACCATTGCCATTTTTTCTGCATAATCCATCCCTTGATACTTTATAAGCTGAGATACGCAATATTTACTGCGTTATCACACCGACACCAAACCACAGGGAGGCATAATATTCATTAATTAAAATCGGTCACTCTCATTATTTTAAAAACAAGATCATCCACACACTTTTTATTGAAATAGTGTTTTGTTTTTATATTAACGAAAAATAGATCATTTTGATAAATGGTTTGAATGAATTAATTCATGGTGTTTATATATTTTTTATATTAATTAATTTTTACCGTATTTAAAAATCTGTGAGCATCATCAAGCACGGGCAGATATATTTCCAATAGCATTAATTGAAATTGCATTTCATTTTTAAAACAACAAAATTTCAACATACTCAAGGAAGGCACCGTGAAGATAAAAAAACTACGCTGGTACATTATTTCACTCGTTATGCTCGGCACCATTATCAATTACCTCGCGCGCAGCACGCTCGGCGTTGCTGCCCCGGAAATGATGAAAACACTGCATCTTTCGAGCGAGCAATACTCGTGGATCGTGTCAGTGTTTCCGTTTACCTACGCCATCGGCGGGATCGCCTGCGGTTTCATCATCGATAAGTTTGGCTTGCGCTTCAGCTTTAGCATACTGGCCATGCTGTGGTCACTGTGCAACATGTTAACCGCGCTTTTCAGCAGTTGGTTACCGATAGCCTGCCTGCGCGGCGGCCTCGGTTTAACCGAAGCGGCATTTAACCCGGCTGGTATGAAAGTGACCGCCGAATGGTTCCCGGCAAAAGAGCGAGGGCTGGCCTGCGGGATCTACAGCCTGGGGACCTCACTCGGCGCGATGCTCGCCCCGCCGCTCGTGGTTTGGGCCATCCTTAATTACAATTGGGAAATGTCGTTTGTGGTTACCGGCGGGATGGGGATTCTGTGGAGCATTTTGTGGCTGGTGTGCTATCGATCGCCGGAAAGCCATCCGGCGCTGCTCAAAGCGGAATATGACGAAGTTCAGGCGGACAACGGTCTGGTCCTGACGACAGAAAAAGCGACCCTCAGCTCGATGATCAAAGACAAAAATTTGTGGGCTATCTCTTTACCCCGCTTTATGGCTGACCCGGCCTGGGGAACCCTGCACTACTGGATGCCGCTGTATCTCGTCACCGTGCGTCATATGAATCTGAGTGAAATCGCTATGTTTGCCTGGCTTCCGTTCCTGACGGCAGATTTAGGCTGTCTGGCAGCCGGATACATCTCGAAGTTTCTTAACAATCGAGGCATTCACATTATCAATGCTAAACGCATCACCTTTACCTTCGCTGCGTTGCTGATGCTGGCGATGGCGGCTGTCGGCTACGTCGAAAACGTCTATGCTGCCATTGCGCTATTTTGCATTGCGGGCTTTGCCCATCAGTGCTTGTCCATCACCGTCATCAGCATGTCGTCCGACCTTTTCCCCAAACAAAAAGTCGCAACTGCCACCGGCTTTGCAGCCTTCACCGGCAGCATGGGAAACTTCGCATTTAGCCTTTTCCTCGGCGCGATGGTTGCCGTGGTTGGCTACAATGCTTTCTTTATTGGACTGGGTGTTTTCGATCTTATTGGCGCTGCGTTCCTGTGGTTGCTCATCAAAAATCCTGCAGCGGCATTCAAACCTGCTGTCGCCTGAACAAGGAAACGACAATGAAATATCAAACACTGTTCTTCGCTTGCCTGCTGTGTTCTGCACCGCTGTATGCCCAGTCCGCTGCTGATTCCTGCCTGACTTACGACTGCCAGCAGATGCAGGAGGTAAAAACGAAGATCGCCCAGAATGACGCCACCTACACGCCAGCCATTCAGGCACTGATGAAAAAAGCCGATGCTGCCCTGTTGCATCCTCCGTACAGCGTAACGCAGAAAAAGCTGCTCCCGGCCTCCGGCAATAAACACGATTACTACAGTTTTGGCCCTTACTGGTGGCCGAACCCGGATACCAAAGACCACCTCCCCTACGTGCGCGACGACGGTAATATCAATCCGTCTTCCAAAACCGATGATACGGACAGCGCGAGAATGGCCCATTTTTCCGATGACATCCGCGCGTTGGCCCTGGCGGCGTTCTACAGCGGCGACCCTAAATATGCGCAAAAGGCGAATGCTCAGCTGCAAACCTGGTTCTTGCACAAAGAAACCCGGATGAACCCGAATCTCAACTATGCCCAGGCGATTCCAGGCATCGTGAACGGACGGGGGATCGGCATTATCGACACACGCGTACTGATTGATGTCGCCGACAGCATTGTGCTGTTACACAACGCGAAAACACTTTCGGATCAGGATTTCAAACGCTATCAGCGCTGGTACGCTGACTACACTCGCTGGCTGAAAACCAGTCAGAACGGGCATGAAGAATCGAACTGGTACAACAATCATGGAGCCTGGTACGACACCCAGGTTACCGCGTTCTCGCTTTTCACCGGAGATAAAAAACAGGCGACAGAGCAGATTGAGATCTTTAAGCATCGCCATCTGATCTCGCAGATCAACAGCAAAGGTGAAATCACGGCAGAGCTTGAGCGCACCCGCTCCTTCCATTATTCGAATTTTGCCCTCGCCGCCTATGGCCGAATGGGGCGTTACGGGGAGCAGACCGGAAATGACGTGTGGAATTTCCAGCTCGACAGCCGCACTACCAAAAGCGCGTTTGCCTTCATCAGCGAGCAAATGGGCAAACCGGCCAGCAGCTGGCCGTATCCGGAGCTGAAATACACCCCGGAGGAAGCCACCGGCCCGATGCTGGCTGCGGCGAGAGCCTATAAAGATGCCACCTTTACGCAGAGCGTCGCCCTTCTGAGCAAAGAGAATGCCGATAATATCAACTTTTTAATGCCCGGCTCTCCGCTGGTGAAATAATCGGGTACAGGTGCACAGTGAAACAATTTACCGCAGAACAACTTACCGCCGCCCGTCAAAATGTCAGCCCGGCGATCCTCGCCGGGCTGATTGAGAGCAACCGCGACGTCATCAACAACGACACGCTGGTGCCCGAAACCGGATGCGCCACCTGGAACCACTACTTCTTCTGCCCTGAGCACAGCGTGCGCTTGCTGTGGAACCGGCACTCGCCCAACAAACATCGCTGCCCCGTGGACGGGGCCGTTTTTACCGGCGAACCCTACTACGGCGCCTGGTGGCGCTGGCTAAACGGATTGAATGCGAAAGCAAGCTACGAGCTTAGCGTTCTCTGGCTACTGACCGGTGAAATACGCTATCGGGATAAAGTGATCGATATTCTGATGCAGTATGCTAAGTACTATCCCGACTATCAGGAACACGGCGGTATTCCCTACAACGGTCCTGGAAAAGCCAATGCTCAGACGCTCTGTGAAGCGAATTGTCACGCCGATTTTGCTCGTGGGTTTGACCTGATTCGTTCTGAGCTCACGACCGAACAGAATGAGTTTATTGCTACGCGCCTGCTGCGTTGTGGAGCTGATTTTCTGATGCAGCATCGCAGCAATCAGATTCATAACCATGAGGTTAAAATCAGTGCCACCATCGGCATCATTGGCGCCGTGCTGGAAGAGAATGCTTATCTGGAGTTTGCCGTTAACAGCCCCTACGGCCTGCGTTATCAGCTGGAGAACGCCCTGCTGTCGGGCGGATTATGGTTTGAAGGCTCGCTGCACTATCACTACTACGCCCTGGAAGCCTTTTTCGCCTTTGAGAAACTGGCGAAAAACAGCGAATTTAGCCTGCTTGATCAACCGTTCTATCCGCAGATGCTCGGCCTGCCGATGCAATTCCTGCTACCAGATATGACGCTGCCGAAAGTGAATGATTGCGTAAACGGCCAGGAGCAGCTCGGCCATGCGGATATCTATGAATTTGCGTATTTTTATTATGGCAAAGAGGTGTACGGGCAGTTGCTCTCCTGTCTCTATCGCACCACGCCGCGCAATCATATCGACGCGTTGTTTTACGGCCAACCGCTGCCCGCTGACGCCCTGCAAGCCCCGACCGCCAGCGAACACCACCCCGGCGCAGGTTTTACCCTGATCCGAAACGCACCGGGCCGGGCAGTATGCATCAAACATGGCCCGTACGGTGGGGAGCACGATCATTACGATCGTCTGAACCTGATCGTTTTCAATCAGGGAAAAGCGTTGTTTCCCGATCTCGGCACGACGGGCTACGGCGCACCGCTGCACTACGGCTACTACAAAAACTCATTTTCACACAATACATTATGCGTGAACGGGTTGAACCAGCCACCCGCCGTCCCGCGCGTGCTTCGATATGAGGAGACACCTGCTGCTACGCACCTGATTACCGAAGTGGACTGGAAAACCCAGGCCGCCCTGCCCGACAGCAAAACGCGCGTGGAATGGGATGAGGAATCCTACCACGATGTCGTTTTCCGCCGCAGCGTACAGGTTACGGAAAATCTGCTGATCGACAGGTGGGATATCGAGAATCCTCATGCCCAGTGCGTGGATGCGATCTACCTGATTCGCGGTGAATCCCGGCCTGATATGCCGCAAACCGGGATCAGCCTGTGTTATCCCTACGTCCGCCAGGCCACACAAATGCCGCTGAACGGTCAGACGGACTTACGCTATCAGGCTGATAAACCCGTGACAATCAGCTGTTTTTCGCTCAGCAACGCGCACGTCATTCAGGCCAAAGGGCCTGACAATCCCTCGACGTCCGAACTGGAGTATCTGATTTTGCGCAGCCATGACCCACGGATTTGCTGGGTGTTTGTGACGGATTTAAGCGGCGAAAGTGAAGTGAGTATCGAAGCGCGCGAAGGCGAAATCATCGTGACGGATAAAGGGCTACATAAGGATTACCTGGCATAACTGCAGCGAAGTGCAGAAAATGAATGAACTGGTGGCGACCCATCCATGCCGCTGTTGCTGGTGCGCTTCGCTTTCCTGCACGTCATTCGGCCACGTCTCGCGACGGGTGAGATTGAGGTTTAATCGCAGGTGAAGCGCAACCGTCTTTAGATGTTTTCAAACATATCGCCACTGTGTTTAACGTTACGACGGGCTGGCTGATTTTTGAGGAAGATGAACGTGGACCCCAGGATATACTGATGATGATATTTGAGGCGGTTAAGCAAAGCCTGAGCTAAAAAACGGCTAGCAAGTGGGACTTTAACCGCACGGCATGCCGCTTTAAAGACTTTCCGGACTCGTTATTATTCGCGACACCCAAGCCTGAACCTTAAAGGCGACTGAGGTGGGATTTGATAACGGGTTACGGTGACAGTGAGATTATCGGAAGGATACCTGACTATTATTGTGACAGCAGCGAAGTTCAGGCACTGCGGACGGAACTTTGTCAGGTTAAGGGGATGAAGGGGGCTGGTTGCTTAGTGGATTAGATGGAGTTAAAGAATAATTAAAACCGGAAAGGAATGATGACATTTCCGGCTATTATAATAATTTAATGTTTAGAATACATAAAACTCAAACTATAAATGATTTAACATATCTTGCACTTCGTATAAAAAAGCTTTGCATGCAGATTCTTCATCATCAAAATACTCAGGATCAGTCCTCCCCCCCTTCTCACTATAGAAAACAATCCACTTTCCATTTTCCATTATTAAACAAAGAGTTTCATTATTCACCTCATCAATTGAATAAGTGCTTTCTGGGATATTCAGTTTTTTAAAGGCATTTATAAGATCTAGCTTATCCACAGCAGTCAACTCCTTCTATCATTTTTTTAAGATGGCCTGAATCTAAATAGGATTGAACGCTATACTCTAATTTATATTGCGTCCCCATACCCATTTCCCCAAACCAAGGTGCAATTTTGCTTTCCGCCACATTTGGAATGTGTTTCATAACTTTGTAAACAGTATAAGGTCCTGAATCCGTTCCTGGCGGTAACGCTCTCATAGGATAATGCGTTCCAACTGGAGAAACATATTTTCCTCTAGGTAAACCATACCTATCAATAGTCGTACCAGGCTCTAAAGTTGTAGAGCTTACTGGGCCATGTGCACCATCGTTCGGTGGATAGTAAGTTACAGGTAAATTACTTAAGCCCAGTGGATCAATATATTTCAGCGGATTTGATGCATATCCATATGGGTTTAATCCACCAAATAACCCTATCGGGTCGGCCGAGATGTACTGCCCCGTCTCAGCATCATAGTACCGGAATCGGTTGTAATACAACCCGGATTCGGCATCCTCGTATTGCCCCGGAAAACGCAGGCGACAGACAGGTGCGTCTTCTTTGTTGACGCCCTCTTCCCGGCCCCACAGCTGCTGCTTTCCCCGCCAGACAATCGTGCCGTCTTCGGTCATCAGCTCCTGAACGCGCCCGGTGATATCCGTCACTGCATAGTGCAGTTGCCCCTTTTCATAGCGCGCCATCGGCGTAAAACTGCCGGGGGCATATATCCAGCGAATCGCCTTTTCGTCATCCGGCGTGCCGTCAGGGGACAGCGGGATTTCTTCCGTTAACTGGTCGCCATTCCAGTGAAAATCCATCCCCGGTTTGTCGTGACTGGTGCACCGCTTGCTGATGCGCCGGCCGGACGGGTCGTATCTGTATTCCCACCGTTCACCCTCCGGCGTTTCCAGTCCGGTGAGCTGGCTTTTCGCGTCCCAGCGGTAGCGCCACTGCTGCGGGCGATAGCCACCTTTATCGACGAGTTTTTCCACCAGACGGCCATTCGCATCGTATTTCCAGGTGATGCCATGGGCATTCACGACCCGGACAAATTTCCCTTCTTCCGGCATTCCTGTGTCGGGGTTGATGCGACTGGTCGTGTGTCGCCAGCTTTTGTATTCGCGAGTGATGACCCGTCCGTGCTGTTGCAGCTGGTGCGCCTCACTTTCCAGCACGTCATTCAGCCACGTCTGACGGCAGGTGAGATTGAGATTTTTGTCGTAGGTGAAACGTTCCTCACGCATCGGCGTGGTGCCGCTGCCGGTCCAGGTGGCGTGGCTTATCTGATCGTTCGCCGTCAGGGTGTGGACGGCGGTGCCGCGCAGCGAGTCGGTTATCATTGTCAGGTTGTATGCGTGGTCATACAGCCACTCGCGCTGCAGGCTTTTATTGCGCCCGTAAGGCCCGGCGCGGTGGTCCCCGGCTTTTTGCTGTGCGAGCATCCCGGCCGGGGTGTAGTCCTGTTGCTGGTAAAAACCGGCATCGCTGCGGCGCAATGTTTCCTGGCCGCGCAGGTCGTGCTCAAACGTGAGTGGAGCGTAGTCGTTAAGCTGCCATGCCTTCAGCTCGCCCATTAACCCGCGGGTGAAGTGCTCAGTGAGCCCGCCTGTTGTCCGCCGCGTGACAAAATCACGTTGTTCATCGTAGCCGTATTCCGTGCGCCTGCCGTTGAGGGTTTCGGCGGTGATACGCCCGGCATCATCGTACTCATACGTGACGGTGGCATGGTCATTTTTCGCCTCGACCAGGCGGCACAGGGTGTCGTAGCGAAAAGTGGTGGTGCTGATAACGCGGGCACTGTCGCCGTGGGTGACGTCTTCATTGGTGAGCTGGTCAGTCACATTGTAACGGCGGCTAAGACAGGTACCATCCGGGAAGGTAGTGCTGATACAACGACCCGCGGCATCGTACGTGTAGCGCAGTGTGCGGCCGGTGAAGTCAGTTTCTGCGATAAGCTGCCCGGCTTTATCGTATTCCAGCCGGTAGTGTTCACCTGCGGCACTGATGATGCCGGTTAAGCGGGTAAGTTTGTCGTAGCGGCATTCCAGCCGCTCACCGTCCGGGCGGATGACGGCCGTCAAAACATCAAAAGCTCCATATTCATAGCGGGTGGTTCTGCCTTCGCCATCGGTGACACTTTCCGGCAGCTTTTCGCTGTTCTGGCGCATCAGCTCGCGCACGCCATCAGGGCGGTTGATTTCTTCCACACTGCCCTTCGGCCCGGCATGATTCTGGCTGTGGCGGAACCGGGTGGTGAAGCCCAGCGGATCCTGAACGCTCAGCAGGCGCCCGAGAAAATCGGTCTCTGTGTGGGTGACGCCGCCATCGGGGGTCATGGTTTCCTGCACCTGATGCAGGGCATCATGATGCCATACCCAGGTGGCACCGCCGGGCAGGATGTGGGCCAGCAGGTCACCCTGCTCGCTGTGGCTGAACTGCTGCCTGCGGCCCTGCGGGTCAGTGAGGCTGACCACGCTGCCGTGGTCGTCATAGTCCCATACCCAGGTCTGGTCGCCTGGTGTGGTGAGGCTCGTTAACTGGCCATCATCATTGTACTCATACCAGAGACTGTACCCGCCGGGCAGGGCAACCTGACGAATATCGCCGTTACGGTGATAGTCATATTTTGTGGTGCGCCCGAGCGCGTCAGTACGGGACTGTAGCCGGGTGTTGTCCCAGACTGAGTGCTCTTCACGCCCCAGCGGGTCGATACTGCGGGTAACCAGGCCATCTTCGTTATACCAGAAGCGGGTTTCACCGCCTTCGGCATCGAGGTAGGTGGTACACTGCCCTGCATCGTCGTAGACAAAGCGGTCATCGTAATAGCCTTCCGTCGACAGGGTACTGATGGCGCGGCCCTGCGCGTCATAACCGATATCCACGCAGGTTTTATCCGTGTCCCGCCAGCGGGTCATAAAGCCGTCGGGTGTGTATTCATGCCACAAATGAGTGAACTGGAAGGTGTCACATTCGGCGAGAAAACCGTGCTCATCATACTGGCATGTGACCAGACGCTGGCGCTGCGGGGACACGAGGTCAATGCTCATCAGCTGCTGTTGCTGCCAGCCAAGTGCGAGCGTATAGCCATCGCTGTGACAAATATCCGTCAGCAAACCATCGGTGCGAATGAAGTCAATCTGATTGCCGTAACGGTCATGGAGGGCGGAGAGCAGCCAGATGCCATTATCCGCCGGGGAAAAGAGTTGCGTTTGCTGTGAACGACGGTCGAAAACGCCCAGCCCGTCATGCAGGGTGCCGGAAAGCCGGTAGCGGGGCTGGCGGTCATTCACCGCATCACGGAACACCCCATCCTGCGGGACAGGGTAATACAGCACCACGCCTTCAGCGTCGGTAACGTGCAGATTATCACCCTGTATGCTCAGGGAGCACGACCACTCATCCGTCCATTTGGGGCCAAAGATGCCACCGCCTTTGGCCTGCGAGCGATAAAAGCGGGAAAGTGACAACGGGATTGAGCCTGGCAAAGAGAGGACACTGAAATGCTGGAGAAAATCGCCGGTTCCGGCGTCGACGGGTTCACCGGGTTTGGTGCACAACCCGCTAAAAACGCCGTCTCCTTCACCTTCCGGTGCTCTGGTTTTCCCCTTGATGTTGGCACCGTCCATCTCTGCAACCCCAGCGGTGTTTAGGGCAAACTCCATAACCACACTTTGCAGCGCAATCATCAGCGCCCTGTTTTGAGGAGTATCTGCCGCATTAAAGGTGTCAAGGGCTTCCCCACCGATTTGTTCTGCCGCGTTCCGTGCAGCTTCCGGAGTGGTGTTGTAGTAACCGGATGCATAGAGCATTGCACCAATTTGCTGGCTGTTCATCACACCGTCAGGGGTATGGTCAGTCGTAAAATCCTTAACTGCCGCTTTAATTGCCTTTGCAGTGTCCGCCATCGCCTGCGCTTCCTGACGCCCGGAATCCGCCTGATATGCATATAGATTTAACAGCTTATCCATGAAACCTTGTTCATTGGCGGTCTCAGGTATCACTGCCGGATCGGCCTGGCTGGCTGACACGCTGGCGGCAGGAGGCTGGCCCAGAATAATCCCCGTCGTATTCCTGGCATTCATCCAGAACTTATCAAAGTGCCGGAGAACCGGTTGCCCGCTCACGTAAAAGGTGGTGCTGAACTCCAGTGGCTCGCAGATATCGCCCACCGTGCCACTTTTAATTCCTTTCGCCACACCCGGTTCATCACCTTTGGTTTTAGGAATGAAACTCTGATTCAGGATCAGCACCGGACGGTCGTTAGCCAGCACAGAGGGTACCGTCAGTACTGAGCTCACCATGTCGGCGGTGACTGGATAGGGAACGGGGGGCGTCGCCGGCCCCATCGGGGTTTTGCAGACATCCGGCGTAGTACTAACCACCGTCCACAGCATGTCCTGGCGTGCTATGTAATTCAGCGCCATGGCTATTCTCCTGCCATGCTGTAACGTGCTTCCATCACCCGCACCGGCGAGCCCACTGGCACCAGATAACGCCAGGTCTGCGCTACCGTGAGAGCACCGGTATCAATATGTAATGTGTCGCTCCACATCATCTGCGGTACACATTCACCGGTGTTCATCCGCAGCAAAATACCCGCCTGGCCTGCGGGCAGTGTGAAGGTGATATCGCCGTCAGGATGCAGTCCCTGGAGGGTGAGTGTTTTCATGACGACAACGCGATGACTCTCGTTATGTTTGTCGTCCATTGCATATTCCATCACTGAAAACGGCGTCAGATTACGAAATTCCATTTTTCACCCAAGGTGCATTTATCTCTTGGGTAAAATGTAATTCTGCTTAGGGATTAACAATAACTTTCTAAGAAATCATCGATGTTTAGGATTAAAACCCGTGTTAATAATCAAACACTTAATATATAGCGCTTCAAATATTCACTTTAAAAATATCAGGCATAAAAAAGGCCGCTTTTCAGCGGCCAACCATGTCGAAACGGACATTTATTATGTCAAAGCTCCCCTCATGGGGAGCAGAGAGGATTACTTGATGATAGCGCTCAGTGCTTCGCCGATATCGGCCAGGCTACGAACGGTTTTGACGCCTGCGGCTTCCAGCGCTGCGAACTTCTCATCCGCTGTGCCTTTACCACCGGCAATGATGGCGCCTGCGTGGCCCATACGTTTGCCTTTTGGTGCAGTCACACCGGCGATGTAACCGACAACCGGTTTGGTGACGTGGTCTTTGATGTAAGCAGCGGCTTCTTCTTCAGCGCTGCCGCCGATTTCACCGATCATCACGATCGCTTCAGTCTGCGGATCTTCCTGGAACAGTTTCAGGATATCGATGAAGTTAGAGCCAGGGATCGGGTCACCGCCGATGCCCACACAGGTGGACTGGCCGAAACCGTAGTCGGTAGTCTGCTTAACCGCTTCATAGGTCAGGGTACCGGAGCGAGACACGATGCCCACTTTGCCTGGCTTGTGAATGTGGCCTGGCATGATGCCGATTTTGCATTCGCCTGGGGTGATAACGCCCGGACAGTTTGGACCGATCATGCGAACACCGGCTTCATCCAGCTTCACTTTTACGGTCAGCATATCCAGCGTCGGGATGCCTTCGGTAATGGTGATGATCAGTTTGATGCCTGCATCGATCGCTTCCAGAATGGAATCTTTGCAGAACGGAGCCGGAACGTAGATAACAGTCGCCGTTGCGCCTGTTGCTTCTACTGCTTCACGCACGGTGTTGAACACCGGCAGGCCCAGATGCGTGGTCCCGCCTTTGCCTGGCGTCACGCCGCCAACCATCTGCGTACCGTAAGCAATCGCTTGTTCGGAGTGGAAAGTCCCCTGGCTACCGGTAAAGCCCTGGCAGATAACTTTAGTGTTCTTATCAATCAAAACGGACATTATTTCCCCTCCACTGCGGCAACAACCTGCTGAGCTGCATCCGTCAGACTTTTCGCTGCAATAATATTCAGGCCACTGTCAGCCAGTTTTTTCGCGCCGAGTTCAGCGTTGTTCCCTTCCAGACGAACCACAACCGGGACGTTCACGCCCACTTCTTCTACCGCACCGATGATGCCGTCAGCGATCAGGTCGCAACGCACGATACCGCCGAAGATGTTAACCAGAACGGCTTTCACGTTGTCGTCAGAGAGGATGATTTTGAACGCTTCGGTCACGCGCTCTTTGGTCGCGCCGCCGCCCACGTCAAGGAAGTTAGCCGGCTCGCCGCCGTGCAGTTTAACGATGTCCATGGTGCCCATTGCCAGGCCCGCACCGTTAACCATGCAGCCGATGTTGCCATCCAGCGCCACGTAGTTCAGTTCCCACTGTGCAGCCTGCGCTTCACGCGGATCTTCCTGAGACTGATCGCGCATTTCGCGCAGATCGGACTGGCGGAACAATGCGTTGCCGTCAGCGCCCAGTTTACCGTCGAGGCAGATCAGGTCGCCCTGAGTGGTGATCACCAGCGGGTTAATTTCGATCAGCGCCAGATCGCGCTCAAGGAAGATGTTTGCCAGGCCCATGAAGATCTTGGTGAACTGTTGAACCAGTTTACCTTCCAGACCCAGTTTGAACGCCAGTTCGCGACCCTGGTAAGGCATAGGGCCTGCCAGCGGATCGATAGCCACTTTGTGGATCAGGTGCGGGGTTTCTTCCGCCACTTTTTCGATTTCCACGCCGCCTTCGGTAGACGCCATGAACACCACGCGACGGGAGCTACGGTCTACAACCGCGCCGAGGTACAATTCTTTTGCGATGTCAGTCGCCGCTTCCACCAGGATCTGGTTAACCGGCTGGCCGTTCGCGTCTGTCTGGTAGGTCACCAGGCGTTTGCCCAACCAATGTTCAGCAAAGGCGCGAATCTCTTCTTTGCTCTTAACAACTTTCACACCGCCCGCTTTACCACGGCCACCAGCGTGAACCTGACACTTAACTACCCAAGGGCCGGAACCAATTTTAGATGCGGCTTCTTCAGCTTCACGTGGGGTAGTACAGGCATAACCCACCGGAGCCGGTAAGCCATACCGGGCAAACAGCTGTTTGGCCTGATATTCATGTAAGTTCATGTGTTCTATCCATCCTTCAGGTAATCGTTATTTCAATCCTATAGGCCGGTCGCGCAGCGCGTATCCGGCCTACAGTGCAGGTGAGGCTAAAACTACTACACGTCCAGCAGCAGACGCGTTGGGTCTTCCAGCAGCTCTTTAATTGCCACCAGATAACCCACAGATTCACGACCATCAATCAGACGGTGATCGTAAGAGAGCGCCAGATACATCATTGGCAGGATCTCGACTTTACCGTCAACCGCCATTGGGCGGTCTTTGATGGCATGCATACCCAGAATCGCGCTCTGCGGCGGGTTGATGATTGGGGTAGACATCAGGGAACCGAACACGCCACCGTTGGTGATGGTGAAGTTACCGCCGGTCAGGTCTTCAACGGTCAATTTACCGTCACGGCCTTTCAGCGCCAGCTCTTTGATTTTCTTCTCGATATCCGCCATGCCCAGGGTATCAACGTCACGCAGAACCGGGGTCACCAGGCCGCGCGGCGTGGAAACCGCCATGCTGACGTCGAAGTAGTTGTGGTAAACCACATCTTCGCCATCGATAGAAGCATTCACTTCCGGATAACGTTTCAGCGCTTCAACGACCGCTTTCACGTAGAAGGACATAAAGCCCAGACGGATACCGTGACGTTTTTCAAACGCGTCACCGTACTGCTTACGCAGGTCCATGATTGGCTTCATGTTGACTTCGTTGAAGGTGGTCAGCATCGCGGTGGAGTTTTTCGCTTCCAGCAGACGCTCAGCCACACGCTTACGCAGGCGAGTCATCGGCACGCGTTTTTCACTGCGTGCGCCAAGCGCAGGCTGTGCTGTCGCAGGGGCTGCAGCCGCCGGTGCTTTGGCTTCTTCTTTAGCAGGCGCTTTCGCCAGATGTTTTTCCACATCTTCACGGGTCAGACGACCGCCGACACCGGTGCCTTTAATGGCGCTGGCTTCGAGATTGTGTTCACCCAGCAGGCGACGGATCGCCGGGCTGAGCGCATCGTTGGTTTGTTCTTCCAGAGACGCTTGCTGACGCTGAGCCGGAGTGGACTCTTTGCTTTCAGACTTAGCGCTGGACTCTTTACCCGCGCTATTGCCTTCACGCAGGCGACCGAGGATCTGGCGAGACGTCACGGTGGTGCCTTCGTCTTCCAGCACTGCATCCAGAATGCCATCCGCCGATGCCGGTACTTCCAGTACCACTTTGTCAGTTTCGATTTCTACCAGCACTTCATCGCGCTTAACGCTATCGCCCGGTTTTTTATGCCAGGTCGCTACCGTTGCGTCAGCGACGGATTCAGGCAGGTCGGGAACAAGAATATCTACGCTACTCATTTTGTATCCTTAAATTATTCGACGTTCAGCGCGTCATTCACCAGATCTTGCTGTTGCTTCTGGTGAACGGACATATACCCTACCGCCGGAGAGGCGGAGGCCGGGCGACCTGCGTAACGCAGGGCGGACCCAAATGGAATCACATCACGGAAATGATGCTGGCTGCAGTACCATGCGCCCTGGTTGAGCGGCTCTTCCTGGCACCAGACAAAATCATGCACGTGTGCGTACGGTTTCAACGCTTCCTGCACCGACTGATGCGGGAACGGATAAAGCTGCTCGATACGCACGATGGCGACATCTTTCTGATCTTTCTTGCGGCGCTGTTCCAGCAGGTCGAAATAAACCTTACCAGAACACATCACTACGCGCTTCACGCCTTGCGGATCGAGATCATCAATCTCACCAATCGCAGGCTGGAAGGTGCCGTTCGCCAGCTCATCGAGGCTGGACACCGCCAGTGGATGACGCAGCAGCGATTTCGGTGACATCACCACCAGCGGACGACGCATCCCGCGCAGCGCCTGACGACGCAGCATGTGGTAAACCTGAGCCGGGGTAGATGGCACGCACACCTGCATGTTCTGCTCGGCGCAGAGCTGCAGATAACGTTCCAGACGCGCGGAGGAGTGCTCCGGGCCCTGCCCTTCGTAGCCGTGTGGCAGGAGCATCACCAGGCCACACATACGGCCCCATTTCTGCTCGCCGGAGCTGATGAACTGGTCGATAACCACCTGTGCGCCGTTGGCGAAGTCACCGAACTGCGCTTCCCAGATGGTCAAGGTGCGTGGTTCTGCAGTGGCATAGCCGTATTCGAACGCCAGAACCGCTTCTTCAGACAGCACGGAGTCCCAGACCTTGAACTGGCCCTGACCGTTGTGCACGTGCTGCAGCGGAGTGTAAGTGGAACCGTTGGTCTGGTTGTGAATCACTGCGTGGCGGTGGAAGAAGGTCCCACGGCCCGCATCTTCACCGGACAGACGCACCGGAATGCCTTCGTCAACCAAGGTTGCGTAGGCCAGGTTTTCTGCGCCGCCCCAGTCGAACAGTTTCTCGCCTGCCGCCATTGACTGACGGTCGGAGTAAATTTTCTGCACGCGAGACTGCATCTCGATGGCTTCTGGCACGGTGCTGATGCGTTTTGCCAGCTCCTGCAGACGCTTCATCTCGACCTTGTTCGGGTAGCTCTCATCCCACTCGTGGTTGAGGTACGGCGACCAGGTAAAGGAGTGCATGTTCATCGGACGCAGCTCTTTCACCACGCACTCGCCGGCATCCAGCGCATCGCGGTAAAGGTTAACCAGCTCGGTGGCATCTTCGAGGGTCGCGATTTTGTCCGCTTCCAGTTTGTCGGCGTAGATTTTACGCGGCGTCGGATGCTTTTTGATTTTCTGGTACATCAGCGGCTGGGTTGCACTCGGCTCGTCCGCTTCGTTATGGCCGTGACGGCGATAGCAGAACAGGTCGATGAACACATCGCGTTTAAAGGTGTTACGGAAGTCCAGCGCCAGACGTGTCACGAAAGCGACCGCTTCCGGGTCATCGGCGTTCACGTGGAAGATCGGCGCCTGCACCATTTTACCGATGTCAGTACAGTACGGCGTGGAGCGCGCATCCAGCGGGTTAGAGGTCGTGAAGCCCACCTGGTTGTTGATGACGATGCGAACGGTACCGCCCACTTCGTAACCACGCGCTTTGGACATGTTCAGGGTTTCCTGAACGACGCCCTGGCCGGTCACCGCCGCATCACCGTGAATGGTGATTGGCAGTACTTTATTGCTGCTTGGTTCGTCCAGTCTGTCCAGACGCGCACGCACGGAACCGATAACCACCGGGCTGACGATTTCGAGGTGCGACGGGTTAAACGCCAGCGCCAGGTGAACCAGACCGCCGTTGGTTTCGATATCCGATGAGAAGCCCATGTGGTACTTCACGTCACCGGTACCGAGATGTTCTTTATGTTTGCCCGCGAATTCGTCGAACAGGTCCTGCGGTTTTTTACCCAGCACGTTAACCAGTACGTTCAGACGACCACGGTGCGCCATACCCAGCACCACTTCACGGGTGCCGCTGTTGCCCGCATGACGAATCAGCTCTTTCAGCATTGGCACTAAGGCATCGCCGCCTTCAAGGGAGAAGCGTTTTGCACCCGGGAATTTTGCACCGAGGTAACGCTCCAGGCCTTCTGCAGCGGTCAGTTCGCTCAGGAAGCGTTTTTTCTCTTCAACGCTAAAGCTGGCGTGGCCGGTCACCGATTCGATGCGCTGCTGGATCCAGCGTTTTTCGTCGGTGGAGGTGATGTGCATGTACTCTGCACCGATGGAGCCACAATAGGTTTGTTTGAGCGCCTCAAGCAGCTCTCCCAGCTTCATCGTGTCTTTGCCGCTGGCAAAGGAGCCGACGTTAAAGCTTTCCTGGAAATCCGCCTCGGTCAGATCGTGGTACGCCGGATCGAGATCCGCCACACGGTCTTGTTTCCACAGTCCCAGCGGGTCGAGGTTCGCATGCTGGTGACCACGGAAGCGATAAGCATTGATGAGCTGCAGGACTTTTACCTGCTTCACATTGGTGTCAGGGTCAGAGATCGAGGAAGAGTAACGTGAGGCATCCTTCGCCAGACGACGGAAATAATCACGTGTTTTGGAATGGAATTGATCCGGTTTGACCCCAGTGCCAGGTAACTGCTGGAACATGGAACGCCAGTTAGCGTCCACTGAGTCAGGATCGGTTAAGAAGTCTTCATAGAGCTGTTCGATCCAGCTTTGGTTTGCACCAGAGAGGAAAGAAGAGTCCAGCCAGGCTTTCATTGCGCCGTTCTGCATCGTGATCCCTTAAGCATTTTTATGCTTATTTCGCCGTAGAAACTACCACGCACACCTCGTGTACGTGCCGGGGTTCACCTGCGAGCTCTTGTCTCAGCTTGGCTCGCGAAGGAACCTTTAGAAACTGTCCGAGGGTTTCCCCTCACCCCGCCCCTCTCCCTAAGGGAGAGGGAGAAGGCGGGTCCGGCAGTTTTTAAAGGTTTCCTGCTATCTATCTTTGCTTTGCCCGGTGGCGCTCCGCTTACCGGGCCTACTGTTACGTAGGCCGGATAAGCGAAGCGCCATCCGGCGGTATTACTTAGGCACTGCGCTGCAACAGCATCGACTTAATATGGCCGATGGCGCGCGTCGGGTTCAGCCCCTTAGGACATACACTGACGCAGTTCATGATGCTATGGCAGCGGAATACGCTGAAAGCATCACTCAACCCTTCCAGGCGGCTGTCGGTTTCGGTATCGCGGCTGTCAATCAGGAAGCGATACGCGGCCAGCAGGCCCGCCGGGCCGATAAACTTGTCCGGGTTCCACCAGAACGACGGGCAAGAGGTCGAACAGCATGCACAGAGAATACATTCGTACAGGCCATCGAGTTTTTCACGCTGCTCTGGCGACTGTAAATGCTCGCGAGCGGGTGGATTCTGCCCATTATTCAACAAGTAAGGCTTAATCTTCTCATATTGTGCATAGAATTGCCCCATGTCCACCACCAAATCGCGAACGACCGGCAGGCCAGGCAGAGGACGGATCACAATTTTTTGTCCTGCACGCTGCAACGCCGAAATCGGGGTGATACAGGCCAGGCCATTTTTGCCGTTCATGTTCACGCCGTCGGAGCCACACACCCCTTCACGGCAGGAACGACGAAACGACAGTGTCGGATCTTTTTCTTTCAGCTGCATTAACGCATCAAGCAGCATCATGTCGCGACCTTCTTCCGCTTCCAGGGTGTAATCCTGCATATGCGGAGCGTCATCAACATCCGGGTTATAACGATAAACTGAGAATTCGAGTTTCATTATCCTGTCTCCGCATTAATAGGTACGAATCTTCGGCGGGAACGCCGGACGCAGTTTCGGTTCCATGTTGACTTCACGTCGCGTCATGGATTCCGACTCTGGCAGATACAGGGAATGGCACAGCCAGTTTTCGTCGTCACGATCCGGGAAGTCGAAGCGGCTATGCGCGCCACGGCTTTCGGTGCGGTAGTTTGCGGAGACCGCCGTTGCGTAAGCAGTTTCCATCAGGTTATCAAGCTCAAGGCACTCGACGCGCTGGGTGTTGAACTCGCTGGAAGTGTCGTCCAGACGAGCATTTTTGAGACGCTCGCGGATCACTTTCAGCTGCTCAAGCCCTTTGGCCATCGCATCGCCTTCGCGGAATACCGAGAAGTTGTGCTGCATACATTCTTGCAGCGCTTTGCGGATTTCCACCGGATCTTCGCCGTCGCGGTTGCCATTCCAGCGATTGAGACGCTCAAGGGACGCTTCAATGTTAGCTTCAGTCGCATCGCGCAGATCGCCTTGTTCAGCGATAGATTCTTGCAGATGCAGGCCAACCGCACGACCAAACACCACCAGGTCGAGCAGCGAGTTGCCGCCAAGACGGTTTGCACCGTGGACCGATACGCAGGCAATTTCGCCAACGGCGAACAGGCCAGGAATCACCACGTCTTCGCCCTGCTCGTTTACGGTCAGCGCCTGACCGGTCACTTTGGTCGGAATACCGCCCATCATGTAGTGGCAGGTTGGGATAACCGGAATTGGCTCTTTGACAGGGTCGACGTGCGCGAAGGTGCGCGACAGCTCCAGGATGCCCGGCAGACGGGATTCCAGAACTTCTTTACCCAGGTGATCCAGCTTCAGTTTCGCGTGCGGGCCCCACGGACCATCGCAGCCGCGACCTTCACGGATTTCGATCATGATAGAACGCGCCACCACGTCACGACCCGCCAGGTCTTTTGCATTCGGGGCATAACGCTCCATGAAGCGTTCGCCGTGTTTGTTCAGCAGATAGCCACCTTCACCACGACAGCCTTCTGTCACCAGAACGCCAGCACCGGCGATACCGGTCGGGTGGAATTGCCACATTTCCATGTCCTGCACAGGCACACCTGCGCGGATTGCCATGCCTACGCCGTCGCCGGTGTTAATGTGGGCGTTGGTGGTGGACTGGTAAATACGGCCTGCACCGCCGGTCGCCAGCACCGTTGCGCGAGCTTTGAAGTAAACCACTTCACCGGTTTCGATGCACAGGGCGGTACACCCGACCACTGCGCCATCTTCGTTTTTCACCAGATCCAGCGCATACCACTCAGAGAAAATGGTGGTGTGGTTTTTCAGGTTCTGCTGATAGAGAGTGTGCAGCAGTGCGTGGCCGGTACGGTCAGCCGCTGCCGCAGTACGTGCCGCCTGTTCGCCGCCGAAGTTTTTCGACTGGCCGCCAAACGGACGCTGATAAATAGTGCCATCTTCCAGACGGGAGAACGGCAGGCCCATGTGGTCCAGCTCAAGAATCGCTTCCGGGCCGGTCTTACACATATATTCGATGGCGTCCTGGTCACCGATATAATCGGAGCCTTTCACCGTGTCATACATATGCCATTCCCAGTTATCTTCATGGGTATTACCGAGCGCCACGGTGATGCCACCTTGCGCAGATACGGTATGGGAACGGGTTGGGAACACTTTAGAGAGCAGCGCACAGGTCTGGCCGCTCTGGGAAATTTGCAGCGCCGCGCGCATACCTGCGCCACCGGCACCAATCACAACAGCATCAAATTCTCTGACTGGCAGTTTCATCACACACCCCACACCACAACAAATCCATAAATAACGTAAACCACCAGCGCGACAACAATCAGCAACTGCAACGGCAGGCGAATCGCGAGAGGTTTAACGTAATCGGTCAACACCTGCCACATGCCAATCCAGGCATGAATAAGGATCGAGAACAGAGCCAGCAGGGTGAACACTTTGGTGAAGGCAGATCCGAAGAACCCGCTCCAGATCTCCCACGTCAGCTCGCCGCTGGTCGCGAAGAAACCGATCATGTAGATGATGTAAAGGGTGAGGACGATGGCGGTAGCGCGGACCAGAATGAAGTCATGTACGCCGTTGCGTCCTAATGCGGAGGCGTTGCTTACCATACGAGGACTCCTGCAAGAATTGAAAGCACGACAGTAATCACAAATGAAATATTGGCGGAACGTTTCCCCACTTCGAGGGTTTCTTCCAGATAGCCAAAGTCCATCAGCATATGGCGAACGCCCACTACAACGTGGTACGCCAGTGCAGTCAGAATGCCCCACATGATAAATTTCACGAAGAAGCTGTTCATGATGGCCGAGGCCTGGAGGAATCCTTCAGGAGAAGAGAGGCTGGTACCCAGTAACCACAGCAGAATACCCACTGCCACGAACGTAATCACACCGGAGACACGGTGGAGAATGGACGCTATTGCCGTTACAGGGAATCGGATCGTTTTGAGATCCAGATTGACAGGTCTTTGTTTTTTCACATTTCTTATCATGAATAACGCCCACATGCTGTTCTTATAATTCCCTTTGGACTTCGGATTACAGGAAGGCATTAAGGCCGGGTAAGCGGCACAGCCAACGCACTTGTAACCTGAAAGACGACGGGATTTCCTTCCTCCGGTCTGCGCGCGGGTCAAGCAGCGTCCTTATCTATAACTTCGCGTCATGCTAAACATTGCTTCCAAATGCTAAAACGACACGTTACAACGCTGGGTGGCTCGGGATTGCAGGGTGTTCCGGAGACCTGGCGGCAGTATAGGTCGTTCACAAAACCATTACAATTAACCTACATACAGTTTGTCGGGTTTTATGCGGAACAGTGATCAGAGTCACGATAACAACATTATTTTAAATTTTAATCATCGGATTTGACAAAGATTAAACATTATTGTTACAAACGATAGCAGAAAAGGCATATAATGCGCAAAAGTTATGAGGTCTCTCTTTCACCTGAGATTTAGTTATGTAACAGTGTGATGGTATTGACCGAAGTTATCAGGACAGTTATTAGTGGTATACAGGTTTGAATAATTCGGACTGCGAAGACACTGATTTGCTGTTATTTCTCTGATTTTTCATTCGTTTACCTGCAAGGCGCCATAGCTCTGTACCCTGGTTTCTCCTCGCGAGCTGAGCGGCAAGCCAAATAACAAACTGGTAACGATGTGATAAACAGCTGAATGCAAATCCGGTAAACCGTAGTCTTAAGCATAAGGCGCTAAGGAGACCGTAAATGGCTGATACAAAGGCAAAGCTCACTCTAAACGGTGACACTGCTATTGAACTGGATGTGCTAAAAGGCACGCTCGGTCAGGATGTTATTGATATCCGTACACTGGGTTCTAAAGGAGTATTCACCTTTGACCCTGGCTTCACCTCTACCGCATCTTGCGAATCCAAAATCACCTTTATCGACGGTGACGAAGGTATCCTGCTCCATCGCGGTTTCCCCATCGATCAGTTAGCCACCGAATCCAACTATCTGGAAGTGTGCTACATCCTGTTAAACGGCGAAAAACCGACGCAGGAACAGTACGATGAGTTCAGAACTACCGTCACCCGCCACACCATGATTCATGAGCAAATCACCCGTCTGTTCCATGCGTTCCGTCGTGATTCCCATCCGATGGCCGTGATGTGTGGGATCACCGGCGCGCTGGCGGCGTTCTACCATGATTCTCTGGACGTGAATAACCCACGTCATCGCGATATCGCAGCGTTCCGTCTGCTGTCCAAAATGCCCACTATGGCGGCGATGTGTTACAAATATTCCATCGGCCAGCCGTTTGTTTATCCGCGTAACGACCTCTCCTATTCAGGCAATTTCCTGAACATGATGTTCTCGACACCGTGCGAAACCTACGAGGTGAACCCGGTGCTTGAGCGCGCAATGGACCGTATTCTGATCCTGCACGCTGACCACGAACAGAACGCTTCGACTTCTACCGTCCGTACCGCAGGCTCTTCAGGCGCGAACCCGTTCGCCTGTATCGCAGCTGGTATCGCCTCCCTGTGGGGACCGGCGCACGGTGGTGCTAACGAAGCGGCACTGAAGATGCTGGAAGAGATCAGCTCCGTTGAGCACATTCCTGAATTCGTGCGTCGTGCGAAAGACAAAAATGACTCCTTCCGCCTGATGGGCTTCGGTCACCGTGTTTACAAAAACTATGACCCGCGCGCGACCGTAATGCGTGAAACCTGCCACGAAGTGCTGAAAGAGCTGGGTACTAAAGATGATCTGCTGGAAGTGGCGATGGAGCTGGAACATATCGCGCTGAACGACCCGTACTTCATCGAGAAAAAACTGTACCCGAACGTCGATTTCTACTCTGGCATTATTCTGAAAGCGATGGGCATTCCGTCTTCCATGTTCACCGTGATCTTCGCGATGGCGCGTACCGTGGGCTGGATTGCACACTGGAACGAAATGCACAGCGAAGGCATGAAAATCGCGCGTCCACGTCAGCTGTACACCGGCTACGAGCAGCGTGATTTCAAAACTGAAGTAAAGAATAAGTAATACTTAGCCCGGCCATCTGTCGGGCTAATGTACGAATGAAGGCCGGGTAAGGCGTAGCCGCCACCCGGCTTTTTTGTTTCTGCGCCAGCTTGTTTCCCTCACCCAAACCCTCTCCCGCAGGGAGAGGGAGATTTATTCCTGGTATTTTGGGCATCTGCATGTAGGCCGGGTAAGGCCCAGCCGCCACCCGGCTTTTTTGTTTCTGCGCAAGCCTGTTGCCCTCACCCCAACCCTCTCCCGCAGGGAGAGGGAGATTTATTCCTGGTGTTTTGGGCATCTGCATGAAGGCCGGGTAAGGCGTAGCCGCCACCCGGCTTTTTTGTTTCTGCGCAAGCCTGTTGCCCTCACCCAAACCCTCTCTCGCAGGGAGAGGGAGATTTATTCCTGGTATTTTGGGCATCTGCATGTAGGCCGGGTAAGGCGTAGCCGCCACCCGGCTTTTTTGTTTCTGCGCAAGCCTGTTGCCCTCACCCCCAACCCTCTCCCGCAGGGAGAGGGAGATTTATTCCTGGTATTTTGGGCATCTGCATGTAGGCCGGGTAAGGCGCAGCCGCCACCCGGCTTTTTCTATTTCTGACACGCCGGGCACCGGTAAAACGGTCTCGACGATAACATCGTTCGCTCAATCGCCCCGCCACACCGCTCGCACGGCTTCCCTTCGCGATGAAACACCTTAAAACGGAACAACGCCCCGTGATGTTTATTATCATCCACCACACCGCGCGTGTTGTAGGAAAGACGTGGAATCTCCAGCAACGCGTGGGACAAAGCATCAAGCTGAACCTCGTTAAGCTGCGAGGCTTTACGTTGTCCTGCCAGCCCGACTTCCCACAAAATTTCAACGCGTAAATAGTTACCTAAACCGGCGAGAAACGCCTGGTCGAGCAGCAGCCCGGAAAACTGGCGGTTGCGAAATGCGGGCGACAGCAGCCGTGCTTTCACCGCTTCTGGCGTCAGGCTCATATCCAGCACATCCGGTCCAACGCGTTGCAGGAACGGGTGAGTGAGCAATTGCTCCGGCGTTAACATCTCAATATCCGACGCGCTGTAGAGCAAAATGGCTTTATCCGCCGTTTGCAGCCTGACGCGCAGTACCCGATTGGTTTGTGGTTGCTCACCCGCATTAATCACTCGCCAGACACCATAAAGCTGGTTGTGGCTATATAACGTCAGGTTATGGGTGAAATGTGTCAGCAGCGCTTTGCCTCGCGTCTCGATCTGCGTCACGCTTTGCCCAATTAACTGCGCTTCATAGGGTTTTAACTGAGGGAAAGCAAACCACGCATCGGTCAGTGGTTTGCCCTTAATCGCCGCCTCCAGGCTATCCGCCGCACGGCGGATCTCCGGACCTTCTGGCATCTTTGCTCCTTTGTTAGTGCGTCGCACCGCCCACGATTTTGACGTCAGCCGTCTGGCGTAACGCCACTTCAATCGCCACGATCAGCGCCGCTTTTACCGTCTGCGCCGCCATGCTCGGTGCGCCCGCATGGGCTGCAGCCTGTTCTGGCAGGTAAGGGATATGGATAAACCCGCCCTTCACTTCCGCATTTTCGCTGATTTTATGCAGCAATCCGTACATCACGTGGTTGCAGACAAACGTCCCCGCCGTTTGCGAAACAGACGCCGGAATGCCTCTTTCGCGCATCGCCGCCACCGTCGCCTTGATCGGAAGCCGAGTAAACCACGCCGCCGGACCGCCCGGCACTATGGCAACATCAATCGGCTGCTGGCCGCGATTATCTGGAATACGCGCATCGTCCACGTTAATAGCGACCCGCTCGACGGTCACATCCACACGCCCGCCCGCCTGCCCGACCGCAATGACCACCGCCGGATTGAGCTCGTCGATGGCGGCGTTGAGCACGCTTAATGATTCGCCAAACACGCAGGGAAGCTGGCGCGTCACCACGCGACAGCGGTCAATAATACTCCCCTCAAGCTGACTGACCACTTCCCACGAAGGGTTAACGGTCTCGCCGCCAAAGGGCTCAAAACCGGTGACTAATACATAACGCATCGTCTCTCCTTACAGGAACATCAGGAAGTACAACAGGAACACGTTGGCAATCAGGAGCAGCACGCCGGTTGGCACCTGCGCTTTGATTACCGCGTTTTTATCCGGCAGCTCCAGCAGCGCAGCGGGTACGATATTGAAGTTCGCCGCCATCGGCGTCATCAGCGTGCCACAATAGCCGGAGAACATCCCAATCGCCGCCATTACCGCCGGATTACCACCGTGCTGGAGCACCAGAATCGGGATGCCGATCCCCGCCGTCACAATCGGGAACGCCGCGAACGCATTGCCCATTACCATGGTTAACAACGCCATGCCGATAGCGTACACCGCCACGGCGATAAAGCGGCTGTCCACCGCCAGATACGTTTTGGTCAGCCAGGAGATCCCGTCGCCCACGCCCGCGGCGGTAAACAGCAGGCCCAGCGTCGCCAGAATCTGCGGCAGGATAAATGCCCAGCCGATGGAGTCCAGCAGACGACGTGCCTCCTGCAACGGCTGATGCACTTTTTCGTGCGTCATTTTGACCGCCATCGCCAGACCAATCAGCGATCCGGCAGTCATTGAGAATAACGTCACCAGCGTCGAGTGATTGCCCGGCCCGAACAAGGTTTCCTGCAATCCAGGCACATGGTTGAACATCAGCACGCCTATCACGGTCACCACCGGAATGGCTAACGCCGGATAAAACAGTCGGTTGCCGAGACGTTTGGCGCTAACTTCGCGCTCTTCGGGTTTGCGCTGATGATAGCTGCCCAGTTTCACGCCACCAAAACCGGCGATCAGCGCCAGGCCGACGACCGCCACACCAACAGCGATGTGCACGGTGCGCTTATCGCCCACCAGCTGATACGTCCAGTCGCCGAGCAGGAAAATCAGACCGTAAACACCCCAGAACAGACCGGTAGTAATACGACGCGGGTTGGCTTTATCACGAAACGACATCACCGCGACGATCAGCAAGATCAGCCCCGCCAGCCAGTAGAGATAGCTTTGTTGAAAATTCATGATGCATCTCCCTGTGCGTGTGCCAATTTGCCCAGCTCGCGTTCAAGATGCTTGTCCAGTCGCCACAGGCGAGTCGCGTGGATGATAAACGCGCAGATCGCCGTCGGAATCCCCCACAGGGCAATGTGCAGCGGCTCGGTCTGAATGCCCCCGGACTCCAGCATAAAGTTATGCATGAAGATAATCGCCCCGAAGGCGACAAAGATGTCTTCGCCGAAGAACAGCCCGACGTTGTCCGTCGCCGCCGACATCGCCCTCAGGCGATAGCGGACCGTACCCGGCAGCTCACCGTATTTTTTCTCTGCCGCACCTTCCGCCATCGGGGCCAGTAACGGTCGCACCATTTGCGGATGCCCGCCCAGACTGGTCAGCCCCATTGCCGCCGACGCCTCACGCACGAAGAGATAAACGATCAGTAATCGCCCCGCCGTCGCGCTGTGGATTTTGGCAATCCACGCCTGAGCACGTTCCTTCAGCCCGTGTCTTTCCAGCAGGCCGATAACGGCTAACGGAATCAAGAGGATATAGGGCAGATTACGAGTATTGAGGAACCCTTCGCCCAACTTTTCGAGGATGGTGGCGATCGGCATATGCGCCGCCACGCCGGTGACGATCCCGGCGACAATCACCACCAGCACCGGATTAAAACGTAAGATAAACCCGACCACGATCACCGCAATACCGATGAGTGGCCAGAGCGATAGCGTCTCTGCCATTTTTTCTGTCCTGTTGTTATGTTGTGTTTGCGTTTATTTTTCGTGCGTTATGCACTGATTTTAATATTATTTAACTCAAATTCTTTGCGCAAGCGACGGGCAAATTCCAGTGCGTGTTCCCCGTCCCCGTGCAGGCAAACGGACTGCGCACGCACGCTTGCCCATTCGCCGCTGATACTTTTCACCTTGCCGTGCCGCACCATCTCCAGCGTTTGCGACAGCGCTTGTTCCTCATCATCAATCAACGCACCCGGCTCGCTGCGCGGCACCAGACTGCCGTCAGCGCGATAACCACGATCGGCAAATACTTCTTCACGGGTAGCGAGTCCGTAACGCTCTCCGGCGCGAATTAATTCGCTCCCCGCCAGCCCAACCAGAATCAAATTGCTGTCAACGGCATGCACCGCGCGAGCGATCGCATCAGCCAGCACCGCGTCTTTCGCCGCCTGGTTATAGAGCATCCCATGCGGTTTGACGTGGCGGAGTTGCCCTCCTTCGGCGCGGACGATCGTTGCAAGCGCACCAATCTGGTACAGCATCTGAGCGTAAACTGTGTCCGGCGGCAAATTCATGGCCGTACGCCCGAAGTTTTCCCGGTCGGGAAAGCTCGGATGCGCGCCAATCGCCACGCCATTTTTTAACGCTTCCCGCACGCTCTCAAGCATGGTCTGCGCATCCCCGGCGTGAAATCCGCAGGCGATATTGGCCGATGAAACCAGCGTCAGCAGTTCGGCATCGGCTCCGCAGCCTTCGCCCAGATCTGCATTTAAATCAACGACGATCATTCAACCTCCATGCCAGTTGTTCGATAAATTGTTTCTGCACACGACGTGCTTCGAGCGCCTCTTCAAGCGTACAGGGAACAAAGTGGATCGGCTGTCCGAGCGGAATTTGCGCCAGATGGTACATGTCCGCCTCAATAATGCAGGCGATACGCGGATAACCGCCGGTGGTCTGGGCGTCATTCATCAGCACAATCGGCTGGCCGTTGTGCGGCACCTGAATCACGCCAGGTAACAGGCCGTGCGAGACCATTTCGCGATCGGTGGTGCGCGCCAGCTGCTGGCCTTGCAAGCGGTAGCCCATGCGATTACTCTGCGGGCTAAGCTGCCAGGGCAAACGCCAGAAGGCATCCTGCGAGGCCTGATCAAATTCGTGATATTCCGGCCCCGGCAAGGCGCGAATGCGGTTGCTCCACAGCAGTTGTTTGACGCCCTGTGCTTCAGCGAATTCGCGCTTGCTCTCGCCGAGCGGCAAGCTGTCGCCGTCTTTCAGCAGTCGCCCTTCAAATCCACCCATGCCGGTTTTGAGATCGGTGCTGAACGAATTCATCACTTCCGGCACATCAATCCCACCGCTGACCGCCAGATAGCTACGCATACCGCGCAGGGGGCGATTAAGCGTCAGGCGCTGTCCGGCTTTTACCTGCAAACGCCAGCCGGTCCAGACCGCCGCACCGTCAAGCGTCGCGTCACAGCCCGCGCCCGTCAGGGCAAACCAGCCGTCGCGTTCAAACTCAACGCTGCACTGTCCGAGGGTGATTTCCAGCGCTGCGGCATTCGGATCGTTACCCACCAGCAGGTTGGCAATCTGCAACGCGGGTTTATCCAGCGCGCCGCAATAGCTGATTCCGGACTGTCGCAGACCCATTCGTCCACCATCCTGCACCGAGGTATATAACCCCGCGCGAATCACCTTCAACATACCCCCTCCTTCTGCGGCACAAACCGCACGGTATCGCCCGGACGCAACAGCACCGGTTCTTCGCGTTTGGGATCAAACAGCGGCAGGCTGGTGTGGCCAATAAGCTGCCAGCCGCCCGGTGAGGCCAGCGGATAAATACCGGTTTGCGGCCCGCCAATCCCCACAGAACCCGCCGGCACTAACAGGCGCGGCTCCCCGCGACGCGGCGTGACAAGCTGTTCCGGCAAGCCGCCCAGATAGGGAAAACCTGGCTGGAAGCCTAAGAACCACACCACATAATCCACGGAGGAATGCAGCTCGACGACCTGCTTTTCAGATAACGCCGCATGACGCGCCACTTCGCCCAGATCCGGCCCCGCATCGTTGCCGTAGACCACCGGGATTTCAATAAAGCGCGATTCCGGCTCCAGCGCTTCGCTCTCTTCCCACCAGCGTTGCAGACGCTCGATGGCGTCCAGCGCCACCGACTGCGGATTACGCAACACCACGGTAATGTTGTTCATCCCCGGAATGGCTTCCACCACTTCCGGTATTTCAGCCAGTCGCTGTGTTAAGCGCCAGATTCGCTTTTGCGTAGTGATCGTCACCGGAGGTTCAAGCTCCAGCACCACCGCCGTTTCGCCTAATAAATAACAACGCGCTCGTTGCACTTACGCACCTCTCATCAGGCAGGATTCGGGATATCGATGAAGGTCACATCGAGATCGGTATTTTCTGTTAACCACTCGCTCAGGGCGCGAATACCACCGCGTTCAGTGGCGTGATGCCCCGCCGCGTAGAAATGCAGACCTTGCTCGCGGGCAGAGTGAATGGTCTGCTCGGACACTTCTCCGGTAATAAAGGCGTCCACGCCAAAGCGCGCGGCGTTGTCGATAAAGCCCTGACCGCCGCCGGTACACCACGCCACGCGTTTCACCAGATCCGGGCCAGTATCGCCACACCACAGAGGACGACGGCCCAAACGAGCCTCAATCCAGGATGCAAATTCCAGGCCTGGAACCGGCATCGAAAGCTCCCCCCACGGCACCAGCGCTTCGATTTCGCCCATCACGTTGATACCCAGTAGTTGGGCGAGCTGGACGTTATTGCCCAGCTCCGGGTGCGCATCCAGCGGCAGATGCCAGCCGTACAGGTTGATGTCGTTCGCCAGCAGCGTTTTAAGGCGGTTACGCTTCATGCCGCGAATGATCGGCGCTTCGTTTTTCCAGAAATAACCGTGATGCACGATCACCGCATCCGCCTGCAGACGCACCGCTTCATCCAGCAGAGCCTGGCTTGCCGTGACGCCGGTGACAATTTTTTGCACCGTTTCACGCCCTTCCACCTGCAGGCCGTTGGGACCGTAGTCGCTGAAGCTGGCGCTGTTCAGCTTTTCATTGATTAAGGTTTCCAGTTCGCTGTTTTTCATCATCACTCTCTTACGCTTTGCGGGCAGCCTCATAGGCCGCCAGTGTGGCGACTCGCGCCTGTTTATGGTCAACAACCGGGCGCGGATAATCGAGGGTTTCGCCCGTTTTATCCGCCCACGCCCAGGGTTCATGAATCGATTTGCCCGGCACATCAGTCAATTCCGGCAGCCACTGGCGGATAAACTCGCCGGTCGCGTCAAAACGTTGTCCCTGGGTTGTCGGGTTAAAAATACGAAAATAAGGCGCGGCGTCGGTTCCGGTCGAGGCCGCCCACTGCCAGCCGCCGTTGTTAGCCGCCAGATCGCCGTCGATCAGCTGCGAAATAAAATATCGCTCCCCGGCGCGCCAGTCGATCAGCAGGTCTTTCACCAGGAAGCTGGCGACGATCATTCGCAGGCGGTTGTGCATCCACCCCGTTTCGTTGAGCTGCCGCATCGCCGCATCGACAATTGGATAGCCCGTCTGGCCGTTTTGCCATGCCTGTAGCAGTGCGTCATCCTGCTGCCACTGCACCTTATCCGTCCAGCGGATGAAGGGCCGATGTTTACATAAATCAGGATGATACGTCATTAGGTGACGGTAAAATTCGCGCCAGATAAGCTCGTTAAGCCATACCGCGCCCGCCCCGCCGTCCAGCGCCTGTGGCTGTTCGGCCAGCAGGCGATGCAGGCACTGGCGCGGCGAAAGTACACCCAGCGCCAGGCACGCCGATAACCGGCTCGTCCCTTCGATGGCGGGGAAATCGCGATGTTCTTCGTATTCGGCGGCCTGCTGTTTGCAGAAGTGGCGTAATTGCGCAATGGCGGCTTTTTCGGTCGCGGGGAAGTGTTTCGCGTCGAAATCAGTCTGGGGGTAATCGAAATGAAGATCAGCGGAAACAGTCAGTGCGTTCTCTCTGGCAGCAGGTGCGGCGACACATTCCGGCAGCCCTTCTTTCAGCCGCTTAATGTAGGCATTTTTGAACGGGGTAAAGACTTTATACATTTCGTGGTTGCCGGTCATTACACTGCCGGGGGCTAACATCACGCTGTCGTCAAATCCCTGACACACCACCGTATCCAACATTTTTTCCAGCTGTCGGTCGCGCTGCTGTTCGTTGAATTCGTACTGATAATTATAAAAAAGATAGGTTACGTGATGCTCTTCGCAGAGCTGCTGCACTTTGTCGCTCTGCGCGGCAAAATCGCTCACCTCGTCATAAATGAGCGGAATGCCTTTCTGCGCCAGCCCCTGTTGCAGTTCATTGAGATGCGCGCGCAGGTACGCAGCTTGTCGCGGAGCCATGCCGTGTTCCCGCCACTGTTCGGGCGTGGCGATAAACAGGGCCAGCACGCGGGCGTTGGGTGAACGACAGGCCGCAGCAAGCGCGATGTTGTCATGAAGGCGCAGATCCGCGCGAAACCAGACCAGATGCGTGGTCATAACACTCCTGAATAATTGTCCATAACCTAAGCGTAGCGTTTCTGACCGCAGGCCGAAACCGCGTCGTGTATCCCTTAAAAGGCGGGATGACGAACTCTATAATGTTTAAGTTATGTTACAGGAGCAAGTGTAACCTTCGCTTGGCTTACGTATGGGAAGGTATAAGCATAAAAAAAACCGCCACATTTCTGTGGCGGCTCGACATTGCTATGCGAATCTTTGTCTTATCTTAGTAAAAATCGCAGGTCGCTTTTTCGGCCTGGTCCATCCATACCGGTTTCTCGCTGGTTTTCGCCCAGACGCGGTGCAGATAGCTGTAAAAACGGGCACGGTCTTTCCAGAACAACATCACTGGCAGCGCCACAATCCCGGCCACTACGGCGAAGGTGCGACGTAAAAAGACTACATGTGCTGGAAACTCTTTATACAGATCCATGATTTTCTCCCCTATAGCTGGCCGGAAACGTTATCCGGAAAATTCAAAAGTGGTTATCTGGCTAAAATAGTACCGCTTTGTTTGTAATTTTACTACTCATCCGACCACTTATTTTCGTCCGTTTAGTGAATATTTACATTCCACCTGTAATTAAGTTACATAAAAGTTAACAGGATACTTATCATTAGTTAAATCAGGGTTTTGTCATTTTTATACTTTTTTTACACCCACCCCGCTGATTTTTGCGAAATCTTTGCGCCATAAATCCTACCTTTTGCACAAAGACAAATGTCACCCGGAGGTGAATTGTGAGTGCAGGTCTGATTGCTGGCATCGTGCTGGTGTTCCTGTTGTTGGGCTATCTGATTTATGCCCTGATTAATGCGGAGGCCTTCTGATGGTGGCCCAGGCATTTTTACTGATCGCCAGCTTCCTGCTGGTGCTTTTCTTGCTCGCAAGGCCACTGGGAACCTGGCTGGCGCGGATGATTAACGGCGGCGCACTGCCTGCGGTTGGGGGCGTCGAAAAAGGAGTCTGGCGAGTTCTCGGTATAAACACCGAGGAGATGAACTGGCGTCAGTATCTGGTCGCCCTTTTGCTGCTGAATATCGTCGGGCTGGCTGCGCTGTTTGCAATGCTAATGTTGCAGGGCATCCTGCCGCTGAATCCGCAGCAATTGCCGGGCCTGTCCTGGCATCTGGCGCTGAACACTGCGGTCAGCTTTGTCAGTAACACCAACTGGCAGTCGTATGCCGGGGAAACAACACTGAGTTATTTCAGTCAGATGGTCGGGCTAACCGTGCAGAACTTCCTCTCTGCCGCCAGTGGGATTGCGGTGATCTTCGCCCTGACCCGCGCCTTTGCCCGTCAGAAAATCAACACGCTGGGTAACGCCTGGGTGGATCTCACGCGTATCACGCTGTGGGTGCTGCTGCCGATTTCTCTGCTGATCGCCCTGTTCTTTATTCAGCAAGGGACGTTGCAAAACCTCCTGCCCTACTCGTCTTACACCTCGCTGGAAGGGGTGAAACAGATGCTGCCGATGGGACCGGTGGCGTCACAAGAGGCGATCAAAATGCTCGGGACCAACGGCGGTGGCTTCTTTAATGCCAACTCGTCGCATCCGTTCGAAAACCCGACCGCGCTGACTAACGTCGTACAGATGCTGGCTATCTTCCTGATCCCCACCGCGCTGTGCTTTGCGTTCGGTGATGCGGTGAGCGATCGCCGTCAGGGCCGAACCTTGCTGTGGGCGATGTCCATTATCTTCGTGGTCTGCGCGGCGCTGGTGATGTGGGCGGAGTGGCAAGGTAACAGCCACTTCCTGCAACTGGGTGCTGACAGCAGTATCAATATGGAAGGCAAAGAGAGCCGCTTCGGTATTCTCGCCAGCAGTCTGTATGCGGTGGTCACAACGGCGGCCTCCTGCGGGGCGGTGAATGCTATGCATGACTCTTTCACCGCACTGGGCGGGATGATCCCGATGTGGCTGATGCAGATCGGCGAAGTGGTCTTCGGCGGCGTCGGGTCCGGTCTGTACGGCATGTTGCTGTTCGTCCTGCTGGCAGTGTTTATCGCCGGGCTGATGATTGGCCGCACGCCGGAGTATCTGGGTAAAAAAATCGACGTGCGCGAGATGAAACTGACCGCCCTCGCCATCCTGGTCACACCGGCTCTGGTCCTGATCGGTACCGCACTGGCGCTGATGACTGAAGCCGGACGCAGCGGCATCTTCAACCCAGGCATCCACGGTTTTAGTGAAGTGCTGTACGCCGTCTCGTCTGCCGCCAACAACAACGGCAGCGCCTTTGCCGGGTTGAGCGCCAACTCACCGTTCTGGAACTGCCTGCTGGCGTTCTGCATGTTCTTCGGTCGTTTTGGTGTCATCGTGCCGGTGCTGGCTATCGCCGGGTCGCTGGTAAGTAAAAAAATTCAGCCCACCTCAACCGGTACGCTGCCGACACACGGCGCGCTGTTTATTGGCCTGCTGATTGGTACCGTCCTGCTGGTCGGTGCATTGACCTTTATCCCCGCCCTCGCGTTAGGCCCGGTCGCGGAACATCTTTCTTTACGCTAACTGAGCGGAGATATCAGTCATGAGTCGTAAACAACTGGCCCTCTTAGAACCGACCCTGGTTCGCCAGGCGTTGATGGATGCGGTGAAAAAACTTAGCCCGCGCGTGCAGTGGCATAACCCGGTGATGTTTATCGTCTGGATTGGCAGCGTGGTCACCACTGCGTTAGCCATCGCCATGAGCACCGGACACCTGACGGGCGATGCCTTCTTTACCGGCGCGATCAGCCTGTGGCTGTGGTTTACCGTGCTGTTCGCCAACTTTGCCGAAGCACTGGCAGAGGGCCGCAGCAAGGCGCAGGCCAACAGCCTGAAAGGGGTCAAAAAGACCGCCTTCGCCCGCAAACTGCGTGAGCCGAAATATGGCGCGCAGATGGATCACGTCCCGGCAGATGAACTGCGCAAAGGCGACGTGGTGCTGGTGGAAGCCGGGGACATCATTCCGTGTGACGGCGAAGTGCTTGAAGGTGGCGCGTCGGTGGACGAAAGCGCCATCACCGGGGAATCTGCGCCAGTGATCCGCGAGTCCGGTGGCGATTTTGCCTCGGTCACCGGCGGGACGCGCATTCTCTCTGACTGGCTGGTGATCCAGTGCAGCGTTAACCCTGGCGAAACTTTCCTCGACCGGATGATCGCGATGGTCGAAGGCGCGCAGCGTCGCAAAACGCCGAACGAAATCGCGCTGACCATTTTACTGGTGGCCCTGACCATCGTCTTCCTGCTGGCAACCGCCACCCTGTGGCCGTTCTCCGCCTATGGCGGCGCAGCAGTAAGCGTCACGGTGCTGGTGGCTCTGCTGGTCTGCCTGATCCCCACCACCATCGGCGGCCTGCTGTCGGCGATTGGCGTGGCCGGGATGAGCCGGATGCTCGGCGCGAACGTGATCGCTACCAGCGGCCGTGCGGTCGAAGCGGCGGGCGACGTGGATGTGCTGCTGCTGGATAAAACCGGGACCATCACTCTAGGGAACCGTCAGGCGTCGGATTTCCTGCCTGCTCCGGGCGTCGATGAAAAAACGCTGGCCGACGCGGCGCAGCTCTCCTCGCTGGCGGATGAAACACCGGAAGGGCGCAGCATCGTGATTCTGGCGAAACAGCGCTTCAATCTGCGTCAGCGCGACGTACAAAGCCTGCACGCCACCTTTGTGCCCTTCACGGCGCAAACGCGGATGAGCGGGATTAACATCCAGGAGCGCATGATCCGTAAAGGCTCGGTGGATGCCATTCGTCGCCACATCGAGGCAAACAATGGCCACTTCCCGCCGCAGGTTGATCAGCTGGTCGAAAGCGTGGCACGTCAGGGTGCTACGCCGCTGGTGGTCGCCGAAGGGGCGAACGTTCTCGGGGTGATTGCCCTGAAAGATATCGTCAAAGGCGGCATTAAAGAACGCTTTGCTCAGCTGCGCAAAATGGGGATCAAAACGGTGATGATCACCGGGGATAACTCTCTGACCGCCGCCGCGATTGCCGCCGAAGCGGGGGTGGATGATTTCCTCTCTGAAGCGACGCCGGAAGCAAAACTGGCGCTGATCCGTCAGTACCAGGCGGAAGGCCGTCTGGTGGCGATGACCGGCGACGGCACTAACGACGCTCCGGCGCTGGCTCAGGCCGACGTGGCGGTGGCGATGAACTCCGGGACTCAGGCCGCGAAGGAAGCAGGCAACATGGTCGATTTGGATTCTAACCCGACCAAGCTGATCGAAGTGGTCCACATCGGGAAACAGATGCTGATGACGCGTGGGTCGCTCACCACCTTCAGTATCGCCAACGATGTGGCGAAATACTTCGCCATTATCCCGGCGGCGTTTGCGGCGACCTATCCGCAGTTGAACGCCCTGAACGTAATGCACCTGCACTCCCCGGCCTCGGCAATTCTCAGCGCCGTCATTTTTAACGCCCTGATTATTGTCTTCCTGATCCCACTGGCGCTGAAAGGGGTGAGCTATAAACCGCTGACCGCCGCCGCCATGTTGCGCCGCAACCTGTGGATTTACGGTCTTGGCGGATTAGTGGTGCCGTTTATCGGGATCAAAATTATCGACCTGTTACTGACCGCGTTCGGGCTGGTTTAAGAGAGAAATCAAATGACTATGTTACGTCCCGCTATACTTCTGTTTATTCTGCTGTCTCTTGTCACCGGGGGGCTGTATCCGCTGGTGACCACCGCGCTGGGGCAGTGGTGGTTTAAGGATCAGGCAAACGGCTCGCTGATACTGCAAAACGGTGAGAACCGTGGTTCGCGCCTGATTGGGCAGAACTTTACCGACGCGGGCTACTTCCAGGGACGTCCTTCCGCCACCGCAGAAAGCCCGTATAATCCAATGGCTTCGGGCGGCAGCAACCTGGCCGGGAGTAACCCGGAGCTGGATAAAGCCGTGAGCGAGCGCGTTAGCGCCCTGCGCGCCGCCAATCCGCAGGCAAGCGCAAGCGTGCCGGTTGAGCTGGTTACCGCATCCGCCAGCGGACTGGATTACAGCCTGACACCTGCCGCCGTGGCGTGGCAAATTCCACGCGTCGTTGCCGCACGCGGGCTGACCACCGAACAGGTCACAAAACTGGTGGCCGAACACACGCAAAAACCGCTGGTCAGCTTTCTTGGCATGCCGGTCGTAAACATTGTTGAGCTGAATATGTCGCTGGACGCGTTAAGGAAAAACTAAATGACCGACGAGCCCCTGCGTCCGAATCCGGACAGGCTGCTTGAACAGACCGCTGAAGCGCATCGCGGCAAATTAAAAGTGTTTTTCGGTGCCTGTGCGGGCGTCGGGAAAACCTACGCCATGCTGACAGAAGCGCAGCGTTTACGGGCCCAGGGGCTGGATATTCTGATTGGCGTGGTGGAAACCCACGGACGCAAGGAGACAGCGGCGCTGCTGGAGGGGCTGGCGACACAGCCCGCTCGGCGCATCAACCACCGCAGCCGTCTGGTCACCGAGTTTGATCTCGACGCCGCCCTTGCCCGCCGTCCCGCCCTGATTCTGATGGACGAACTGGCGCACAGCAATGCGCCAGGCTCTCGTCACCCCAAGCGCTGGCAGGATGTTGAAGAGCTGCTGGAAGCGGGTATCGACGTCTTTACCACCGTTAACGTGCAACATCTGGAAAGCCTGAATGACGTCGTCAGCGGCGTCACTGGCATCCAGGTACGCGAAACCGTCCCCGATCCCTTTTTTGATTCCGCCGATGAAGTGGTGCTGGTCGACCTTCCCCCGGACGATCTGCGCCAGCGTCTGCACGAAGGCAAAGTTTATATCGCCGGGCAGGCCGAACGTGCCATCGAACATTTTTTCCGCAAAGGGAACCTGATTGCCCTGCGCGAACTGGCACTGCGGCGCACCGCCGACCGGGTGGACGATCAGATGCGCGCCTGGCGCGATCGGCAGGGACAGGATCGGGTCTGGCACACCCGCGACGCCGTTTTGTTGTGCATTGGGCATAACAGCGGCAATGAGAAACTGGTGCGCACTGCGGCCCGGCTGGCGGCAAAATTTGGCAGCGCCTGGCATGCAGTTTATGTTGAGACGCCGCACCTGCACGCCCTGCCTGAGAATCAGCGGCGCGCGATCCTCAGCGCCCTGCGTCTGGCGCAGGAGTTGGGTGCGGAAACCGCCACTCTGTCCGATCCGGCAGAAGATAAAGCCATTCTACGCTACGCCCGCGAGCACAATCTCGGCAAAATCGTCATTGGTCGCCGCCAGAACCGCCGCTGGTTCAGCCGCGAATCCTTTGCCGATAAACTGGCAAAACGCGCGCCGGATCTGGATCTGGTGATTGTCGCGCTTGATGAAAAACCCGCTCCCCTGCCCGGTCGCACCCCTGATGCGCGCACCTTTGGTGACAAATGGCGCATCCAGCTCAGAGGCTGTCTGGTGGCGACGGTGCTGTGCGCTTTAATTACCATTGTCGCCAGCCAGTGGCTGATTGCCTTTGACGCCGCCAACCTGGTGATGATCTATCTGCTCGGCGTAGTGGTAGTGGCATTGCTGTACGGGCGTTGGCCGTCGGTACTCGCCACGGTGATTAACGTCGCCAGCTTTGACCTCTTCTTTATCGCCCCGCGCGGGACGCTCGCCGTGTCGGATGTGCAGTACATTTTGACCTTCGCGGTGATGCTCACCGTCGGGCTGGTGATCGGTAATCTCACCGCCGGCGTGCGCTATCAGGCGCGTATCGCCCGCTACCGCGAACAGCGTACGCGACACTTGTATGAGATGTCGAAATCACTGGCGGTCGGGCGCACGCCGCTGGATATCGTCCAGACTAGCGAGCAGTTTATTCGTTCCACCTTCCAGGCCAGCAGCCTGATTTTGCTTCCGGACGAGCACGGAAAATTACGCCCGCTGACCTCCGCCACTGGCATGACCCCCTGGGATGAAGCCATTGCTCGCTGGAGTTTTGATAAAGGTCTACCTGCGGGAGCCGGCACGGACACCCTGCCCGGTGTACCGTATCTGATTTTGCCCCTGCGCAGCGCCGACAAAACGCTCGGGCTGGTGATTGTTGAGCCGTCGAATTTACGCCAGCTGATGATCCCGGAACAGCAGCGTCTGCTGGAGACCTTTACCCTGCTGGTCGCCAGCGCCCTGGAGCGTCTGGCGTTGACCACCAGCGAAGAACAGGCGCGGCTGGCGAGCGAGCGCGAGAGCATTCGTAACTCTCTGCTGGCGGCGCTGTCGCACGATCTGCGCACTCCGCTCACCGTGCTATTTGGTCAGTCGGAGATCCTGACGCTGGATCTGGCGGCGGAAAATTCCCCGCACGCACTGCAGGCCAGCGAAATCCGCCAGTACGTGCTGAACACCACCCGGCTGGTCAATAATTTGCTCGACATGGCACGCATTCAGTCCGGCGGATTTAACCTGAAAAAAGAGTGGCTGACGCTGGAAGAGGTGGTCGGCAGTGCGTTGAAAATGCTGGAGCCGGGCCTGGGCGGGCGGCATATTACCCTCGATATGCCAGAACCGCTGACGCTGATCCACGTCGACGGGCCGCTGTTTGAACGGGTGCTGATCAACTTGCTGGAGAACGCTGCGAAATACGCCGGTGCAAAAGCGGAAATTGGCCTCAATGCGGGCGTCTACCATCAGGCACTCCGCCTCGAAGTGTGGGACGACGGGCCGGGAATTCCGGCGGGTCAGGAAGCCGCTATATTTGAGAAGTTTGCACGCGGGAATAAAGAGTCGGCGATACCCGGCGTCGGGCTGGGGCTGGCAATTTGCCAGGCGATTGTTGACGTTCACGGCGGGACGATTACCGCCCATAACCGCCCGGAAGGCGGGGCCTGTTTTTGTGTTACACTTCCGCTAGATGTCCCGCCAGAACTTGATGAATTACCAGAGGATTTGTGATTAACGTCCTGATTGTCGAAGATGAACTCGCTATTAGTCGTTTCGTGCGCGCTGCGCTGGAAGGCGACGGCTTGCGCGTGTATGACGCCGGGACATTACAGCGGGGGCTTATCGAAGCCGCCACCCGCAAACCCGATCTGGTTATCCTTGATCTCGGCCTGCCCGACGGTGACGGCCTCGATTTTATCCGCGAAGTGCGCCAGTGGAGCCAGATGCCGATCATTGTGCTCTCGGCGCGCGCCGAAGAGACGGACAAAATTGCAGCGCTTGACGCCGGGGCCGACGACTATCTCAGTAAGCCGTTTGGTATTGGCGAACTTCAGGCGCGACTGCGCGTAGCATTGCGCCGCCACAGTGCGACCACGCCTTCCGACCCGGTGTATACTTTTTCGGATATTCAGGTCGATCTGCCTGCACGTCGCATCCTGCGCGGTGCAGAAGAGATCCATCTCACCCCAATTGAGTTTCGCCTGCTGGCGGTGCTCCTCAACAATCACGGCAAAGTCCTGACCCAACGCCAGCTGTTGAACCAGGTTTGGGGACCGAACGCCGTCGAGCATAGTCACTATTTACGCATATATATGGGCCACCTTCGTCAGAAGCTGGAGATGGACCCCGCACGCCCCCGCCATTTATTAACTGAAACCGGTATCGGTTATCGGTTCATGCTTTGAATACTTATTCAGAATTAACTCAATTCAATTAATACAGCTTAATGTTACGTATTTAATTATTAAGTGGACGCATATATATGCTCCCCTTAAAATAATCAAACACATCAGAAATACATTGTATTAACATTATTAATACAAACCAGCGTTATGCACTGCTCTATTCACGCAAAACGAATATTTATTTCTGATATGATCGGTTATTGGTGATCTTCTTCACGGTTTGCTGCCTTTTCATGGATAAAATGGCCTTGCTTTCAATTACTGAAAGGAAATGTACTCATGGAAAACAACAATCGTTTAATGCCTCATATTAGGCGGACAACACATATTATGATGTTCGCCCACCGCAATAGCTTTGATTTTCATTTCTTCAACGCCCGGTAGTCCTTCGACCCAGGGCGCGTCTGCTTACAGGTTATCCTGAAAACTCCTGACTTACAGGCACTTGCCTGTGGGCGCTGCGCTCCTTTCCCTTAAATCCGCTTTTTTCCGTCACCGGACGGCGTGGATTTATTTCATCTAAAAGCAATTAACTGATTTTTTATCAGCGGCCCCTCTTTGCTTTTTTTTCCGGAATATTTCGATTTCATTTTTATACGAAGTCGAAGGACAAATATTGCCTAAAATAAAGAGATAATTATGAAGATGTTAAAAATCGCGGCCAGCCGCGCTTGCCCGGACTGCTTTACAACCACACGTGAAATGACTGATGTCACAGCGACGGATTATATTGATGTTGCTGCCGTTGTTCTGGCCGTTGGCGATATATTTAATGGCACCATAGAAGAAATAGAAGCCACTGGATTTGAAATTCCGGTATTTATCGCCACACACAAAGAAGAGATTGTCCCAGCAGAATATTTACCGCGCATTCAGGGTGTTTTTGAGTGCAACGACACCAGCAACGATTTCTACGGGCGTCAGCTTGAAGCGGCTGCCCTGAAGTATGAAACCCAGCTGCGCCCGCCGTTCTTCCGTGCGCTGGTCGATTACGTTAAACAAGGCAATAGCGCCTTTGACTGCCCAGGGCATCAGGGGGGCCAGTTCTTCCGCCGTCACCCGGCCGGGAATCAATTCGTTGATTTCTTCGGTGAGACGCTGTTCCGCTCTGACCTGTGTAATGCCGACGTGGCAATGGGCGATCTGCTCATTCACGAAGGTGCGCCGTGCACGGCACAAAAACATGCGGCCAAAGTGTTTAACGCCGACAAAACCTACTTCGTGCTAAACGGAACATCATCGTCCAATAAAGTGGTGCTGAATGCCCTGTTGACGCCAGGCGACCTGGTGCTGTTCGACCGCAACAACCACAAATCCAACCACCACGGCGCACTGTTGCAGGCGGGAGCCACGCCGGTTTATCTGGAAACCGCGCGCAACCCGTACGGCTTTATCGGCGGGATAGATGCGCATTGCTTCGAAGAGAACTATCTGCGTGAACTGGTGGCTGAAGTGGCACCGGGCCGCACCCGCGATCAGCGCCCGTTCCGCCTGGCGGTGATCCAGCTTGGTACTTATGACGGCACCATCTATAACGCTCGTCAGGTTGTCGATAAAATTGGTCATCTGTGTGACTACATTCTGTTTGACTCTGCGTGGGTCGGCTACGAGCAATTTATTCCGATGATGGCGGATTGTTCCCCGCTGCTGCTGGAACTGAACGAGAACGATCCGGGGATCCTGGTTACCCAGTCGGTGCATAAACAGCAGGCCGGGTTCTCTCAGACTTCGCAAATTCACAAGAAAGACAGCCACATCAAAGGCCAGCAGCGCTACGTTCCGCACAAACGCCTGAACAATGCCTTTATGATGCACGCCTCCACCAGCCCGTTTTATCCGTTGTTTGCCGCTCTGGACATCAACGCCCGGATGCACGAAGGCCAAAGCGGACGCAACATGTGGATGGACTGCGTGGTGAATGGCATCGAAGCCCGTAAATTGATCCTGCAAAACTGTCAGTTTATCCGCCCGTTTGTGCCAGATATGGTCGACGGAAAACCGTGGGAAAGCTGGCCGACGGCGGAGATTTCCTCTGACCTGCGCTTCTTCCACTTTGTACCGGGAGAAAACTGGCATGCGTTTGAAGGCTACGCTGAACATCAGTATTTTATCGATCCGTGCAAATTGCTGCTGACCACGCCGGGCATCAACGCACGTACCGGTGAGTATGAAGATTTCGGCGTACCGGCCACAATCCTCGCCAATTTCCTGCGTGAAAACGGCGTGGTGCCGGAGAAATGCGACCTCAACTCAATCTTGTTCCTGCTGACCCCTGCTGAGGATATGGGCAAGTTGCAGCAACTGATTGCCCAACTGGTGCGTTTTGAGAAATTGCTGGAAACCGACGCGCCGCTCAAAGAAGTATTGCCGTCACTCTACAAACAGCATCCTGAACGTTACGCCGGTTATTCCCTGCGCCAGATTTGCCAGGAGATGCACGATCTCTACGCCCGCCACAACGTGAAACAGCTGCAAAAAGAGATGTTCCGCAAGGCGCATTTCCCGCCTGTGAAGATGAATCCACAGGAGGCGAATTACGCCTATCTGCGCGGCGAAGTGGAGCTGGTTTCCCTGCGTGATGCCGAAGGTCGTATTGCGGCTGAAGGGGCGCTCCCTTACCCACCGGGCGTGCTGTGCGTGGTCCCTGGCGAAGTGTGGGGCGATTCAGTGCTGCATTACTTCACCGCGCTGGAAGAAGGGATCAACCTTCTGCCGGGCTTTGCGCCTGAGCTACAGGGCGTTTACGTCGAAGAGTGTGATGGTCGTAAACAGGTCCGCTGTTATGTCATTAAGCAGCCAACCGCACAGCCCACGCTGCTGAAAGGGGAAAAACTATGAGTAAGAAATCCAACAAGATGGGTGTGGTGCAGCTCACCGTATTGACGATGGTGAATATGATGGGCTCCGGCATCATCATGCTGCCGACCAAACTGGCGGAGGTCGGGACGATCTCCATTATCTCCTGGCTGGTGACAGCCGTCGGCTCGATGGCGCTGGCGTGGGCCTTTGCCAAATGCGGGATGTTCAGCCGCAAGTCCGGCGGGATGGGCGGTTACGCGGAGTATGCCTTCGGTAAGTCGGGCAACTTTATGGCCAACTACACTTACGGTGTGTCACTGCTGATTGCCAACGTGGCGATTGCCATATCGGCAGTCGGTTACGGTACGGAACTCTTCGGCGTCGCACTGACGCCGGTGCAGATTGGACTGGCGACCATCGGCGTGCTGTGGCTGTGTACCGTGGCAAACTTTGGCGGCGCACGCATTACCGGGCAGATCAGCAGTGTCACCGTCTGGGGCGTGATCATCCCGGTGGTGGGTCTGTGCATTATCGGCTGGTTCTGGTTTAGCCCGACGCTGTACGCAAACTCCTGGAACCCACATCACGTGCCGTTCTTTACGGCGGTCGGGTCGTCTATCGCCATGACGCTGTGGGCGTTCCTGGGGCTGGAATCGGCGTGTGCCAACGCTGAAGTCGTGGAGAATCCAGAACGCAATGTACCGATCGCGGTGCTGGGCGGGACGTTGGGCGCAGCGGTAATTTATATCATCTCCACCAACGTGATTGCCGGGATCGTGCCAAACATGGATCTGGCGAACTCCACCGCCCCGTTTGGCCTGGCGTTTGCGCAGATGTTCACCCCGGAAGTCGGGAAAGTGATCATGGGCCTGATGGTAATGTCTTGCTGCGGTTCGCTGCTCGGCTGGCAGTTCACCATTGCGCAGGTGTTTAAATCGTCCGCTGACTCCGGTTATTTCCCGAAAATCTTCTCCCGCGTCAGCAAAGCAGATGCGCCGGTTCAGGGCATGTTAGCGATTGTGATTTTCCAGAGCGGTTTGTCGCTGATGACCATTAGCCCGTCGCTGAACAGCCAGTTCAACGTGCTGGTCAACCTGGCGGTGGTGACCAACATCATTCCGTACATTCTGTCGATGGCGGCGCTGGTGATTATTCAGAAGATGGCGAACGTCGACCCGCGCAAAGCGAAGATCGCGAATTTCGTGGCGCTGGTCGGGGCGATTTATAGCTTCTATGCCCTCTACTCTTCCGGACAGGAAGCAATGCTGTACGGCGCGATGGTGACGTTTATGGGCTGGACGCTGTACGGGCTGGTGTCGCCGCGGTTTGAGTTGAAGAATAAGCACAGTTAAAAAAGGTAAAAGCAAAACGGCAACCCGAAGGTTGCCGTTTTTAGTGTTTTCTCCCTCTCCCTGTAGGAGTGTGCGGTCCGGGGACATCATGAACACTTGTTCGGGGACATGGTAGACACTTACAACTAAGGCATACGAACCCGTTTTTGGAGTCGCTTATGCCCTGGGATGCGAGAGATACCATGTCATTACGTA